>NZ_SOFW01000016.1:0-58845 GCF_004402315.1 Cryobacterium sp. TMT1-3
GAAGACTGGCCCGTCATGCCCCGCCAAAACATCGGCTTCATGATCGAACCCCACGGCTTCTTCGACGAAAACCCCACCCTCAACCTCCCCGAGTCCGAGATAGCCATCACCACCAACGACACCGGAGCATGCTGCAGCCAGGACGAGCGATGAGCCGGCTCGGCACCACGCGAAAGGCAAAAGGTTCCAGCCCCTCCCAGCCGGGAAAGCTGAAAGCCAACAGCCTGGGCCTGTGGGATGTCGTTTTCATGGCCGTCGCGACGTCCGCACCGATTACGGTGATGAGCGGAAACGTGCCGTTTGCGGTCGGCTATGGTGTGGGAACCGGAGTCCCGGCAACCTATATCTGGGCAACGGTGATCCTCTCGGTCTTTGCCGTCGCCTATGTCACGATGGCGCGCTATGTGACGTCAACGGCCGCCTTCTATGGATTCATTTCCCGAGGTTTGGGACGCGTGGTCGGCCTCGGCACTGGCTATATGGTCACCTTCGGCTACATGGTCTTCGAGGCCAGCATCATCGGAATTTTCGCGTACTTCGGTCATTTGGCCTTCCTGGACCAGCTCGGGATAGATATCTCTTGGGTGGTTTTTGCTGTCGGTGGACTCCTGCTTATCGCCGCACTGACCTACTTTGAGATCAGCCTCGCCGCAAAAATCCTGGCCGTACTGCTCGCCACTGAGATCGCGATCCTGGCCGTCATGGCCTTCGGGGTGCTGTTCAATGGCGGGGGGCCCGACGGGCTCATGCCGGAGACGCTGAACCCGATTAACGCCTTCCAACCCAACGGTCTGGCACTTGCAGCGCCGGGACTGGCCATGTTCATCGCATTCTGGTCCTGGACCGGATTCGAATCGACCGTGATGTACGGGGAAGAGTCAAAGAACCCAAGGAAGATCATCCCGATCGCCACGCTGATCGCGGTCACGGGCGTCGGCATCTTCTACATCTTCGTCTCCTGGATGACCGTCGCCGGGAATGGTGCGGAAGGTTCTATTGCCCTGGCTCAAAGCGCCAACCCCCTGGACATGTTCTTCCACCCCACCGATGTGTTCGTCGGCCACGGCTGGGTCCTGGTCATGCAGTGGCTGATGATGACCGGATCCTTCGCTTGCGCCATGGCCTTCCACAACGCCGCTTCCCGGTACCTGTATTCGCTGGGACGGGAAGGAGTGTTGCCCGTCGTACTCGGCAAGACCCACAGGAAGCACGGGTCCCCGTACATCGCCTCGTACATTCAGACCGGCGCTGCAATTGTGTGGATCCTCGGGTTCTGGTTCTTCCAGAAGGACCCATACCTGGATGTCTTCGTTCTTCTGGCTGTGCTCGGAACGTTCTCGCTGCTGATCGTGCAGACCATCACGATGGCCGCTGTGTTCAACTACTTCCGTAAGAACCACCCGGAAGAAAAGGTATGGCGCACCAAAATTGCTCCCATAATAGGAGGCGTGGGCATGCTGGGTGTCGTCCTCATGATGGCCATGAACCTCGACACAGCTGCTGGACCAGCAGCGTCGTCCCTGCTGTTCAAACTCATCCCGTACATCTCCGCTGTGCTCTTCCTCGCGGGAGCAGGTCAGGCACTGTACCTGCGCAAGACCAATCCAGTGAGATACGCAGCCATCGGCCACGCCGCGCTTGCCCTGGATGATCGCATCGACCTCGACCTCGAGCGCGAAGTCGCACTCGAACTCGCACTCGAACATGAACTCGAGCACGATTTAGAGGACCTTGAGGATCAACAAGAACTTCAGGACCTTCAGGACCTGCAAGACCTGAAGGATTTGAAAGACATGGAAGAGCTCGAGAAGTAGCAACCAGCCTTCGCTTCGCCCGGCGCACCGTTTGACGATGCCCGGGAGCGAAAAGCCCCGCCGGTGCATGCCGGCGGGGCTTTGAGCGTGCCGGCCTTCTTCAGGAGGCCGCGGGCCGGGCGGTGTAGATGAGCGAGAGCCCGAGGTAGGGCACATCCAGTGCCAGTCGAGGTTGGTGGGGCGTTTCCGACTTCACCCGCTCACCGACCAGGTATCGGCCGGAGTTACCGAGAATGACGCGGTTGCTGGCGTTAATGAGGGCGGCGTCACCGTGAATGAGCCGCAGATGGGGCATGATGAGCGGTTCCAAGTCCCGGAGACGGATGTCGCAGCCCACCACCCCCATAAAGTGTGCGCGCACCCAGAACGGGGCTGAGACGGTGAGAATATATTCCTCGAAGCCGAGGTAGTCGATGTATGGTCCCCAGAGCGTCTGCTTACCCGTGGAGACGGCGGTGGAGAAGAACGGTAGTTTTTCATAGTCGTAGTAGCGATGACTGCCGGGGGTCAGATCGAACTTGAGCCGGCCGATGGCGCCGGATGGCTTGCGGATCCACCACTCCACGGGCCGACTGCGCTCATTCACCGATCCCGTGGCGAAGAAAGTTCCGGCGCCGACAGCAAAGGAGTTTCGGGTCAGAAACTCCGCCGCGAGGTCATCGACTCCGACCAGGGCGGCCTTGTCGACTTTGGCCTTGCCGCCAAGATTGTGTTCGAGCAGCGCGGTGACGCCGCCTGAGAGGTCGCTGACCTCGACCGAGACGGCGCTGAACCAGCCGGTCAGCGCGTCGACAGCCTGCACGAGTCGCGGGTCAGTGGTCATGGGGTGTCCTGGTTCGATCGGGCGTAACCGAGGGTGAGCTTCGTGTCTATCAGGTGAAAGATGTTTCGCCTGATGTGGTCGAGCACCAGGTTTCCGGCCTTAACGGGTTGGTCCTGGGCCACGGCCCGAACGAGTTCCAGGTGTTCAGCCGTGGCCGGCTCGGGGTCGAATGTCACGGCGAGGGGTGTCCACAGCTGCTGCACTGTTTCCTCCTGCAGCCGCATCTCGGCGTTCGCCAGCCGCGGTGATTGTGCAGAGACCGCTAACTCAATGTGAAAACGGCTGTCAGCCACCGCCCGCCCTTCCGGGCTGGTGGCCAACACCAACGCGCGGGCCAGTTCCTGAAGACGGGCCACGTCGTGTGCTTCCGCCCGCTCACAGGCCAAACGGATGATCGCGGCGGCCACTGCAGCATGCTCATCGCCGATGTCGCGAATTTCCGAAATGGATGTCGCGAGAAACCAGTCCCGAATGGTGTCGGTCTGGGTGCGTGGCTGAGTGACCACGAAGGTTCCGCCGCTGCGGCCGCGGCGGGTCTCGACGACACCTTGCTCGCGCAGCTCCGCCAAAGCCTCCCGGAGGGTTGCGCCGCCCACCCCGAACATTTCGGAGAGCGCAGCCTCGGGCGGAAGGCGTTCGCCGACCTTGAGCAGCCCGAGGGTGATCGCCTTGGTGATCCGGTCGACAATCGCATCGGCCCGCTCGATTTCCGGCAGGGATCGATAGATCTGCGACTGAAAGGGGGTCGGCACGGCCAAAGGTCTGCGCTCCGAGACTGGGCTCCGGGTGGGGTCATACTCAGCAGCCCCACCAATGCAGCAGGGCCGTGATCCTCTCCAGAGTCTATTCAATAAAACCTTCAGCGCCGTGGTATTTCGGCCTAGGTGCCCTCGCGGCGAAATGGGCCCATCCCAAGGTGTAGGCAGAACCGTCAGAAAACAGTGTTACCCCCGCCCGCTTGCTTCGCGAATATGAGTAACACCAGAAAGGCAGTGCGGCCACTCCCGGCCGAGTGACCGAATAGAAGGGGACATATCGTGAATCCGACAGCAAATGCAACACGGACCGGCTACAGCACCGCAGATGACATTGCGCGCAACCTGTCTCTCGTCAGGGACGAGATCGCGAACACAGCGGCGAAAATCGACGCACGGCAGGTTGCCGACCTGGCCGGCCTGCTCAGCCAGCCCGGCTCGGTGTTCATCGCCGGTGCCGGTCGAAGCGGTCTGGTTTTGCGCATGGCCGGCATGCGGCTGATGCACCTGGGTCTCACCGTGCACATCGCCGGGGACACCACCACTCCAGCCATCCGGGCCGGCGACCTGCTCTTGGTGGCCTCCGGATCGGGAACGACCTCGGGCGTGGTCAAGTCGGCCGAAACAGCGGCGAAGGCCGGAGCGCGAATTGCCGCGTTCACGACCAACGCAAACTCACCGCTCGCAGCACTCGCTGACGCCCTGGTGATCATTCCCGCCGCTCAGAAGACCGACCACGGCTCCAGTGTGTCCCGCCAGTACTCCGGATCCCTGTTCGAACAGGTACTTTTCCTCGCCACCGAGGCCGTCTTCCAGTCCCTCTGGGACAACGTCGATGAACCGGCCGAGCAGCTCTGGCTGAGGCACGCCAACCTCGAATAGTCGAGGCCCCAAATTTCCCACCCCACCGCAAATCCCAATAGAAAGTAGACATCATCATGAAGCTCCAAGTTGCAATGGACCTGCTCACCATCGAAGACGCTCTCACCCTGGCCGGCCAGGTTGCCGAGTACGTCGACATCATTGAGCTCGGCACCCCGCTGATCAAGGCCGCCGGCCTTGCCGTCGTCACGGCCGTCAAGAACGCTCACCCGGACAAGCTCGTCTTTGCTGACATGAAGACCATGGACGCCGGCGAGCTCGAAGCCGATATCGCTTTCAAGGCCGGCGCTGACCTGGTTTCCGTGCTCGGCACTGCCGATGACTCCACCATTGCCGGCGCCGTCAAGGCCGCCAAAGCTCACAACAAGGGCATCGTCGTCGACCTCATCGGCGTCGAAGACAAGGTCACCCGCGCCAAGGAAGCCCGTACCCTCGGCGCTAAGTTCGTCGAGATGCACGCTGGCCTCGACGAGCAGGCCAAGCCTGGCTACGACCTGACCGGTCTGCTCCGCGCCGGCGAGGAAGCCCGCGTGCCATTCTCGGTTGCTGGCGGAGTGAACCTTCGCACCATCGAAGCGGTCCAGCGTGCTGGCGCCGAGGTCGCCGTCGTCGGTGGCTCCATCTACAGCGCGGCTGACCCGGCACAGGCAGCCAAGGACCTCCGCGACGCCATCATCGGCGCCCTCGAGCTCCAGCGCAACTGATCCGGCCCCGATAACGCTCGTACTGCCCGCGGAGAAACTTCACCGCGGGCAGTACGAGAATCACCACCCACGCCCAACAATCCAGCACACAGCACGCCCTCAAGGATGAGGGGTTGACATCGTCGAGTCCCTCACTGCGGGGCAGGAAGCTGTTCATCATGCACACCCAGACCACCGAGAATCTGGAAGTCTTCGTTGCCACCCCCGGCCGACTCGACGAGATGCTCGACCAGGCCGAAGCCATGCTCCGCCAGATACCGCAACACTGTGCCGGCATCCTGGTCACCCGCCATGACTTCTTTCGCTACACGCTCACGCTCAGCGATACCGTCCCCTTCGGGGAGACCCGCGAGCAAATACTTTCGTGACCGTCGGTCGCGGACCATATTGCCATGTCGAGAGTTAGAAGCAACCATGTCTGCAACCCGCGTTGAAACGAATGTGCGGACCGGATCGAATCCACTCCGGGACCCCCGCGACCGTCGTCTATCCCGGGTGGCCGGTCCATCGTCCCTGGTTCTCTTCGGTGTCACCGGGGACCTCGCCCGCAAGAAGCTGATGCCCGCCATGTACGACCTCGCGAACCGGGGACTCCTGCCGCCGAGTTTCGCGCTGGTGGGGTTCGGCCGCCGCGACTGGAGTCACAGTGAGTTCGCCGCCGAGGTCAAGCACACCGTCAAAGCGTATGCCCGCACCCCGTTCGACGAGACGGTGTGGAACCAATTCGCTGAAGGCATCCGCTTTGTGCAGGGCGAGTTCGACGACGATGAGGCGTTCAAACGGCTGGGTACGACCATCGGTGAACTCGATGAGCAGCGCGGAACGCAGGGCAATCATGCGTTCTACCTGTCCATCCCTCCGAAGGCATTCGAGCAGGTCTGCCGTCAGCTGTCCAAGCATGGCCTGGCACAGGCCAAAAAGAACCAGTGGCGGCGCGTGGTCATCGAGAAGCCGTTCGGGCACAACCTGGAGTCGGCCCGTCGGCTCAATGACATTGTGGAGTCCGTCTTCCCGCCGAACGCGGTGTTTCGCATCGACCACTACCTGGGAAAAGAAACGGTACAGAACATCCTGGCGCTGCGTTTCGCGAACCAGCTGTTCGAACCGCTGTGGAACGCCAACTATGTGGACCACGTGCAGATCACCATGGCCGAGGACATCGGCACCGGCGGCCGGGCCGGGTATTACGACGGTGTCGGAGCGGCACGCGATGTCATCCAGAATCACCTGCTGCAGCTGCTGGCCCTGACCGCAATGGAGGAACCCATCTCCTTCAACGCCGATGACCTGCGCGCGGAGAAAGAAAAGGTGCTGGCCGCGGTGAAACTTCCGGCCGACCTGTCCACCCACTCGGCGCGTGGGCAGTTCGCCGGTGGCTGGCAGGGCGGTGAAAAGGTGGTCGGCTACCTCGAAGAAGACGGCATCCCGGCCGGGTCGACGACGGAAACCTACGCCGCCGTGCGGGTTGATATTCATACCCGCCGGTGGGCCGGCGTGCCGTTCTACCTGCGTGCCGGAAAGCGGCTGGGACGCCGCGTCACGGAAATCGCCGTCGTCTTCAAACGCGCCCCCAACCTGCTGTTTGGCGATCACGGTGAAGATGACTTCTGCCAGAACGCCGTGGTAATCCGAGTCCAGCCCGATGAGGGTGCCACCATCCGGTTCGGTTCGAAGGTTCCCGGAACGCAGATGGAAGTGCGCGACGTGACCATGGACTTCGGCTATGGGCACTCGTTCACCGAGTCCAGCCCCGAAGCCTACGAGCGACTCATCCTGGATGTGCTGCTGGGCGAACCACCGCTGTTCCCGCGGCACCAGGAAGTTGAACACTCCTGGAACATTCTGGATCCTTTTGAAAAGTACTGGGCCGGCCTGGGCGAACAGCCAGAGGCCTATGCCCCCGGAAGCTGGGGGCCCGCCTCAGCCGATGCAATGCTTGCCCGCGACGGACGAACCTGGAGAAGGCCATGATCGTAGATCTTCCTGACACCACATCCTCCAAGATTTCCAAGAGGCTCATGTCCCTGCGCGAGCAGGGCGGGGTGATCGCACTGGGACGAGTGCTCACCCTGGTCGTCGTGACCAGGTCCGGCTTTGAAGAAGAGGCGATCGAAGCGGCCAACGACGCCAGCCGGGAACACCCCTGCCGGATCATCGTTTTAGCGGATGCCGGCGCCTCGGCACCCACCCGTCTCGACGCCCAGATCCGCGTGGGCGGCGACGCCGGCGCGTCCGAAGTGATCGTGCTCCGTGGCTCGGGTGAACTCTCCGGAGAAAACGAATCCTTGGTGTCTGCTCTCCTCCTTCCGGACGCACCCATTGTGGCCTGGTGGCCATACGGCGCGCCCCGGAATGCAGGGGCGACGTCCATCGGACGGATGGCGCACCGCCGGATCACCGACTCAGCCAACGAAAAAGATCCACAGCAGGCGCTGGAAAACATCCGGATGACCTACCGGGCCGGGGACACCGACCTGGCCTGGACCCGCCTCACCACCTGGCGGATCCAGCTGGCCGCCGTGCTGGACCAGGTCGATTCCTCTCCCGTCACGGCCGTCACCGTGGCAGGCGCTCCCGATTCCCCCAGTACCCTGCTGCTCGCGGCCTGGCTCGAGCGGGCCCTGAAGGTTCCGGTCACGCTGGTGGCCGCGCGGCCCGGAATGGGCATGCGCAGCGTGCGGCTCAGCCGGGCTACCGGAGATGTTCTACTGACTCGGCCCGGGCAGACGGTGGCTGAACTCACCCAACCCGGACAGCCCGCGCAGCGGATCTCGCTGCCGCGCCGCACCCTGCGGCTGTGCCTGGCCGAGGAACTGCGGCGCCTGGATCCCGACGAAGTCTTCGGCGAAACGGTTCGCAGCCTGGGCACCTCCACGGTGTATCAGGCAAGCCAAATCAGGTCGACCGACAGACAAAAGGAACACGACCGTTCCGCACTGATCGCCGTATAGCGGAACCGCCAGGGCCGATGACGGGGGAACACCAACGCGTCAGCTAGATTGGCGCTGGTGCCCCCACTCACCGGATTCTAGGAAGGAACCCCAAAACATGGTCCATAGAGTACGAGCAGTCATCGCCAGGGAAAAGAACGTCCCGGTGTCCCTGGTGACCATCCTGGTGCCGGACCCCGGCCCCGGTGAGGCGCTGGTGGACATCATCACCTGCGGTGTCTGCCACACCGACCTGCACTACAAACAGGGCGGCATTGGTGATGACTTCCCGTACCTGCTCGGCCATGAGGCCACCGGTGTGGTCAATGCCGTGGGCCCCGACGTCACCCAGGTGGCACCGGGCGACCGGGTCATTCTCAACTGGCGCGCCGTCTGCGGGCAGTGCCGCGCCTGCGCCAAGGGCCAGCCGCAGTACTGCTTCAACACTCACACCGCAACGCAGAAAATGACGCTCGAGGACGGAACCGAGCTATCGCCCGCGCTCGGGATCGGTGCCTTTGCCGAGAAGACCCTGGTAGCGGCCGGTCAGTGCACCAAAGTCGATCCCGAAGCGGATGCCGCCGCTGTCGGATTGCTCGGCTGCGGCGTGATGGCCGGCATCGGCGCCGCGATCAACACCGGTGAGGTGAAGCCGGGCGAGTCCGTTGCCGTGATCGGCTGCGGCGGCGTGGGAATCGCCGCGATTGCCGGCGCGAAGCTCGCCGGCGCCACGACCATCATCGCGGTCGACATCGACGACAACAAGATCGCGATGGCAAAGTCACTCGGCGCCACCCACGGGGTCAACTCGACGGAGCACGACGCCGTCGACGCGATTCGCGCCCTGACCAACGGCAACGGAGCGGATGTCGTGATCGACGCTGTCGGTCGCCCCGAAACGTATCGGCAGGCGTTTTACGCCCGTGACCTGGCCGGCCGGGTGGTTCTGGTGGGTGTTCCCGCACCGGACATGAAGATCGAATTGCCGCTGCTGGACGTCTTCGGCCGCGGTGGGTCCCTGAAATCCTCGTGGTACGGCGACTGCCTGCCCTCCCGTGACTTTCCCATGCTCGTTGCACACTACAAGCAGGGCAATCTCAACCTCGACGCCTTCGTCTCCGAGCGCATCACGATCGACCAGGTGGAAGACGCCTTCGTGAAGATGCACGAGGGCACGGTCCTCCGTTCGGTCGTGGAACTCTAATGGCCGTCACGATTGAAAACCTGGTCACCTCGGGAACTTTTTCGCTCGACGGCGGCACGTGGGAGGTCGACAACAACGTCTGGATCGTCGGCAACGACGAGGAATGCGTGATCATCGACTCCCCGCACGATGCTGCGGCGATCATTCACCAGGTGCGGGGCCGCAAAGTGCTCGCCATTTTGCTCACCCACGCACACAACGACCACATCGGCGCGGCGCGGCAAGTCGCGCAGGCGGTGGGCGCCGCCATCTACCTGAACTCAGAGGACCTGATTCTCTGGGATCAGGTGTACCCCGACATACAGCCTGACCGGCAGCACGTCGACGGCGACCTGTTCGAGGTCGGTGGGGCCACGCTGCGTGCTATCCACACGCCGGGACACTCGCCGGGCTCAACCTGCTTCTATCTCGAGAGTGTAAAGACGGTCTTCACCGGGGACACGCTGTTCCACGGCGGCCCGGGTGCAACGGGGCGGTCCTACAGCGATTACCCCACCATCCTGGCCTCGATTCGCGAACGCCTGTTGACCCTGCCAGCCGACACGGTGGTGCGCACCGGCCACGGCGACAACACCACCATCGCGGCGGAACGAGAAACGCTCGCGAAGATTTCTCAGTAGCGCCTGCACCTGCGCCTGCACCTGTACCTGTACCGCGGCCGGGCCGGGCAGAACGCGCGCTCGCGGCATCCGCTGCCCGCGCCGACCAATGGCCGTACTCATCGTGTGAGTACGGCCATTGGTCGGTGGGGGAGTGTTGAAAGCTATCTAGCGGCCAGGATGTCGTCGACAACGTCAGCCGTACTCGTGTCCACTTCCTGGGACGGGCCGTTCAAATACCGGGCCATGGAGTCATCCATGGCGTTAAGCCAGCGGGTGTGGTGCTTGACGGCCATGGTGCCGGTGACAACGGATCGATGCAGCATGTCCCGGTAGCCCAGGATGTCTGTTTCCTTGTGGTGCATCCAGTCCTTGAACAACTGGGACACAGCGTCAAGGTCGAAGGGCGGGTAGTCCGTGGCGGCAATGAGCTCCCGCAGGTAGTCCGTCTGAAAGTCGGCCTCAGCGTTGTGGTCGGGTAGCGCGGCCAGGCGTTCAATCCAGAGCTGGATGTTCGCCTCGCGCTCCGCGATTGACGGCAGGGCGATCACTCCGGTCATGACGTCGCGGGCGTACCACGCCTGCGCGTCGAACATGTTGAACGTGTAGTACTGGTCCTGCGCGCCCAGGTAGAACAGGTTGGTGTTCTGCTGCCACACCACTCCTTTATATAGGTTGGCCGGATACAGCACGTTCGCCGACTTCAGCGACAGCTCGCTCGGCAGAAAAGGGTACTTGTGCTGGTACCCGGTGCAGAGGACGACGGCGTCGAAGTCATCGTGAGTGCCGTCACTGAAATACGCGGTGCGGCCGTCAAAGTGAGTGGCGAGCGGGCGCTCCACACAGTTTTCCGGCCACTCGTAGCCCATCGGCGTCGAACGGTAGCTGAACGTGATCGATGCGGCACCCATCTTGTGGGCCTGCATGCCGATGTCCTCAGCGGAATAGCTGCTGCCGATCATGAGCAGTTTCTTGCCGTAGAAGCGCTCGGCCCCGCGAAAGTCGTGGGCGTGCAGCACTTCGCCGGGGAAGGACTTGATGCCCGTGAACTCGGGAACCGACGGTACCGAGAAGTGGCCGGTCGACACGACGAGCTTGTCGAACACGTGGGTCTCGGTGAGGTTGGTCTTGAGGTCCTCAACCGTGAGGGTGAACTCCTGCGTCTCCTCGTTGTAGGTGGTGTGGCGGGCGACGGTGTTGAAGCGAACGTACTTGCGCACGTCGGACTTCTCGACGCGACCCTTGATGTAGTCGAACAGAACCTCGCGAGACGGAAAGGACGAGATGGCGCGGCCGAAGTGCTCGTCAAAGGAGTAATCCGAGAACTCCAGGCACTCCTTGGGCCCGTTGGACCACAGGTGGCGGTACATGCTCGTGTGCACCGGCTCGCCATGGGCGTCCAGGCCGATGCGCCAACTGCTGTTCCACTGTCCGCCCCAGTCGTCCTGCTTCTCGAAGCAGGTGATCTCGGGAATTTCGGCGCCCTTCTGGCGGGCCGATTCGAATGCTCGCAGTTGTGCCATCCCGCTGGGGCCCGCACCAATGATTCCAACTCGCAGTGTCATGCTGTTCTCCTAATCCAATGGATAGCTGGGTCGCTGGTGCGACGCCTGAGTGGCGCTACGTATGACGCAAGCGACCTCGTGATGCCGCACTGCGGTAGCGGGTGGTGCTGTGTTCTGTGTCTGTGTCTGAGCCAGGGCGCGGGTTCGACCAGCGGATGGCCGAGGCGTCAGTCCCAGCACTGCCGACCGCAGAATGGGTCAGCGGTGCTGGGCACGGGCGCCAAGGGGTGAATCAAGCACGTGAATCGCATCCGTGGCTGTGACAGGGCGGATGCTCCGCGCGGCGGGTTTAGGGTGCGAAGGTGCGGTCGCCGGCGAAGAATCCGAGGGCGTAGTCGGGGGTTTCGAACTTGACGGTGGTGCCCTTGGGGAAGAAGAGTACGTCGCGTTCGGTGGCGTGGGTGACTTCGCCGGTGGTCTGGTCGGTGAGGATGAATTCGCCCTTGATGACGACCTTCATCTCGTCGTAGGTGTAGGTGTAGACGAGGGGTGCGGAGGCCTTGAGTTCGAAGAATCCGGCGCTCATGACCGAGCCTTCGGGGTTGGAGAGGGAGTCGCCGATGGCGGCGTCGCAGCCGGGTTCGTTCATCGGCGGAAGGTCGAGGTAGCCGCCTTCGACTTTGTAGATGGCGCCGGCCTTGGTGAGGGTGCCCAANGTGTCTCCTGTGACTAGTGTTTGCGAAGATGGGCCGGATTAGGCCATCTTTTTGGGACTATGACACTGCGCTCGAAATCGAGCGAGAACCCGGCCAGGGGCTCCGGGACGAAGGGTTGGTGACTGAACATTCCCTACTTTCTGGAATGCCGGTAGAACTCTGCTCCGAGCTCCACCGGTGAAATGCACGTCACCAATCTTCGTTGGAGATACTTTCACATGAACAACTGTTCAAGTCAATAGTTCAACTCAAAGTTGTTGAATCACCGCCCGGCCTCACAGGCCGGCTTTGACCAACAGGGCATCAACCATCAGTAAGAACAGTCCGCGGTGATCGGCGGCGTCAGGATCGGTCATATATTGCATCGCAGCGCCGTCGAAAATCATGAGAAAACACCGCACCAGGTCGGGAATGCTCATGACGCACCGATCATCGCTGCTGTCGGCGACGGCGGTCAGCATCGTTCCCAGCTCCACCTCGTAGGCGGGATAGATTTTCGCGGCCAACGGGCTGGAGTCGGCGTTGCGGGTGGCCCACATGATGAGCTCGATCTCGGCGAGCAGGCTGGCCGGCTCTTCCTCGAGCGAGCGCCAGTAGCCCTCAGCGACCTGTTCCACGGCCCGGCGAAGCCCGAGGTGCACCGGGACGTCGCTGGCAAAGCGGTTTAGGTTGCGCAACCAGGCCTCGGCGGCCGCGTCCATGAGCTCGTCCTTGTTGCTGAAGCAATAGTGTGCGGTGGCCAGCGGGGCGTTGGCCTCCTTGGCAATGGCCCTCATCGTCACCGACTGAACGCCTTCACGTCTCATCAGTTCTACCGTGGCTGCAATGAGCTGACTTTTCCGTTCGACTGCAGGTACCCGCATGGCCCACGCTCCGGTTTCTCCCGCCTCCGGTTGAAGAGACGATTCCGAAAGACTATTCGTTTGAGTACCACAAATGTCCCTTTTCGCCAACTTGGACCATTGACTTGAACTTTTGTTCATGTCAGTGTCGTGAAAGCAAAGTGGCCCACGACGCGATGATGCCCTCGGATTGAGATTTTTCCCGCATGCCTCCAGCAGCTTTTCCACTGAAGAAAGGGTAACCGACAATGGCGCCAACTACCCCTGTGCCCCCCACGCAGTCGATGCTGGACGTGCTTGATTCCTGGCCGGCAAAGCCCATGAAGCCGATGAAGGACGAATGGCCCCGCCTGCGCTGCCGGTTCATCAACGCCGACCCAATCGGTGCCTGGGACGACGTCATCCTCTCGGAATGGGAGCTGGACGCCTGTGGCTGGGAAGACTTTCACCCGCACACCGAGACGAACTTTCTGTTGGAAGGTGAACTCCACATTGAGACCGACGGCACAACCGTCGTGCTCAAACCGGGTGACTCGGCCCGCGTGAATCCCGGCCGAACCGGTCGCTACTGGGCGCCGGTTTACGCGCGCATGTTCACCATTTACGGTCCCAACCCTCAGGGTTTGGAGTCGCACTCGTTCAGGTACTTCGAACTCTAACCGAGCACGTCGAACCCTGAACTCTTCGCTAGTCCACCGCTAGGCCGACCCTACTGGCCCGAGCGTTGCACTTTCACGGCCATTTTAGATAGTCCAGAAATACCGTACGTCGCTAAAAAATCAGAGACCTATTGATATTTAAGGGAGATTGTCATGAGTGAACACCGTTCGGATGAAGTCGACCATCTGAAACGATCGATCGACTGGAAGCAGGGGATGGCCATCGCGCTGGGGGTGCCCTTGTTGATTCTGCCCTCCCTGGGCTACCTTCCGATGTGGACATCGGCAGCAGCAATCCTTATCTGGGGGCTGTCGGTCATCCAGGGCTTTATGCAGAACGCCGCGTACGCCGAGATGGCCACCACCTTTCCCAAGGCCTCTGGTCTTCCCGGATTCGCGCAGCACATCTTTCGCACCGAGAACTTCACCGGCAAGTACGACAAGGGAAAGCTGATCGGCGGCTTCAGCGCCTGGAGCTACTGGTTCGCCTGGAACCCGGTGCTGGCCATCTTCGCCATCCTGATCGGCGGCTACCTGCACGGGCTGTTTCCGATCCTGGCTGAGACCTTCACCGAATACCAACTGTCGTTGCTCTCGGGCCTGGTGATCTTCACCCTGTTGTCCGTGGTGAACTGGTTCGGCCTCAAGGACGGCGCCATCCTCGGTTATATCCTGGGCGCCCTCTCCCTGATCCCGCTGATCATCCTGACCGTGGCACCGTTCGCCACCGGACACGTGGATCTGGCCAACATCACCGGCAACTGGCTGCCGGCCGACTGGTCCTGGGACATGAACCACGTTCTGATCCTCCTCGGCATCTTCGCCATCGCACAGTGGAGCGCCTGTGGCTGGGAGACAGCCGCCATCTACGGCCCCGAATACAAGAACCCCTCCAAGGATGTGCCCAAGGCGTTGCTGGCCGTCGGCCTCATCTGCTTTCTCTCGTATGTGCTGGTGCAGACCGCCGTCATCGGTGTGCTCGGTGTTGACGGTGCCGTCGCCGAGCCGCTGTCGCCACTGATCCCCGTTGCCCAGGCCATCTTCGGTGAATCCGGTTCCGTGCTTACCATCATCATGTTGATCATCGCGATGGTCCTGATCATTCAAACCGCCTTCCTCGGGTCGTCCCGCGCCATGCACTCCATGGCAACGGAAGGCAACCTGCCCAAGTTCTTCGGCAAAACCAATCGCCACGGCACCCCGTTCATTGCGTTGCTCGTCACCGCTGCGTTCAACATGGTGCTGATCTCCGTCGGATCAATGGCGGCGATTCTCGCGGCCGCTGCGATCGGCTACACCTTTGCCAACGGAATCAGCCTGTTCGCCTACGTGAAGGCCAAAAAGCACCCCTCCTTCGCCAACCTGGAACGCCCCTTCAAGGCGCCCAAGGGCTGGCAACATGTCGCCATGCTCTTCGGCCTGTTCAACCTGCCCCTGTGCCTCGTGGGTGTGATCTACCTGAACAGCCTGGAAATCGGTTGGGGCTCAACCTGGGTCGGCTTCATCGTGTTGTCGCTCTACATCCCCATCTGGTTCTACTCCCAGCACGAATCGAGTAAACACCAGAAGGCAGCAGCACGAGCAGCAGCCAACGCTCGCGTGGTGGATCTCGATGCATCGCCAGATTCGGAGTTGGTTCCGGACCCGATTCGGTGATCGAGTAGACCGCACAAAGGGAGTGTCTCGGAAAAACCTTTCCGAGACACTCCCTTATTCGTTCCGCCTCGCAGCTGCGGCAGGCAGCATCCGTTACGGGTGGCGGTCAGCGAAGTCCGTGGCGGTGGGCCAGCGCGATGGCCTCGGTGCGGGAGCCCACATCGAGCTTTCTGAACAGGTTGCGCACGTGGAACTTGACCGTGTTCTCGCTGATGCCGAGCGTTGAGGCGATGAGACGGTTGCGTTCTCCGGCGGCCAGGTGCTGAAGCACCTCGAGCTCCCGGGCGGCCAGGTTCCAACCGGCGACATCCTCGGCGGGGCGCGCCGGAAGGTCCAGCGGCAGCGACACGAAAATGTCAGCACCCCAGCCCGGCATGACATCCATGCGCAGCTGACCGTTGAGTGCCTGCACCCGACGGTCGAGCCGGGCGATGCTCGGCGCGTCGGCGTCGAGCGAGCCGCGGCCGTCGTCACGCACGTTTATCAGCAGGTTTTCACCGTCGCAGTCCCACTGGGTGCGTACCCGGCTGACGTGGGGCTGCTCCATCATGGCCAGCACGAGTCCGCGCACGACAGCGCGGGCGGCGTGGGCGACTTCGCCGGGCAGGGCGCGTCCGTTCAGCGGCGGTTCGATGAATTCAACCTCGATACCGCTGAAACGGGTGAGCGGGCGCAAATCGTCCCTGAGGCGTTCGAACGCCCGGGCGACGGGCTCTTTCACCGAGTCCGTCGTGCGGTCGCTGAGGGTGCGCAGTTCGACCAGGGCTTTGGCGGCGAGGCCGGTCACGGTGGAGCGGGCCGCTGCGTTGTCCAAAGCGGATGCCCGCAGCGCGGCCAGCAGAATTTCGAGCGTCGTCGAGTGCAGATCGGTCAGTTCGGCCGTCACCCGCACGCGTTCAGCCGATGCGGCGCGCGATTCCAGCAGGTACGAGGGCGGCGCATCCGTCACCCGTTCCTGGATGCGCCGGGCAGTGAGCCGCCAGAGATACTCCACCACGGTCAACCCGGCGTCGGGTTCGGGGCTGGTCGGCTTGGGGTCGGTGATCACGAGGATCGCATTGCTGGGGGAGTACTTCACGGCGAGCACGGGGCGATTGCGCCCGGCGAGGTCGGCTTCGCCGAACCAGGGCGTCTCGTCTGATACGACAGCGCGAAGCGCCTCGAGCTCGGTGATCGAGACGCGTGAGATAATTTCCTCCGCGCCCGCTTTCTTCTGCGGTCGGCCCGTGCAGTCCTCGGTGAAGATGATCAGCGCACTGCTCCCTATATAAGGGAGTGTCGCGTCGCGGAGCCGCTCGGCGATCTGCCCCAGGGATGCATCCGCTACTGCCGCGATGGCCTGCAACAGCGGCCACGGCAGGTCCGGAAGACCAGTGAGGGAATCCTTCAGGGGGTGATCAGCGACGATGCTCATGCGGTTATCCTACCGCCGGCGAACCACACGCCCGACCAGTCCAAAAGGGTAGTCAGAACCGTCAAAAAACAGTGTTACCCCTACCCGTTCGTTTGATGAAGATGGACATCAACCACAGACCATCCATGCGGCCGCTACCGGCCGACCGAATCAAGGGGACCAACCGTGAATCCGACAGCAAATGTGACGCTTACCAGCGCTACAGGTCCAGAGGCAACGACGCACTCAGCGATACTCAACTGGACAGCCCACGATCAGCGCGCCGTCGACACGATCCGTGTTCTCGCCGCTGACGCCGTCGAGAAGGTCGGCAACGGCCACCCCGGTACGGCCATGAGCCTGGCGCCGGCCGCGTACCTGCTCTTCCAGAAGCTCATGCGCCACGACCCGAAGAACCCGGACTGGTTGGGACGTGACCGCTTCATCCTGTCACCCGGCCACTCCTCGCTGACCCTCTACATCCAGTTGTTCCTCTCCGGCTACGGCCTGGAGCTCAAAGACCTGCAGGAGCTCCGCACCTGGGGTTCGCTGACTCCGGGCCACCCGGAGTACAAGCACACCGCCGGTGTGGAGATCACCACGGGCCCGCTCGGCCAGGGACTCGCATCGTCGGTGGGCTTCGCCTACTCCCAGCGCCGCATGCGCGGCCTGTTCGACGCCGATGCCGCCGCGGGCACGTCCCCGTTCGACCACACCATCTGGGTCATCGCGTCCGATGGCGACCTGCAGGAAGGCGTGACCTCCGAGGCATCCTCCCTCGCCGGGCACCAGGAGCTGGGCAATCTTGTGGTCATCTACGACGAGAACCACATCTCCATCGAGGACGACACCGACATCTCCTTCACCGAAGACGTGCTGAAGCGGTACGAAGCCTACGGTTGGCACGTGCAGCGGGTGGACTGGACCGAGACCGGCGAGTACATAGAAGACGTGCAGGAGCTCTACACTGCGCTGCTGGCTGCCAAGGCCGAGACCTCCAAGCCCTCCATCATTTCGCTGCGCACCATCATCGGCTTTCCGTCGCCGAAGAAGCAGAACTCCGGCAAGATCCACGGTTCCGCCCTCGGCGCCGACGAGGTCGCCGGGCTCAAGGAGGTTCTGGGCTTTGATCCGGCCAAGTCCTTCGAAGTGGATGCCGACGTTCTGGCCCACGCCCGCGCCGTCGTCGGCCGCGGTGCCGCCGCGCACAGCGACTGGCAGACCTCGTTCGAAGCGTGGCAGACGGGTAACCCCGAGGGCGCCGCCCTGCTGGAGCGCATCGAAGCCAAGAAGCTTCCGACCGGCGTCGATGCCGCCCTTCCGGTGTTCGAAGCCGGTAAAGACCTCTCCACCCGCGCCGCGTCGGGCAAGGTGCTGAGTGCACTCGGCCCGGTGATGCCCGAGCTGTGGGGCGGTTCAGCCGACCTCGCCGAATCCAATAACACCACCATCGAAGGAAACGCGTCGTTCATCCCGGCGTCGCGCTCCACCGAATCGTGGAAGGGCAACCCCTACGGACGGGTGCTGCACTTCGGCATTCGCGAGCACGCCGCCGCGTCGATCGTGAACGGCATCTCGCTGCACGGTCGTACTCGCGCATTCTCCGGAACGTTCCTGATCTTCAGTGACTACCAGCGCCCGGCCATCCGCCTCTCGGCCCTCATGGGTGTTCCGTCCATCTATGTCTGGTCGCACGACTCCATCGGCCTGGGCGAAGATGGACCCACCCACCAGCCGGTAGAACAGATCTCGACCCTTCGTGCCATCCCGGGCCTCGACGTTGTTCGTCCCGGCGACGCCAACGAGGTTCCCGTGGCGTGGAAAACGATGCTACAGAACCACGACAATCCGGCCGGCATCGTGCTGACCCGGCAGAACATCCCGACCTACGCTCGCGGCGCCGGCGTTGCTGAGGGCGACACCTTCGGTTCCGCCGCCGGCGTCGCCCGGGGTGGCTACGTCCTGGCCGAGGCATCCAAGAACGGCGCGACCGTGCCGGCGCAGGTGCTGCTGATCGCAACCGGTTCCGAGGTGCAGCTGGCCGTTGAGGCCCGCGAAGCGCTCCAGGCCGAAGGCATCGCCGCCCGCGTCATCTCGATGCCGTGTGTGGAATGGTTCAACAAGCAGGATGCCGCCTACCGCGAATCCGTACTCCCCGCCGCTATCAAGGCCCGCGTTTCGGTCGAGGCCGGGTTGGCCCTGGGCTGGAAGGAATTCGTCGGCGACGCCGGTCGTTCCATCAGCCTCGAGCACTACGGCGCGTCGGCAGACTACAAGCGCCTGTTCCAAGAGTTCGGAATCACCTCGGCAGCAATCGCAGCCGCCGCGAAGGACTCCCTCGCTGTAGCCGGTAACTAACCACACCGCAGCACCATGACCGGCGTCGCAGAACCGCCCCAGGTGCGTTCCGCGACGCCGGCCGCCAGCTCTCCACCGTCCATCATTTTTTTCAAGGAAGAAGCAGAAGATGACTACCCCCACCCCCACTGCCCGACTGTCCGACGCCGGTGTGTCCATTTGGCTCGACGACCTCTCCCGCGAACGGCTCGCCAGTGGCAGCCTGCAGAAGCTCATCGATGAGAAGAACGTCGTGGGCGTCACCACCAACCCGTCCATCTTCCAGGCCGCGATCACCTCAGGCACCGACTATGACGCAACGATCGCCGAGCTGGCCGCACAGGGCGCCAGCCTCGATGAGACCATCTTCGAGATCACCACGACCGACGTCGCCGACGCCTGCGACCTCTTCGCGCCCATCTTCCTTGCCAGCAACGGCGTCGACGGCCGGGTTTCCATCGAGGTCGACCCCCGCCTCGCCTGGGACACCGACGGCACGATCGCCGAGGCCCGAAAGCTCTATAAGAAGGTCGGCAAGCACAACGTGCACATCAAGATTCCGGCGACGCCCGAGGGTCTTCCGGCCATCACGGCCACCCTCGCCGCCGGCATCAGTGTCAATGTGACCCTCATCTTCTCCCTAGAGCGTTACCGCTCCGTCATCAACGCCTTCCAGCTGGGGCTCGAGCAGGCCAGGCAAAACGGCCACGACCTCTCCACCATCCACTCCGTCGCTTCCTTCTTCATCTCCCGCGTTGACTCAGAAATCGACAAGCGCCTCGACGTCATCGGCACCGCTGAAGCCAAGGCGCTCAAGGGCCAGGCCGGTGTCGCCAATGCCCGACTCGCCTACCAGGTCTACGAAGAGCTCTTCGCCACCGAGCGCTGGACCGCATTGGCCGCCGTCGGCGCGCTCGCGCAGCGGCCGTTGTGGGCATCCACCGGTGTCAAAGACCCGGCCTACCCCGACACGCTCTACGTCACCGAGCTCGTGGCTCCCGGCGTCGTGAACACCATGCCCGAAAAGACCCTCGATGCCACCTTCGACCACGGCGTCGTGACCGGCGACACGATCACCGGCAGCTACACCCAGGCCAGCGTCACCCTGGCCGCGCTCAAGCGCGTCGGCATTTCTTACAACGAGGTCGTCGCCCTGCTCGAAACGGAGGGGCTCGACAAATTCGTGACCAGCTGGCAGGAACTCCTCACCGACGTCGACGACGCGCTCGCCGCCGCACGCGCAGTCCTCACCCACTGAGCCTCACGCACTGAGCCTCACGCACGTTGAGCCCTGACCGACATCGAAAGGCAGAAATCATGTCCCAGTCCCACCTGCAGTGTTGCATCAACCCCAGCATCCTCTCCGCCGACTTCGTCAACCTCGAAGCCGAGCTGGCGCGCATCAGCAACGCCGATGCCGTGCACGTGGACGTCATGGACAACCATTTCGTGCCGAACCTGACGATCGGCCTGCCCGTCGTGCAGCGGTTGCAGAAGGTCAGTCCCGTTCCGCTCGACGTGCACCTGATGATTTCGGATGTCGACCGCTGGGCACCCCAGTTCGCCGACGCTGGCATGAGCTCGGTGACGTTCCACGTCGAGGCGTCCAACGCCCCGGTCAAGCTGGCTCGCGAGCTCCGCGCACGCGGAGCCAAAGCCGGCCTGGCGCTGCGCCCGGCCACCCCGGTGGAGCCGTACCTGGATCTGCTCTCCGAAATCGACATGCTGTTGATCATGACGGTGGAGCCGGGCTTCGGCGGCCAGGAGTTTCTGGACATCATGTTGCCCAAGATTCGCCGTGCCCGCGCGGCGGTCGACGGTTCCGGCGTCAACGTGGCCATCCAGGTCGACGGCGGCATCACGGAGGACACCATCCTGCGGGCGGCAGAGGCCGGAGCCAACGTGTTCGTGGCCGGGTCGGCCGTCTACGGCAAGCCGTCGCCCGCTGACGCCATCGAGTCGCTGCGCGCGAACGGCCAACTCGCCTTCGGGTACGCACCAGTGCGCTGAGACGGTTTGCCGTTTCCCGCCAGCCTTGCCAGAGCCGCACCCCAACCACAGATTGAAGGATCACCTATGCGCGTTCACATCGCCACCGACCACGCCGGCCTGGAGCTCAGCTCCCACCTCATCGGTGTGCTGTCAGCCAGCGGCTACGAGATGATCGACCACGGGCCGACATCGTACGACGCCGACGACGACTACCCCGAATTCTGCATCAACGCCGCGGCAGCGGTCGTGGCCGACCAGGCCAGGGGAGTGGACGCCCTCGGAATCGTGCTCGGCGGCTCGGGCAACGGTGAGCAGATCGCCGCGAACAAGGTCGCTGGGGTGCGCGCGGCTCTGGCCTGGAACCTCGACACGGCCAAACTGGCCCGCGAACACAACGACGCCAATGTGGTGGCCGTGGGTGGCCGTCAACACACCGTCGAGGAGGCCACCGCGCTGATCGAGGCGTTCCTGGCCGAACCGTTCAGCAACGCTGAGCGCCACGAGCGGCGCATCGGCCAGATCGCCAGCTACGAAACCATTGGCGACACGGCCGAATAGCTCGGCGCGTCACCTTCTTCTACCGGGCCCCAGACGCCCGCGCGCCTGAAAGCCCCTGTACCACCGACAATAATTGGGAGTTTTTTGATGTCAGCACACATCGGTGTCACCGGCCTTGCGGTGATGGGGGCCAACCTTGCCCGCAACCTGGCCCGGAACGGCTTCACCGTTGCCCTGCACAACCGGTCGGTTGAAAAAACCGACGCCCTGCTCGCCCGCCACGGCCAGGACGGCGACTTCATTCGCACGGAGACGCTGCAGGAGCTCGTCGACTCGTTGCAGAAGCCGCGCCGCGTGCTCATCATGGTCAAGGCCGGCCAGCCGGTCGACTCGGTGATTGAGCAGCTTGAACCGCTGCTCGAACCGGGCGACATCATCATCGACGCCGGCAACTCGCACTACGAAGACACCCGCCGCCGTGAGGCCGCGCTCGCCAAGCAGAACCTGCACTTCGTCGGCATCGGCGTCTCCGGCGGTGAGGAGGGTGCCCTCAACGGACCGTCGATCATGCCCGGCGGTTCGAAGGAATCCTACGCGGCGCTCGGTCCGCTGCTTGAGAAGATCGCCGCCCGCGTTGACGGCCAGCCCTGCTGCGCCTGGATCGGCACCGACGGCGCCGGCCACTTCGTGAAGATGGTGCACAACGGCATCGAATACGCCGACATGCAGGTCATCGGCGAAGCCTTCGACCTGCTGCGCTCGGGAGCCGGCATCGAACCGGCCGAGCAGGCCAGGATCTTCGCCGAGTGGAACACCACAGACCTGGCCTCGTTCCTCATCGAAATCTCTGCCGAAGTGCTCGGCCATGTCGATGCGAATACCGGCAAGCCGTTCGTCGACGTGGTCGTGGATGCCGCCGGGCAGAAGGGCACCGGCCGCTGGACCGTCATCTCGGCGCTCGAGCTGGGCTCCCCGACATCGGGCATCGCCGAGTCGGTCTTCGCCCGGGCGCTGTCCTCGCAGACGGACCAGCGCAAACTGGCCCAGGAGCTGCTCGTCGGTGCCGAAGCCGACATCGAGGTTCCCGCCACCTTCGTCGAAGACGTGCGCCAGGCGCTCTACGCCTCCAAGCTCATCTCCTACGCCCAGGGCCTCGACATGCTTACCTCGGCCGCCACCGAGTACGGCTGGAACCTGAAGCTCGACGAGATCGCGTCGCTGTGGCGCGGCGGCTGCATCATTCGCGCCGACCTGCTCAAGGAAATCACCAAGGCCTACGCCGCCGACGAGAAGCCCGCCAACCTGCTGTTCGCCCCGGCCTTCACCACGGCGATCGCCGACGTGCTTCCTGCCTGGCGCCGGGTCGTCTCGACCGCAGTGCAGCTCGGCATTCCCGTGCCGGTGTTCTCCTCCTCGTTGGCCTATTACGACGGCCTGCGCCGCAAGCGCCTGCCGGCCGCGCTGATCCAGGGCCAGCGCGATTTGTTCGGTGCGCACACCTACGGCCGAGTCGACGCCGCAGGCAGCTTTCACACCCTTTGGGGTGAGGACAAGAGCGAAGTCGATGCGGTAGACACCCACTAGCCAGGGCCGACTACCCAAACGAGTGGTTTCAACCGTCCCGATCAGCGTTTCCCCTACCCGCCCCGGGCACCACGATAGGTGTCAGGCCTCCCGGAGGACAGCACGCAACAACCCGACCCTGTATTGGAAAGGCAGTCCGATGTTACAAACTTCAGATTCTTGTCTTGATGCGTGGATGGTCAGGGAGTCTCTCGCCGAGGCGATGATTCCCGTAATCGGTCGGCTGTACCGCGAGAGCAACGTGGTGACCAGCATCCACGGCCGTAGTCTGATCGGTAAGTCGGCCATCGACATCCTCAAGGCCCACCGTTTCGCGCGCCGAGTCAGTGCGCACGAGCTGCACCTCAAGCAGACCACTCTGCTGCTGAACGCGATGGCGCGGCTGAAGCTCGGTTCGGCGGCGATCGACATTGCCCTGCTGAGCCAAAAGTTCAGGGAAAAGGGCGACCGCACCACGCTGGACGAATTTCTGCGCACCGAGCTCGCCGAAATCGTGGGCAGGCGCGGCACCCATGACCGCGCCTGCACCGACGTCGTTCTCTACGGTTTCGGCCGCATCGGTCGGCTTCTGGCCCGACTGCTGGTCGAGAAGGTCGGCGGCGGCCAGGGCTTGCGCCTGCGCGCCATCGTGGTGCGGCGCTCCTCCGACAACGACCTGTCCAAGCGCGCCAGCCTGCTGCGCCGCGACTCGGTGCACGGTGCCTTCGACGGCACCATTCGCATCGACGAGGCCGCCAACACCATCACCGCCAACGGTGTGCAGATTCAGGTCATCTACTCCAACGACCCCGCCACGATCGACTACACCGCCTACGGCATCCACAACGCGCTCGTCGTGGACAACACCGGCCGCTGGCGTGACGCCGAAGGCCTGTCGCAGCACCTGCAGAGCAAGGGTGTTTCCCGCGTTCTGCTGACCGCTCCGGGGGAGGGAAACCTGAAGAATATCGTGTACGGCATCAACCATGGCACCATCGACGACTCCGACCAGATCGTCTCGGCGGCGTCGTGCACCACCAACGCCATCACGCCGGTGCTGCAAGCAATCAACAACAAGTTCGGCGTCGTGCACGGCCACGTGGAGACTGTGCACTCCTTCACCAATGACCAGAACCTAATCGACAACTTTCACAAGGGTGACCGCCGCGGCCGTTCCGCCGCCTTGAACATGGTCATCACCGAGACGGGCGCCGCCAAGGCCGTGACCAAGGCGCTTCCGGAATTGCTGGGCAAGCTCACCGGAAGTTCCATTCGGGTGCCCACCCCCGACGTGTCCCTGGCCATTCTCAACCTCACCCTGCAGAACTCCACCACCAAGGATGAGATCAACAACTACCTGCGTGAGATGTCGCTCCACTCAGATCTGCGCAAGCAGATCGACTTCACCGACTCTCCCGAAGTGGTGTCGACCGATTTCGTCGGGTCACGCCGCACCGGCATCGTCGACGGCCTCGCCACCATCGCCAACGAGACGCATCTGGTGCTCTACGTCTGGTACGACAACGAGTTCGGCTACAGCTGCCAGGTCGTGCGCGTCATGGAAGAAATGACCGGTGTGAAACGGCGGTCGTTCCCCTCGTCCGACGCCGTCGAAGAAGCCATATCGGTGCTGGCCGCCTTGGCCTAATTCAACCGCGGCTCATCGAGTCGCGGCCACCACCACCCGTCCCGTCGAACATGTCGGCGAGCCGCATCAGAAAGGTAATTTGAAATGAGCATAACCTTCCAGCCCACCGCGCTCTTCGCGGGGGAACTCGACGAATCCATCCTCGGCCAGCCGTATGCCGAGGTGCTCGGTGACGACATCTCGGTGCGCATGTCCGTTCCGTACGTCAGCGACGACTCGCGCATCATGTCGGGCATCTGGGAAGCCGGGCCCGGCCTGTCCCGGTGGGAGTTCCTCGAGCGTGGGGAGGCCATCCACGTATTGGAAGGCCGCATGGTGGTCACCGAGGACGGCGGAGCACCGATCACCCTGGAGGCCGGAACCGCTGCCGTCTTCCCCATTGGCTGGCAAGGCACCTGGGACATTCAGAAGCGAATCCGCAAGTTCTTTGTGATCTTCACGTCCTAAGCCCATGATCTCTGCCACGTCAGGCCCGGGCACACCCCGGGCCTGACGTGTCCCCTACGATTCGAGCCGAGACATGAAAATTGGAATCCTCACCAGCGGTGGCGATTGCCCCGGGCTGAACGCAGTCATCCGCGGTGCCGTATTAAAAGGTATCGCCGTGCACGGTCACGAATTCGTGGGTTTTCTCGACGGCTGGCGCGGCGTCGTCGAAGGCGACATCATCGACATTCCCCGCACCCTGGTGCGCGGGATCGCCAAGCAGGGCGGCACCATCCTCGGCACCTCGCGCACCAATCCCTTTGACAACGGCGGCGGCCCCGAGGTCATTGGCGCGCACATGCGGCGGTTGGGCATTGACGCGATCATCGCGATCGGCGGTGAAGGAACTCTGGCCGCGGCCAAGCGTCTCACCGACGCCGGGTTGAACATCGTCGGCGTGCCCAAGACCGTAGACAACGACCTCGACGCCACGGACTACACTTTCGGCTTCGACACCGCCGTGCAGATTGCCACCGAGGCGATAGACCGGCTGCGCACCACCGGCGAATCACACCATCGCTGCATCATCGCCGAGGTGATGGGCCGTCATGTGGGCTGGATTGCGCTGCACGCCGGCATGGCTGCCGGCGCCCACGCCATTCTCATTCCCGAGCAGAAGACCAGCATCGAGCAGATCACCCAGTGGGTCAGAGACGCCAATGCCCGGGGCCGCGCGCCGCTGGTCGTGGTGGCCGAAGGCTTCGTGCCTGATCACCTGGACTCCGCCCACTCCGAGCGGGGGGTCGACACTAACGGCCGGCCCCGGCTTGGCGGGATCGCCGACCTGCTGGCTCCCGAGTTGGAAGCCCGCACCGGCATCGAAACCCGGGCCACGATCCTCGGTCACATTCAGCGCGGCGGCGTGCCGTCCGCCTTCGACCGAGTGCTGGCCACCCGGCTGGGCATGGCGGCCGTCGACTCGGTGGTCGAGGGGGCATGGGGCACCATGGTTGCGCTCAAGGGTACGGAGATAGCCCGGGTGCGCTTCGAGCAAGCCCTCGGCCGGCTCAAAACCGTGCCGCAGAACCGCTACGACGAGGCCGCGGTTCTGTTCGGCTGACCGTGGGGCGAGCGGATGCCCCGCCCGCCCCGCACGTATCGCCGGTAAATATGCAACACGCCGCATGATTTGTGTCGAAACACCGGCGTCCCGGTGCACCTAGTGGGCGACCGCCTCGGCTACGTGCACATCGGCGAAAAGCACCGCGGCTACCTCGGCAGCGCCCTAGAGTCGACCCATGCCGAACAATGACCCCGCCGCTGCCCAAACCACGCAAGCGGATGCCCCGCCCGCCCCGGTGCGCCCGCCCGGCCCCGCTGCATCCGCTCAACTCACCCACCCAGAACCCACGGCCGACCGAACGCGATCAGCCCAGTCTGCGGAGGCCGCAGACCTCACCAACCTCGCCCGCCGCGTCATCGATCTCATGCCTGAGCAGGGCCGCATCCTGGTGGGAATCGCCGGCAGCCCCGGCGCGGGTAAAACCACCCTCGCGATCAACGTGGCGGCCAAAATCAACGAGCTGCTCGGCGGCACCGAGACCGCCGTGCACCTGCCCATGGACGGTTTTCACCTGGCCAACGCCACCCTCGATCGCCTCGGCCGGCACGACCGCAAGGGAGCCATCGACACCTTCGACGGCTGGGGGTTCGTGGCCCTGCTCCGCCGCCTGCTCACCGAAGATGACCACACCGTCTACGCGCCGAGCTTCAACCGCAACGTTAACGAGGGCATCGCCGCCGAGATCGCCGTGCTGCCGAGCGCCCGGGTGGTGATGGTCGAGGGCAACTATCTGCTCGCCGACTCCGAGCCGTGGGTGCAGATTTCCACGCTGCTCACCGAATCCTGGTTCTGCGAGACCAGCGAGAACGAGCGCCTGCGCCGCCTGGTCGACCGGCACGAGCGCCACGGCCGCAGCCCCGAGGCCGCCCAGGCCTGGGCCGAGTCCGTTGATGGCAAGAACGCCGTGCTCATCGAGGGCACCCGGCCCCGGGCCACCCGCACCATCTCCGGCCAGTAGCGGCGCGGCTGCCCGATCCGCACTTATGAACGCTCCGCACTTATGAACGCCCCGCACTCACAACGCCGCGACACCCGCGCAGGTGCGAGCACGGCACACCGTACATATTCAGCGGCCCGAGCCAGAGCGTTCTAGGCTTCATCCCGTGGGCAGTACCCGAAAACGCTCGGCCGCCATCGATGGCCTGCGCGTTCTCGGCATTGTTGCCATCGTCGCCGGGCACGTCTGGTCGGACAGAAGCAATGACCTCGCCCGCATGGGTCTGTACACCTGGCACGTGCCCGTGTTCTTCTTTCTCAGCGGATACCTCTGGGCCCACGATCGGTCGCTGGGCGTCGAATTCGGCAAGCGGGTACGCACCCTGCTCGTGCCCTACGGCGCGTGGCTGCTGCTCATCGGCGCCGTCTATGGCGCCTACCTGTGGGCAAACGCGCAGACTCTGCACGTGGGCAACGTCTTGCTCGGCGGCTCGTACATGGGCGCACCTTTTTTCGCGTTCTGGTTCGTCACCGCGCTCTTCGGTGCCTGCCTGCTGCTGCGCGCACTGCAACGCTTTCCCGTCTGGCTGCCCTGGGCGATAGCCAACGCCGGGCTGGCCGTGGCCTACCTCGCCCCCGATGCGCTGACCGCCGTCCCCTTCTCGTTGGGCGTCGCCGTGCCGGCCATGATCTTCATTCTCGCTGGCATGCTTTTTCGCCGCATCGCCCCGAAGCTCAAAAAATGGGTCGCCGTCGCACTTGTGGCCGGCTCAGCCGCCCTCGTCGTGACCGGCCTCGCGCAGCCGTTAGACATGAAGCAGGGTGACTTCGGCACGCCCGTGATCAGCGTCGTGGTTGCCAGTGCCATTTCTGCGGGTCTCGTGCTTCTGCTTGAACGGATGTTTGCCGCCACCATCCCGCGCGCCGCCCGGTTCGTCACCGGCGCCGCAACGATCGGGCTCGCGGTTGTGTTCACGCACAGTGCGTTCATTTTGGCGCTGAGCATAATTGCCGGGGACTTACCCTCGGTTCTTCAGTTCGTGATTGTTCTGCTGGTGTCGTGGTCGCTCGCATATCTCGTGAGTCGAACGCCGCTCGGCAGCGTTTTCACGGGAGCCGGCGCGGCGCCGCGAATCCGGCGACCGGGTGCCGGGTGATCCGTCGCTCCAAAGCCAGAAAAAGCCAAAAGCACGTCAGCCCGCCCGAAGCAACCCCTACCCAAACCCGCCTTGTATCACTACCCTCACCCCATGACGGATGCTCATTTCGGCAAACCAGTACAGCGCAAGCGACGCAAGGGCGACCCGCCCACCTGCGAAGAGTGCGAGCTGCCCCTCGAAGAGATCACCCACGGTTACGGCTTTGAGTGGGCCTGCGCCAATGATTTCTGCACCAAACGGTTTCATCCCACCTGGGCCGAGATGATGCACCCCGAACTGCTCATCATCATGGGCCGGCCGCAGTGCTACCGCTGCTTGCAGCCCCGCCGCATGACGCGCTGGGGCCCCGTTCTGCGCTTCGAGTGCGCCGACCCGCGGTGCAACGAGCTGGTCTGGCTCATCCACGTCAAGTCCATGCAGGCCAACAAGGAGCGGGCCGAGGCCGGTATCAAGCGAATTCTGCGCGAGCAGGAGCTTGTTGAGCCCGAGGTCATCCCTGCGCCGCTCACGCTGGTGCCGCCGATCCCCGAGGTGCAGCCGCCCGCCCGCAGCCCGCGGGGTCGCCCGTCGCACCTGCACGCTGTCCGCCCGCCAAACGACCCGCCCGCGAGCTGAGAAGCCCGAGTCGCAACACGAAAGCGGATGCCGCCGCGCCCGCCACCAGCACGCGCCCACGAATCGCCCCGGTTCCGCATTCGTGGGTCGCTGTATCGGGCGAATATTTGGGGCGTCGCGGAGTGTCGCGCCGGCGTCGAGCGCAGCCGTGATGGCGGCGTGCCACATCGTGTGCGGGTGGGCTCCGGCCGAGCACGATGGCGTGCAAGACATCGCGAAGTTCTCGACCGCGTCGGCGCGAACCAGCGCCGCATGACCGTCTCTGGCCTCACGATCTTGGGACTCGGCGAGCAGTCATCTACTTCGCGAACTCAAACTCAATACTGACCTCAGGGTCGATGCTCTCGATGATCCCCGAGTAGAACGCCTCGGCCTGCGCCTGCAGCGCGGCCTCGTTCAGCGTGATGTATTCCTGCTTGTTCTCCTCGCTGAGAATGTTGTTGATCATGCGAGTTTGAACGGCCGCCGGTGTCAGCCAGCTCAGCGCGTTGTTGCTCTCGAGCGGGTCTGCGAACACGGGATCGTCAAAGCCCATGCCGATGAATTCAGGGATGTTCACGCGAAACGATTTTGAGCCGGTGGATTCGATCTTCACCAGTGAACCATCGATGCCCAATTTTGCGTCGAAGGCGTACTGGATCAGAGTCGTCTTCTCGCTGGCGGGCACGGCCACGCCGAAAATCTCCCCGTTACCTTCGTGCTTCGAGACACCTTCGATGTGCAGGCTGAGCAAGGCAACTTCCTGCACGCGCGTCACGGACTGAACCACCTGCGAATCGCGTTCGGTCGAGCTGCTGCTGAACATCGAGGTGAGAGCGAGAGCGTTCAGTCCACCGAATGCAAAAGAGGCCCCCATTCCCGCGACAACCAGCACGGCGAGCAACAAGAGAGGCCAGAGCAGAACCCGTGCTTTGAAAAAGATCATGACGATTCAGTGTCCAGTTTCGTTCGACGTCGAAAAATCCGTGGTGTGGAATGGCCACAACAAATCGCCGCGTCAAACACCTACTCGAACAATATAGGTATGCAGGCACGGGCCGATGACGGATGCCGCCGCCCGGCGGGTCCGACACTCCGCGTCGGCCGCTTCATCCCTGTTCAGCCGGCCTACAGCGCCCCGTGAATCCAATCGTCGAAGTGCGCGACACCGTTCAGAAACCGGATGAATCGGCTGTCGTCGATGTGCATGTTCGCAAAGTTGAGCACTAGATCGAGGTTGATCGTGCGTAGGTCGGCAGAGCCTCGCACCCGGAGAAATTCCTGCACGAGTTTTGGCATCGGCCCGATTCCCTCCACTAACAAGGGTCCAAGGTTGGCAGACGTGCCCATGAATCGCTCATAACTGAACTCTCGTGGATCCAGCACAGGAAGAAATGCACCTGAGCTGTCGAGGTTGTCACCCGCTTCACTGTCGAAACGCCGCGCCGCGTCGCTGTTGACGATCTGGCACGAGATGCCAATATTGGCCGACTCGCCCAAAACAGACAGTTTGAAATCGTACTGGCGTGCTTTCGCAAGCGGCTTCGTCGATGATTTGAACAGCGGCGGAAGCGTCTCGCCGAAGTCTAAAACCGTGGACACGACATATCGCGACCCCGGCACGGGTGCGGGCTTATCCATACCGCTGGGGAATAGCACGGGAAGGGGATCATCGTCTGCAATCTCAACGACGCTGACCTGGTTCAGTTCCACGTTGTACAGCTCGGGCCGGGTGGAATAACTCTCCAGCCGTTGCCAGACTAAATTCGCCCGGTGGTACTGGCTGGCAAAGGAAGGAATCGACCGGGTGAATGCTGGACGCCGGCCGGCCGCGTGCTCGCGTGACAGATATTTCTCGAAGCGCCGGTCCAAATCATCGAGGTAGAACTCAATCTCGTGTGGTCGCGAAAAGTCCCGATACGGCAGGTACGTCCGAGCGAACCGAGATAGCGAGGGGTTCCACGCGTAGTCGGTGCTGAAGTCATAGGTCAGTGGCTCGCAACTTTGAACAGAACGAAGTTCCGAATTCATACGATCCGCCCTTCGGAGTTTTGAGAGTCAACGTATCGCATGCTCACCGCCGCGTCTGGCCCCCAAAGCTGATTTGGCAAATAACTACGCGAGCTGACGACGAACGGCATCCCGTTGGTCGAACTCGCCGAAACCGCAATACGACCAACGCAAACTGTTGGCCACCCCGCACGACCTGGTGGATGACACCGAGACGCTGTAGTGCTCGCCCTCGCGTTCACCAACGACGGCTGGGATGACTACCAGTACTGGGTTCAAACTGACCGCGCCACACTGAAACGCGTCGACACGCTCATCACCGCCGCGCGTCGAGATCCCGTGTCGGGCATCGGAAAGCCCGAGCAACTCAAGTATCACGATGGCGCGCCCTGGTTGCGGCGCATTACCCAGGAGCACCGTCTTGTCTACTCCTTCGACGACGCCCAGCTCATTGTCTGGCAGTGCCGCCTCCACTACTGACACCAGCGCCGGCAATTTGCGCCAGTGCTGTACCCGTCAAAGGTGGTTTATCTGTCACTCTGGGCGAGGAGCGTTCGAGCCGGTCAAGCCATCCGCAGTTCAATACAAGCGGATGCCGCCGCCGGTCACTTGAGACGCTGTCATTCCACAACGAGCACCCCAAATCAAGATATCTAGTAAAATCTAAGTAACTCTAGTTTTTAAGTAGAGTCAGCTAGATTTCACTAGACATGAGGCGTCAGCTTTAAAGCGTCCTACGATTCGAATGGTACGTGGCAGTTTGGCGTCGACCTGTCTGGCGTTTCCGGCGGTGGTGCCGATACGGGGGTCTTTGAGACCGATCTGCGCAAACTCGTCCAAGACCTTGTCGCGGCGGCCGAGGAGGAAGAGACCGGACTCGCCATCCTCATCGACGAGGCCCAGGACCTGTCTGCTGCCGAGTTAGTCGCTGTCTGTGCGATAGCGCACACGGCCGCTCAAAATGACTGGAGGGTGCTCTTTGCGCTGGCAGGGCTCCCCAGTCTTCCCCGCGTACTAGCTGAGGCGAAATCGTACGCCGAACGCTTCAACTACGAGAAAATCGAGGCCTTGAGCGGCACCATCGCCGCTGACGCGTTGACCAAGCCTGCAGCCGGCGAAGGCGTCGCGTGGCAAGAATCAGCGGTGGCGTTGCTCGTTGAAGAAAGTGGCGGGTATCCCTATTTTCTTCAGCAATTTGGTCAGGATACATGGAACGCATCAACGGGGCCTGCAATCACTTACACCGACGCCCGCGTGGGTGCGGCGAAGGGAAAGGCGTCCCTCGACAGTGGCTTCTTTCGTGCACGCTGGGACCGCGCCACTCGCGGTGAGCAAAACTATATGCGCGCTATGGCCGACGATGGCGATACCGGGAGTTCGTCTGGAGAAATCGCTGCGCGGATGCGCCGTTCGCCAGCAAGTCTCGGTCCAAGTCGTGCCAACCTGATATCTAAGGGACTGATCTACGCACCGGAGCACGGCGTCGTTGCCTTCACAGTGCCGGGCATGGCCGCATTTATTCTGCGTCAGCCCTAACAGCGCGCGCGACGAGCAGCGCCTCGTGGCCGCCCCGCTGGTCGAGGAGCCGGCACGCCGTTCGCCGGCGTCTCGAGACCGGCGACTAAACACAACAAACTGGGCGAGACTGTTCAATTTTCCTTGACAGTCCGCCACTCGACGCAAGCGGATGCCGCCCGCCAGTACATCGTTCCCCGAACCGCTGGTCGAGCGAAGCTGCCCATTACCTACCCTGCGAACTCAAACTCAACGATGACAGGGTCGATGCTCTACGCCTCGGAAGGCCACAAATCGCCTTGTCCCCGCGACAGCGCTTCCCCGAAATGGGCACGAACGGGGCTTGAGGCGTACATGTCATATTCGTCAAATGAGTAGCGAACAGTTCAGGGCGCTTCTTCCCCAAGGAAGAGAACCTCACCCGAGCATCGTTACACTTCTGTGCGAGCTCGAAGCGGGAGGGTGGCAGCCGCGAAAACTTATCAACGGTCGCGGCATTCGATATTGGCCCGAGGAGCATCGTCCGAGGCAGATCACGATTGATTTAATGCACCCGTTGAACGGACACAAACTCGACTTCTACCGTGACCACACACCGCTTGCACTAGTAGCCTCGGGAAAATCATTAGAAACGGAGGGTTAGAAAATGTCCACATTTGGACTTGAATTTGCAATCGCGATTCCAACAGACGTAACTGAACTAGAAGAAAAGGTGGATGACATCTACCTTTCGCTCTCCAAGAACTTCGCCATTGTCAGCATCGACGCAGCGGTCAATGAGCGCAACGGCAGCCTTTCACTGCTGCTCGGCGTTTCCGTTCCCGAAGGGATGGAAGCTCAGAGTCTCGTAATCGGCGTCTGTTCAGATGCGATCAACAAAGCGCGTAGCGAGAGCGGCCTTCAGTCTCCCGCCGACGAAACCGTCTGGCGGCCTAGCGCCCGCATCCGCGAATTCGCTTAGCGCTCACCTTAGAAGCCCCGCGCCTCTCACGAGGTGGCGGGGTTTTTGTCGTAATCTCAGCCACGTCAACGAGTGGCTGACCGGCTGCGAGCTCGGCCGGCAGGAGTGAGCGACCTCGCTCGCCGCTCACGAGCTGGAAGTGTGGCTGCGCGGTGAGTGGACACCCTTCAACATCCTCTAAGCAGATACCGCGGGCGCCCTCCGCCGAAGGGTAGCTTTTTCGGAGTACGGGTTCAACACAAGCTGCCGCGATTCTCCGACCCGGGTGAAGTTGCCGACATCCCCGACAAGAGAAATGGACCCGACATCCTCTCGCCGGTTGAGATACCTCGCGACACCATGGCCAGCGGCGAGGATCGCTAGCCGATGCTCGGGGTCGTCTAACGGGCTGTCTATGAAGATGTCATTGGCCACGGGTGTTCCACGCTGAAGACGCAATCGGTACGTAAAAACTTCTACCTCTTCAGCTGTAACTCGCGAGTCGTCAAACAAGGCGCGTGCGCGAATCTCAGCCGCAAACTCCGTGCCCACGTGTAACGCGAAAGTGGCGCGTGCTGCAAACAACTCAGTCGGCGGACTAAACGTCGCATGCCACCAGTCTCGCTCAAAGAGCATGCCTGAATCGCGAACTAAGCCCGCATCGCTCGCGATAACGCCGACGTTCGTTCGCGACTCAGAAGAGCCGCATTTGCACTTCCTTGACGTCGCACGCCACTCGACTTGAGCAGGCAGGAGATGGCCGGCGTTACAAGCGCCCCCCGAGCACCCATCCAGCGCGATGAATGTCTGGCCTGCAACAAACGGGTGGATTGTATGCCCGGTGGGATAGCGGTTGCTCAGACAATCGGTCGAGTCGTCCCAGGTTGGTCGAATGAATTGGCCCGAAGTCACTCGAATCCGTTTTAGGTCGTCAACTTTTGTTAGGTCTAGCACGAAAGCAGCTTAGAGTACGCAAACTTTACGGCGGACCCGGGATCCTCCCCATCAACGGGGTGCAACGAAACACGAGACCTACGAACCAGACGCCGCGTCTACCCCCCTAACACCCACTTTCCCACACCAGATAGACTCATCTCCTACGAAGATCACGAGCCCCCGGGCGCAGCGATCGTTACTCTGGGGGAGTAAAACGTGTCAGTAAACGAGGTCGCCACGAGTGCGCTCAAAGACCTGCACAAATCCGCACCCCTCGTGCGTTTCGGCGCCCAATTCGGCTTCGACGCCGCGTCCTGGGCGCTTGCCCTCGTCCTCGCGCAGGCCTTCCGCTACGAGTTCCACGTAGAACTCATCAGCTGGCGCCCACTACTGGCGCTCTGCGCCGCCGCCATCGTTCTGCAACTGATCATCGGGTCGCTGTATCACCTCTACCGCGGGCGCCACCCCTACGGCAGCTTCGCCGAGGTGCGTTCCCTGCTCTGGTCGGTGCTGCTCGTTGCCCTCGTTCTCGGTGTCCCCATCATCGTCCTCGGTGGCACTGTGGATATCCCCCGCAGCACCGTCATCATCGCCCTTCCGATGGCCTTCATCTACATGGGTGGTGTGCGCTACTACAAACGCCTGCTTGTCGAGGGGTCCATCACCCCGGCCCACGATGCCAGCAACACGCTCATCTACGGTGCCGGCTACCTCGGAAATTCCATCGTGCGTCGCATGAAAACCGATGCCCAGTCCTCCTTCCGGGCAGTCGGCATCATCGACGACAACCCCGATAACAGCAACGCATGGCTGCACGGAGTACGGGTGCTCGGCACCGGCGCCGACCTCGCACGAGTCGCCAAGGCCACCCACGCCACCGTGCTCATCGTGGCTATCGCCCGGGTCAACGCCGCACTGCTCCGCGACATCTCCGACAAAGCGGATGCCGCCGGCCTGCGCGTAAAAGTGTTCCCCACCCTCGACGAGGTCCTTCAGGGCAAGGTGCGCCTCAACGACCTGCGCGACCTCGCCATCGAAGACCTCATCGGCCGCCAGCCGGTCGACACCCAAATGGCCTCCATCGCCGGCTACATCGCTGGTAAGCGTGTGATGGTCACCGGTGCTGGCGGGTCGATCGGCGCCGAGCTCTGCCGGCAGATCCACAAGTTCGGGCCCAGCGAACTCATCATGCTTGATCGCGACGAGACGGGCCTGCAGACCACGCAAATCTCCATTCTCGGGCACGGGCTGCTCGACACCAAAGACGTGGTGCTCGCCGATATTCGCGACCTCGACGCCCTCACGGCGATCTTCACCGAACGCCGCCCCGACGTCGTGTTTCACGCCGCCGCACTCAAACACCTGCCGATGCTCGAGCAGTACCCCGAGGAAGCCTGGAAGACCAACGTGCTCGGCACCCGCAACGTGCTCGACGCGGCCCAGAGTGTGGGGGTGGAGACGTTCGTCAATATCTCTACCGACAAAGCGGCCAACCCCACGAGCGTGCTCGGCCACTCCAAACGGGCCGGGGAACAGCTCACCGCCTATGCGGCACAACAGACCGGGCACGACTACATTTCGGTGCGCTTCGGCAACGTCATTGGCAGCCGCGGGTCGATGCTGCCCACCTTCACCGCCCTCATCGAGGCCGGCGGACCGCTCACCATCACCGACCCCGACGTCACCCGCTTCTTCATGACCATCCCCGAGGCCTGCCAGCTCGTCGTGCAGGCCGGGGGCATCGGCAGCCCCGGCGAGGTGCTCATTCTCGACATGGGGGAGCCGGTGCGCATTCTCGACATCGCCGAGCGCATGATCGCCCAGTCCGGCAAGACCATTGAGATCGTCTACACCGGCCTGCGACCGGGCGAGAAGCTGCACGAAGAACTCGTGGGCCTGGGCGAAAGTGACGAACGTCCGCTTCACCCCAAGATTTCGCACACCAAGGTGTCGCCGATCGCTCCCGCTCATCTCGACGAACAAGCCTGGCATCGCAAGCACGCACACCCCGCTCCCGCACAGCTACACCGAGAGAGCGTAAGTCATGAATAAGCGCATCTATATGTCGTCGCCGGACGTCGGCGAACTCGAAGAACAATACGTTTTGGCCGCCATGCGCTCCGGCTGGATAGCACCGCTCGGCCCCGACGTCGACGCCTTCGAAGCCGAGATGGCCGCGCGAGTCGGTGTCACGCACGCTGTGGCCCTCAGCTCGGGAACGGCCGCGCTGCACCTGGGCCTGCTCGGCCTCGGCGTGGGCCCCGGCGACATCGTCGTCACCGCAACGATGACCTTCGCCGCCACCGCGAACGCCATCGTCTACACCGGCGCCGAGCCGTACTTCATCGACTGTGAACTGGCCACCGGCAATATGGACCCAGTGCTTCTGCGAGAGGCCCTCGAACAGCTCTACCGCGGCGGCGAGACGGTCGCCGCCATCGTGTCCGTCGACTTGCTCGGCAAGGCGGTCAACTACACGGCCATCTGCGCCATCGCCGACGAATACGGCATTCCGGTGCTGGCGGATGCCGCCGAGTCACTCGGCGCGAGTCACAACGGTCAGGCGGCCGGCTCCTTCGGCAAGGCTTCCATCCTTTCGTTCAACGGCAACAAGATCATGACCACGTCCGGGGGCGGCATGCTGCTAACGGATGATGCGGATCTCGCGACCCACACCCGGTACCTCGCCACGCAGGCCCGTCAGCCGGTCACGCACTACGAGCACACCGACATCGGCTACAACTACCGCCTGAGCAACCTGCTTGCCGCCCTTGGTCGGGCTCAGCTCACCCGCCTTGATGCCATGATTGCGCGTCGGCGTGCCATGCGTGAGACCTACCGCGAGCTCTTCGCCGATGTTCCCGGGGTCGAGATCTTCGGCGGCGAAAACGACGAGAATGACAACTTCTGGTTGACGTCCATTGTGGTGGATTCGGCAGTCTCCGGCTGGACGGCCGCCGAGCTCAGCGCGCATCTTCTGCTCGACAACATCGAAAGTCGCCCGCTGTGGAACCCCATGCATCTGCAACCCATCTTTAGAGGTGCGCGGGGCGCGTCTAACGGCACAGCGGAACGGTTCTTCCACACTGGGCTAACGCTTCCCAGCGGTTCAGCGTTGGCGCCCGATGAGGTCGAACGTGTACTCAGTCAGATTAACGACTCGATATTGAGTCGAGTATGACGCGCTTACAACAGCAGCGCAGATACGACGTAGCCAAGCGAGTACTCGACATAGTTGGTGCTTCAGTTGTTCTGATCGCATCTGCCCCACTTCAGCTCGTGGTCGCGGGCGCTGTCGCAGCACAGCTCGGTCGCCCCGTTCTGTTCAAACAAGATCGACCGGGATTGCACGGTCAAATCTTCATGCTCCGAAAGTTTCGAACCATGCGTGACGTGTCGGTGTCCCAAGGGCTCGTCAGTGACGACGAACGACTAACAAGATTTGGTCGAATCCTGAGGTCAACGAGCCTGGACGAACTACCGACCCTGTTTAACGTCATCAAAGGCGACATGAGCGTTGTCGGCCCACGTCCCCTGTTGGTGCGATATCTGAAGCGGTATTCACCGTCAGAAAACCGCAGACACGAGGTGCGGCCCGGCATGACTGGACTGGCGCAGGTCAGCGGCAGAAATGCCTTATCGTGGTCGCAAAAGTTTGAGTTAGACGTCGAATATGTCGATCATCGTTCCTGCGCCCTCGACGCGTCAATCGTTCTTCGAACCTTGAAAGCAGTGCTGCTTCGAGAGGGAGTGACTGCCGAAGGAAATGTGGCAATGCCTGAATTCGAGCAAGGGGTTCAGAATGCATCCAAATAATTGGCTGGTGTCTAGTGGTGGGCGTCGGGGAGCACTCGTAGAACTCCTTCATGATGCAGGAGCGAGAGTAGTCGTAACGGATGCATCGGCATTCTCCGCGGCAGGCCGGTTGGCGGATGAATTCGAGGTTGTGCCTCGAATCGATTCTGCTCACTTCATTCAGGAAACGCTTCGAATCGGAATGAAGCATGGTTCCGAGGTGATTATCCCCACCATCGACCCCGAGATCGCGGTCTATTCGAGTTCGACGGAGCTTTTCCGCAGACGCGGAATCGACGTTTGGGTATCCAGCCCCGAGGTAGCCGAACTCGGTTGGGACAAGTGGAAAATGTTCCAATGGATGGTCAGTAACGGGTTTCCCACTATTGATACGCAGGAAATTATCCAAGCTCGGCGTTCTTCCTTCGACGGAAAGATTGTCGCCAAACCTCGATCCGGATCGTCGTCGGTTGGCGTCATCCTTGCTAAGGACTCGTTCGATCTAGACTTCGACTTGCTGACCAACGACTATATTATTCAGCGATTTGCCCCGGGCATCGAAGTGACCGTTGATATTGCCGTCGATGAGCGCGGAAGGGTCCTAGCGACCATTCCTCGACGTCGATTAGAAGTGCGCGCAGGTGAAGTGTCAAAAGGCGTCACAATCCACGTTCCAGAGATTGAGTCACTCGTTCGTGATGTCGTGACGGCCCTGCCTGGTGCTTACGGTGTGTTGAACGTCCAGGTAATTTTCGACCCAGTAAGTAGATCCGTTCAGATCTTAGAGATTAATCCACGATTCGGCGGAGGATACCCATTGAGCCATGCGTCCGGAGGCGACCTCATTGGTGCCATGTGCCGGAGCAGGACTGACAACACTTCATCAGTAGAGTGGCGTCCGGGAACAGTCATGCTTCGTTACGACGATGCGGCCTTCTACTTAGACCCGCAGTTTGCGCTAAATCCATGGAAATAAAACTCGTCGTTTTTGACATGGATGACACGCTCTTTTTGGAACGTACGTATGTCGAAAGCGGTTTTCGTGCCGTTGGGGAGATGCTCGCGCGAGACTACAATTTAACGACTTTTTTCGACCCCGCATGGAATCGCTTTCAGCTTGGTGAGCGCGGCGACATCTTTGATTCCGTTCTGGGGCCCGAGCGTCAAGCGCTGCCGAACGACATTGTCCAGCGGTGCGTGGAAACCTACCGTAATCATGAACCGAAAATCGAATTGCTGACAGATTCCCTCACCTTTCTGCGCGATTGTCAAAGTAACTATCAAACCGCCCTCGTGACAGACGGGCCCGCGAAGAGCCAACGTGCCAAGGTGCGCATTCTCGACCTAGACCACTACATCCAGCGAATCATCGTGACGGATGAGCATGGCAAGGGATGGGCCAAGCCGGCTCTCACAGCGTTTGAAGTCCTTCAAGAATGGGCAAATGTTCCCGGTGTGGAATGCGTGTATATCGGCGACAATCCGAAGAAGGACTTTGTTGCGGCACGAGCACTCGGCTGGAAGACCATCCGCGTGCGTCGAGCGGGAGGGCTTCATGCCCAGGCGGAGACTGATGTCGATGCTGAATTCGAAGTGCCCGATCTTATGCCGGAATCAATGAACCGAATTGGTCCCTCATTTATTTCCAAAACGAAACGAGGCTCGGTTGGAGAATAGGGTTTCAGCAGATGAGTGTCCTCCGGGAAGATCTAGCAGGGAACGATCATTTCTAGGCCGTCAATTTGAATTTGGCGTCAGCTTGGGCTTAGGGCAGGATTTGTTGTCAATAGTAATTCCTGCACCAAAATTTTCATCATTTCATTCACGACATTGATTTGAAGCGGCTGTATCCTCGCCTGAAAATTAGTGCCGGTCAAGTGAAAATGATAAAAATACTTAAACAAAATTGTGATGCAATCATCGCGAAAATTCCTCGTAAATATTTCATTCTGGACTGTGCGAGTCGGTGTCTGCGTTGAACAGCGCTCCTTGATTAGTATTTCCGCGAATGCCTCCGAAGTCGTCATTTCCCAATAGCACCGAAGGATGGTCAGTTTATTTCGAAGAATCCGGCAATAGGTCCATTAGAGGCTTGTCCGCTGGCAGGTTTAGGGTGCAGGCTACTAAGTCTTGCGTTACAACTCAACCTCTAATTTACAGCCAGGAAGGCGATACCAAGCTTATGCCTACACAGAAAATGCGATCTGTGCCAGCGAAATTATCCGTTTGTTTTGTAGTAACTGTGGAATCGACCGCGTTGAATTTCTATCAAGGTTATCTTTCCTTTCTTGAGCAAAACGGCTGGCGCGTTTGGTTGATAGCGGCATCTGCAGGCCGACTTGAGGGATTTGCGGCAAACGAAAATGCGACCGCTGTCAGCGTTCAGATGGAAAGAGATCCGTCACCAATCAAGGATTTCCTGAGTCTTATTCGTATGACAAGAGCAATCTATTTAATTCGCCCCGACGTCGTCGTTACTGCTACGCCAAAGGCTGGTCTTATCGGCGGAGTTGCCGCAGTATTGTGCCGTGTCCCAACTCGGGTGTACCAACTCTGGGGACTACGCCTAGAAACGGAAGTCGGGCTGAAGAGACGATTACTAATGTTCACTGAAATGATAACGCTACGCTCATCAACACAAGTTGTCGCAAACAGCGAGAGCCTTGCTGCTCTTGTTGGAACACTTCGTCTTGCAAAGGGACTGAGACCTCTCGTCCTCGGAAAGGGATCATCCCATGGAGTGGACATCGTAAAATTCTCTGACCAGGCAGTATTTGGCGAAGTTGATGCCGCCACACAAGCATTTTTAGAGAAGGACCCATCGTCAAAGACGCTCGCATTCATTGGTCGCATACATGACGATAAGGGAATAGATACCTTAGCGGTGGCCTTAGAGATATGCTTTAAATTCGGCACAAAAGTCAATGTACTAATGATTGGAACGAAGGAAAGCCAGCGAGCAGTAGACAGAATTGATCAGGCAGCACGATTGGGTCCCATACACTGGGTAGGCGAAGTTCATGACACGCGACCATATGTCAACGCCACGGACATCCTGTGCTTACCAAGCCGCCGAGAAGGGTTTCCAAACGTCGTACTTGAAGCAGCTGCCATGGGAGTTCCTGCGATTGTTTCAGACGCGACCGGCGTTGTGGACTCAGTCGAGGACGGGTCCACAGGTATTATTTTTCCTACAGATAATGCTGTTGCTCTCGCTCAAGCTATCAATGTTCTTGTAAAAGATTCAGCGTTGAGACGCGATTTGGGGCTGCGTGCGCAGGAACGCGTGCGTTCTGACTTTCGTGCAGAAAGTATCTGGGCGTTGCAGGAAAAAAATCTTCGTGAGCAATTAGGAAGAGATATAAATTGATCCGAAAATATGTAGATTGCCGGTGTCTAGTGTCGTACTAAAGCGGTCGTTGATAGTTCCTGTGACTGACATTTTACAAGTAACCTCATGCACTCCGCAATGGACGCTAAATTCTAATCCGTAGCATTGTGGCTGTTTCATCGTCACCCAAACCGTGATGGTGTATCTGGATGCTAAAGATTTGTCCGACCCCCCCCCGGTTACTCGCGTGCAATTCTTAAAGAAGCAAACAGGGCGACCGGGTAGGTACTCTCAGGTATATGGTACCAACCGCTTATTCCTGGTCCAAAGGCGGCCGCCCGAGCGTCTTCGTTTCGGAAATAAACAAAAAATCCGTCTGACGGTTCGCTAATGGCCGAGGACCCGATCAGAACAGTTAGGTAGAGATATGAGCAAAGTGTCACGGACGGAAAAGATTACTCTCAACGTCGAAGCAGGTGGGACGTCTTTCTCGTCGGGCAAGCGGGTGGTCTTCGTTGCGACGTCTATTAACGCGGTTCTTGTCCTCTTCGTCCAGGTGCTCGGGCTCGTTGTACTGACTCCCGAAGAGTTTGGCGTTTTCTCTATTCAGTACCTCGTTTTTGCATTTGGCGCGTCCGTAGTGCTCTCCGTCGTCTGCGAGCCGTGGGTTCGGACCGAGCTTTATCAGAAATTTCGGTCGACGTGGCGAGATTACTCCAGTGTCCTCCTTCACGTGTCGATAGCGACGGGAGTAGTAACACTCGCTATTTCCATCTTCGTATTGCACATGGGGGTCATTTCGATTGCCGCAAGCATGGCCGTCTTCGCGAGCATCTACCGTTCAGGGGCACGGTACTACCAAGTTCGCATGAACGCATGGAAAAGCGTAGTTGGGGCGGACACGCTTGGTCTCGTGATCACTGTTTTTGTTTGGGCCAGCCTGCACCTTATGGGCGTTGAAGCCTTTGTCGCACTGACTGTTGCATGGTCTCTCGGCGCTGTGGCTACCGTTTGTTTTCCTCCTTGGCCCAGGGGCCAGGGGCCAAGTTCTGTAATCTTGTGGTGGCGGAGGCATCGGGAACACATTGCCCCGTTGTTTAAGGATTCGATCTTGATGGATTTGGGAGCCATCGGAACACCTCTCGTGGTTGCTCCGATTTTGGGTATAGCCAGTTTTGGCGTGTACAGAGCTGTCTCCAATGCAGCAGCACCTGTGCGTCTTGTTTTGAATCCACTTCGTCCGACGATAGCGGGAATGCCGCTGTCCAACCATCAGACCTTTAGGAAGATCTGGCTAACCGTATTAATAAGCCTACTTTTTGGTACCGCAGCCTACATTTTTCTGTTGCTTCTGAGTCTTTCACCCTTTGAATTAGGGACGTTGTCAGCTCTCACCGCGTATTCAATTCCCGTCGCATTATTCGTCGCGTCGAGTTTTTTTGGACACTATTATTATATGATCGCTAGAGTGCATATAAGCGGTCGGCCAATTTTTGCTGGACGGATTGTCCAGACCGGATTGTCCGTCTTAGCGCCGTTATTGGGGGCAGCGTTGGGTGGCTTATCGGTCGCGATTTGGAGTTTCGCTTTAGCAACTGCCATATCTGCGGTGACTTGGTTTGTTCTCGTGGTCCATTCGATCCGCGAAGACATCGCCGAAAATTAGGACTCTAGGCGGAGGCTAATCCCATAGCCTCGTGCCAGACGGGCGCCCAAGCCGCGAAGCTATAGTTCGTCTCCACTGCACAGCGGCCGTTTCTTCCACGAAGTGCCCGGCGTCCCGCCGGCTCGTTGATCAATGCCTCGATGGATTCTTCCCAATCTCTAAGTGTTGACGCGGAGAATCCATCCGCTTGACGAAGCACCAAATCATTGACACCCACAGGGCTGCCCACGATTGGAAGGCCCGCAGCTGCGTATTGCAATAGCTTGTAGGCACATTTGCCCCGGCTCCAGGGCGTGTCGTCCAAAGGCATAATTCCGAAGTCGGCACCTACCAGGTCATTTTGAAATGCTAGATTCGACCAATTCTTACGGTCAATCATGTCATCGAGGGGTCCGAGAGTAGCCTGGCCTGCGCTAATAACCAACAATCGAAGCCCTTTGGCTTTATTCATCGAAAGAAGGGGTCCTGCAATGCTTTGAAGATACTGCTCGGTGCTCGGTGATCCAAGCCACACTGCCACCGGATCTTTCGCAATTTCATATTCAACTTTTTGAGTATAGGTTTTTGGTTCAACGCAACTCGGGATTACAAGTACGTTATTGCTATAATGCGCTGCTTCTGCAGCGAGATAGTCATTGCCTGCGATAACGATATCTGCAGCCGCTACGGATCTACTCCAAACACGCCGCTTCGACCAAATGCGTTCTCGGCTGCTGGTGGGAGTGTGCATTAGAGCATCGTCAAAGTCATAAACACTCCGGCCCGCATGAGTCAACAGATCTTCTTCGACTCTGCCGTTGCTGAATGGACTGGCCTGGCGTGAGAGTAGTACTGTCTTTTTCGACACAGATTTGACGAGTTCTCGCAATTCAGCTTCTACTCGTGGTATGCGCAGCGGTTCTCGCATTAGTGCTTTCACGGAGTTCGTGGCGCGCCCGAGATACGTGTAAGAGTCGGCTTCGACTCCAGTGTGATCTAACCAGTCAAAGACTCGGACACGAGCACTTCCGGCAGCTCGTCCGTAGCTAGTGATGGTTTGTACTCCGGACATTTCCGACCCCCTGCTGTTAAGTGACGGTATCAGTTACTCGCAATTTGTTGAATCGTGTCAATTTTGACTTTTTTTGCGGATTGTAGTTTCTGTCTGATTAGTTGGGCGGCGTCGGGACTTTGCACTTGTGCTGACACTAAAACTCCTTTCAAATATTTTCCGAATTTCGTGGCACAAACTGTCTGGACACGACTTTTGAGCAATGTCTAGCGTTGAAAGAGCGGTTACTGCCTGTCTAACCGTTATCAACGTATCCCGTTGGGTTCGCTGACTGCCACGCCCATGCGTCTCGACATGCGACCTCTAGAGAGCGTGAAGTAGTCCATTTCAGGTCCCTCGACGCTTTTGACACGTCGGCGTAAGACGCCGCAACGTCTCCGGGACGCTCGGCAACGATGTCATAGGGGATAGCACTCTTAGACACACGGGAAAAAGCAGCTATGACCTCGAGTACACTTGCACCGCACCCTGATCCCAAATTGTAGGCATCGAAACCGGGTTTGAGGTATTCCAAGGCAGCAGCATGCCCCTCCGCAAGATCCATGACGTGGATGTAGTCGCGCACTCCTGTGCCGTCAATAGTCGGGTAGTTGCCGCCGAACACAGAGACTTTGGGCCTAAGACCTATAGCGACCTGGCTTATATACGGAAAGAGATTATTCGGCTCCTGCTTCGGATCCTCGCCTATTCTGCCGCTTTCGTGCGCTCCAATCGGGTTGAAATACCGCAATGCGGCAATACTTAGTAATGGATCCGCGAATGCAGCATCTTGGAGAATTTGTTCTATCATAGATTTCGTTCTGCCGTACGGATTGGATAAGGCTATTCCGATTGGGCTGTCTTCTTTTGATGGCAACCCGCACGGATCCCCATAAACAGTCGCGGATGAGCTGAAAACAAGTTTTTTGATTCCGTATGATTCCATTTGTTGCAGTAAGGCGAGAGTTGAACCCAAGTTTGTTTGGTAGTACTTCAGCGGATTTCGCAGGGATTCGCTAACTGACTTCAGCCCGGCGAAATGTATCACGGCGTCGATGCGCCTTGTACTAAATATCTCACGGACCACCTCGGGATCGGCCAAATCGCCAACGTGTAGTGCGATGGTATGGCCCGTAATTTCTTGGACTCGCCGTAGTGATTCGCGGCTACTATTCGAAAGGTTGTCCAGTACAACGATTTCGTGCCCACGGCGTATTAGTTCGAGGCAGGTATGAGACCCAATGTATCCCGCCCCGCCGGTTAAGAGTATCAGCATGAATGTGTCTGTCCTATTCTATCTTTGCCGCCCAAAAGTGCGAGTAGTGCCGTTTCGAATCGGCCAACGACCCCTATTTTCTACTATGCCGTATTAACGGTAGGGCAGGCGTCCTCAAGCCAACAGCGTTCTCTAGAGTCGGGGAAAGCCGTGTGGTGCACAGTCCACTCGGCGACGAAAGAACAACGGCTTGTATGCCCGCTTTGGGGCTCGTTTTACGTGCAGCCCGGCCCGTTCAATACTTGCTCTGTTTACTCAACGATCGCCGCTGCGAGTATCGCCCGAGTGTAACGCCAGTCCCCGTATTTGGTTGTGATCTCTCAGGACATCCTTTACAACCACACAATCGACACATCGCCTACAAGATCTCTCACGACGTCGTTGAAAGGTAGCAGGTGTCCTGGACGGCGGCGGTGTGATCATGGCCAATTCGATTATTGGGGGCGCAATATACAATAACGGCGTCGATTCGCCGCCAGATCATTGAGTTCAATTTGGACCTGCCCGAAGCGGTGAGCATCTCCGAGTTGGGCAAGCAATTGGGCATCAGCAGGCCCTCCTACTACAAGGTGAACAACCGCTATCTTGCTGAGGGCAACACGGCCTGAATGCTCACTCGATGGCGCCGAAGAATCCGGTCAGAGTACACGGGGACCAGACCAAGGCGGTGGGGTTCCCGCTTCGGGAACAGTTGGGGGGCGGTGTGGGACAACGGTCCGGAGCCGATCTGGTTCGAGGGCCTCGACAGCGCAGATTTCGGTGAGCCGATCCCTTCGGTGGCCACGATCGAACAGATTCTGGTTGAGTCCGGCGTGACGAGAACCAATCCCCCATAAGCGCCCGCGGGGTGCGTGGATGCGCTTCGCACGGTCCCATCCGATGGAGCTGTGGCAGATCGACGGGCTGAAATATTGCCTCATCGACCCGATGGAACGAAGGCGCTGATTCATCAGGTCCTCGACGACGGCACGCGCTTCGATGTCGGCACTTAGGCTTTCGCCCGGCTGGAAAATGGCGGTGACGCTGTTACTGCAACACTCCCTGCACTCGTCGTGGGTGGTCTACTTTTCGGAGAGCAAAACTGCCCTCCTTTTCAACGAGTGCTGACAGAAGCCAATGGCGCCGTGGCAACGGATGGCATCATTCAAGGTACGCCCGTTTGTAGTTCAAGCCGTTGTTTTGTGAGTGGCCACGAGCGACTAAAACGAGGACGAAAAGAGCGTTGAGAGGGTCTCTCAACAATGCACACGAGCCTCGTGCGCGGACTTGCCGCCAAATTGGGGCGGACCGTCTTGAAGGTTGCGCGGGAACGTCGCAAGAGCGTTTGGAGCCACATCCGCGCGATTCCAGCTGACCACTTCACAGCCCCGCTGCTTACGCCGACCGAAACAAGGACCAGCGTTGATTTGGTTAGGCGTCAAATTCCCACCGCGCCGTCTTGATTACTCTGGTGACTAATCGACTGTGGTGCAACGTGAAATCGAGAAACCATGTCTGTTTGGCGCCCAACGGATCTCAAAACGTCTGCGATCGGAGTGCTCAGACGAGTAACAATTGCGTGCGTGTCACACAAGACGATCCGCACCCCCCTTAAGATTGGGAATATGTGGAAGTCGAATCAACATGGCACGCGGGTTGTTCAGTGGATCGCCGTGCTGGCTTTCGCTTTCATTCTTGTCATGCCTGTATCTCAGGGGAAGCTTCTTCTGGGCGTTTTTGGAATTATGGCCCTGACCGCGATTGTGACTGCGCTAGTCACTCACAGAGCGTTAGTACCGCCAGTAATGGCGGTACTAGTTCTGATTCTTTTTCTTGGTGTCTTTGGCCTAATCGTCGATTCGAGTAACCCTGGAATCGCGAATGCAGCCGGAATATTTATCGGCACACCGATCTTTTTCTTCGTATGCATCGCCGCGCTTGGCGCCGCCTCAATTCGACTACTCATGTACACGTCGGCGGTGTGCACGGCGATTATCGGAGTCTCCATATTGCTGTACGTCGGCGGTCAAGTTGGGTTTATCCCGCAGGTGATCCCGAACTGGGCGTTGGATGTAACTGGGGCAGGTTTCGGGGCCATTGGCGAGGCGACTCAAGTCCGATTCGTTGGACTTTCCACTCTCGCTGCCACAGCGCCGATGTGGCTTGTGTCAATTTTCATGAAGGCGGATGCACTGTTACCGCCGCTGTGGCTGCGGGTGCTTGCCGCGGTGGCAGGCGTCTCGGGAGCGATGGTCGGCGGCCGACGAGCGATCGTGCTCGTATTAGTTCTTATGCCTCTTGTTGCCTATCTCGCCATCCGTTTCACTAGTCAAACACCAGGCCCGCGAAAAATCCCGCCCGTTCTTTTCATCGTTGCCGTCGCTACAGGCGTCGGCGGGGTTGTGGCTCTGCCCACCCTTTTATCTATACCAATCTTGTCAAACACATGGCACTCAATTGTTTCCTTCGCAACAGGAACAGCGGATTCAAACGCAGACCAGTCAATTCGAGGCGAGCAGACGGACCAATTGCTTGAAGCTTGGCAGCAATCACCCATCATTGGGCATGGTCTTGGGTCAGTGATCAATGGATACGTTCGGAGCGCCGCGCAGCCGTGGCAGTTTGAAATGCAATATCAGACGCTGCTTATGGAGACAGGGCTGGTGGGCATGATGATGGTCGCCACCATTGGTGCCGTGCTAATCCATTCGATCCGAAAAGCAGCTGCACAGAGGCCCGACCTGAACTCCACGTTGATCGTCGCGATTTGCAGTGGCACCGCGATGCTCATTGCGAATGCAACGAATCCCTATCTTCAAGCGCCCGCGCACCAATGGGCTATTTTTCTACCCCTGGCAGTTATAAACTACATGCTGAGGGAATCAGAAACGTCGTCAACCGGCGTGCCAGTTCGCGCGGAAATGAATAAGTCCAAGCGACGCTAAGGCTTTGACCAGATCACGCGCGCTGGCGGTGACGCAACTTGGATGCTGAGAAAGCTGGCGGAAGATTGCCCCGCCGCGGATATCTCGGACAGTGGGCCCTATTGAAATGAGGGTTCACTGAAAGTGGAGATGAGCATGACCGCAGCGCGTAGGAGTTCGACCCAAGACTTCAGAACTGTGGTGATCAACACTTCCAAACCGATTATGGACGTCGCCACCGCTTACGGCGGCGGACCCGAAACGCTCCGGAACTGGCTGGGCAGATACTGCGAGGCCAATGGCGGTACCGAAGCAGACTTAGCGGTGTTGGAACGGGCTCCTCTGAACGGGAAATTCAAGAGTTCGGGCGGAGACCGCAGTCTTGAATTATCCTGATGCGTGGATCACGCCGATCTTTGCGTGAACGTCCTGATCAACGACGTAGGGTTGCCAAGAACTTCAGCATAATCAGTAATAATTTTTGAAGAAATCTAGGTGGCGAGTAGCGCTTGATGGTTGCCCCAGTCCGGCGCCTTGGTATGTAATCACTCACCACTTTGTTTACACCGTGCGGCAGGTCGGGGCCGTATTCGGAGGTGAGAACCTCGCGGGTTTCGCTGTCTCCGCGCAGTCACTGACTTTCGGTGACGTTCGGCAGCTGTCCGCGAGAGCGACTTCGAGTCTGTTAGGCGACGTGTCCATTTTTGAGTTTTACGGTAGCGTAAGAGCCGGAGACGCCGATGGGGCGGCAGTCGCTTTGGTTCGGCCCGTATAGACCACCTGTAAGCGCCAGACATTTTCGGTTATACCGCACTGCACGTTGCAAACACATATATGGGGGAATTATGAGGTCGAGTGTGGGAATCCAGGACATTCCATTAAATGACTTGTCTCGCGGAATCGCCCGGGATGGTGATGCGTTGGAGCTTGCATATAAATCCGTTCTGAGTTCGGGTTGGTTAGTCATGGGACCGAACCATGACGCGTTTCAATCGGAATTGAGCGCGTATCTTGGAGTGGAACATGCACTAGTAGTGGCGTCCGGGACTGACGCACTCGAGCTGGCCATCAAGGCGGTCATGCCGGAGGGACGAGAAATAGTCTTGACAGCTGCGAATGCCGGCGGTTACTCTACGACGGCTGCGCGTCGGGCCGGATTTCGAGTGAGGTATGCCGACGTCGATACTGATTCGCTCTGTCTCAGTGTTGAATCAGTAACGTCCTTGCTTACACGAGAAATTGGTGTCGTGATAATAACGCATCTTTACGGGAATCTGACCGATATCGAGGCGCTTGTCGTGCTTTGCCACTCTTTCGGAATTCGTGTAGTAGAAGATTGCGCTCAGTCCCTAGGTGCCCGCAGGAGAGGTCGTTTCGCTGGCACTTTCGGCGATATCTCAGCAACCAGCTTTTACCCCACCAAGAACCTCGGTGCCCTTGGTGACGGGGGTGCCGTCATGACCGACAATAGAGAATACGCGGATAAGGTCAAGCAGCTGCGCCAGTATGGTTGGTCTACGAAGTACCAAGTCGCTTTGCCAGGAGGAACAAACTCTCGTCTAGATGAACTCCAAGCGGCATTCCTGCGCACCCGACTTCCTCAGCTTGATACCTTCAACGCCCGAAGACGTTCTATCGTCGCCCAGTACGCGGCCGCCGCGATAGATGGTCCCCTACATGTCCTGCCTGCTGACGGTGAGCATCATGCAGCGCATTTGGCCGTCGTACGCAGCTCCCGCCGCAAGGAACTGCGGACTCGTCTTGCCGAACAGGGCGTGCAGACGGATATTCATTTCCCTGTCCCTGACCATCACCAACCGGGCCTTTGCGCGCCCGCACAATCGCTGCCCGCCACCGAACAGGCATCGGTGGAGATTTTTTCAATCCCCTGCTTTCCGGAATTGTCCGACGGGGAAATCGATCGCGTTTGCGCCGCGATTGGCAACCTTCGATGAGTACACCTCAATCGTTTTCGATCATTGTGCCAATTTATGGAAATGCCGGCAGTATCCAGCCGCTGCTTCGTCGCCTCGAAGAACTGGCTCACGGCCTCAATGGTGACCTCGAGATAGTCTTCGTCGTCGACGGATCCCCCGACGATTCGTACGCCGTCCTAAGCCGATTACTTCCGCACTTCGTGCTCCCAACACAGTTGCTTCAGCACTCAAAAAATTTCGGTTCATTCGCTGCGATACGCACCGGTATGGAGCACGCCACTGGCAACTACCTTGCTGTTATGGCGGCAGACATGCAAGAACCTCCCGAGTTGGTTCTTGACTTCTTCCGTGTCCTCGCAAGCGACGAGGTTGACATCGCGGTCGGGCGCCGGGAAAGGCGCGAAGATCCTGCAATCAGCAAATGGTTATCTGCAGTTTTCTGGAGTCTTTACCGGAGATTCATCTTCCCTGAAATGCCTGCAGGTGGCGTCGATATTTTTGCCTGCAACCGTGCTGTGGCCGACGAAGTGCTTGCGCTAAATGAATCGCACTCAAGCCTCGTTGGACTTCTCTACTGGGTTGGTTTCAGGCGTGTGGAAATTCCCTACGAGCGCCGTCCCCGAGAACACGGCAAAAGCGGGTGGACCGCGATAAAGAAGATCAGATACCTGCTCGACAGCATTTTCAACTTCACTGACCTCCCACTCACGTTCCTAATCGGTGTGGGTGCGCTCGGCAGTATCTTTACTCTGATCTTTGCCGTCGTCGTGTTAATTGCCTACATTTCCGGTGGAATTTCAGAGCCCGGCTATGCACCCCTAATGCTCGTGATATTGTTCTCTACCTTCACCCTTTTGGTGGCTCTTGGAATCGTCGGACTTTACGTTTGGCGCGCGTTCGAGAATACTAAAATGCGGCCATCCGCTATTGTGATGACCCGGTGGGACTCAAGGGAGCGAGTGCGGCATTAAATCCTTCTTGCAGAGCGCGGTGTTCCGATTCCTTCTCATCGGTGGCTCCAACACTCTCTTCACCGGAGGGCTTGTTGTAGTGTTAAGTCTCTTTCTTCCCGGTGTCCTCGCATTCACCATTGCTTTCATGTTAGGGCTTGCGTACTCTGTCCTCTTCACCGGACGATGGGTATTCCGCTCTATGTTTTCCCGCCGACGAATTTTGCTCTATGTGGCGAGCTATGGAGTTATCTATCTATGCGGCGTTGGTCTCGTCGCTGTTGTAACCGCGTGTTCCTTAACGCCCTTGGCTAACGGGGCTAGTGTTCTCCTAACTGCTCCGCTTAGTTTTATTGCGGGTCGTGCTATTTTCAGCTCCCCATTATCGAGACAGGAAACCCACGCATGACAGCCGTTTTTGTACACCCGCAGGGAATTTGCGAGTCCACAACCGTTGGCGACGACACGACCATCTGGGCCTTCGCACACGTGCTTCCTGGCGCCGTGATCGGCCGCAATGTCAACATAAACGATCACGTATTCATCGAGAACGACGTCATCATCGGAGATCGGGTAACCGTAAAGTCGGGCGTGCAAGTCTGGGATGGCATTCACCTTCACGACGATGTCTTCGTAGGTCCAAACGTTACCTTCACGAACGACCGCTTCCCGCGCAGCAAACAGTATCCGGAACAGTTTCCGCGAACCATTGTTGAATGTGGCGCATCACTTGGTGGTGGCGCTACGATCCTTCCCGGGATCACTATCGGCCAGCACGCAATGGTCGGTGCCGGCGCTGTCGTCACGCGCGACGTCCCGGCTTTCGCCATTGTCGTCGGTACTCCCGCCCGCATCACCGGATATACCAATGAAACCGGTAAACGAATGACATCACCGCGTTCGCAGACGATAGGCTCGAGCCTTAAACCATCATTAAAAAGCCCACTTGTTGGGTTGCGAAAATCAACCGATATGCGGGGCAGCTTGGTTGCGACAGATTTTCAGGCTGACTTGCCGTTCACTCCACAGCGATTCTTTACAGTGTTCCACGTGCCCTCCATTGATGTCAGAGGAGAACACGCTCACCGCCACTGTGAACAGTTCCTGATTTGTCTTGTCGGCTCTATGCGCGCCATCGTCGATAATGGCACAAGCCGGAGAGAGTATGTCCTTGACGCACCCGATATTGGCCTCCATATGCCCGCGATGACCTGGGGCACCCAGTATGCGTACAGCGCAGATGCTGTTCTTGGCGTATTCGCCTCGCTCCCATACGACAATGCCGACTACATTCGTACATATTCCGAATTTCAAAGTCTCATCGGGGACAGGATGCCACAATCGACTGGCATTTAGTTTATGATTACGTGCAATCGTTCCTCAAATAAAATAAAAGAGAAAAATGTCGCGTTTTTTGCCAACAAATAGTCCTCCACTGCGTCAAAAAATACTGCTATACGGCATGCCGTTCTTGGCTATTGTCGTGGCAGGTGTATTTATAGTAAACGTAGTAGTAAATGCGATTGGCCTGCGCGGGTCCGATCAATATTGGTATGTGGGTTACATGCCAATGCTGGAAGCGACGGGTTTGCCTGTCACCAACGCAATCTATCCTTCTGCCGCTCTGCTATTCTCCCCCGATGTGCTTCCACCGAGAATGCACAATATCCCAGTGACGTACCTAGTTGGTTGGGTACACGGAGCTGGTTTCACTGACTATCAGGCATGGGTGCTAGTTGATGCAGTCTTTGCTTTCGTTATTGCCGCTGGCCTTTATCTGATAGCAAAAAAAATGGGGCTGAAATTTCCAATCCTTTCATCCATATTCTTTTTGTCTTTCCCGTTCACCTTGTGGTTTACCTTGAACGCTCTCGCGGAGATGTCTTTAGCTCTTGGTTCCATACTGCTATTATTTGGGACCATTTTGGTCACCAGGCTCCGTAGAACTCCCCGTCAAGTGGCGCTGATTAGTCTATTCTGCGTCGCGTCGGGAACGGTGTTAATGATATACACACGCGATAACTACTTTCTTCTTATTCCGGCGCAAATATACTTTGCTATTTGGGCATGCCGCAAACTCGGCGTGAGGTGGTTTTGGGCATTGCCCAGTCTCGGATTCACGGGCGTTTTAGTCGGGGTGAAATCCTTGATTTTGCCGTCGTATCCTCACGCCGGCCCAATCTCGCAGTTGATGGCTGGCACGCGTTCTGAACCTGGTCAAATGACGTCGTACTATAATCTAGACCAATCAGACTTCTCTCTCGGTGAATTCGTTGAAAAAGCAATGGCGGGACTCTTGGCCGGTGTGCTCCCATCTTCAGTATCAGAGGTCATAACGGAATCGTTCATATTGGCTATTGCGATTATTTCTATTTTCGTCTGGCGAGGTCGCGATGGATCTAAGATGATTATTTTCTGGTCAAGTGTGGTCTTGGCAATTTACCTCGCAACTTCGGCCGCTTTTCAAGCTCAGAATCGATATATATTTGCGTTGGTACCATTCGTGGCGGTTCTCAGTGTCGATCTATTGGGTAGGGTCTGGTCTTGGTCTGAAAGAAACAAGAAAGCGGTGCGACTTGGATTCAGGACTTTTGCGTTCGCTACCCTTCTCAGTATTGTCGTCCTTAATGTGGCCTCAACGCTAACGGCTCACAGCTACAGTTTGAATGCTCGAGTGTCCATGGCGGAAAACAATGCGTTATCGTCTCAAATGCGGCTGGAGCCAAGCGGATCTATACTCACGTTATCCGAAGGTGCCGAGGCCATACCTTTTACGTATTCGGCAGTTCCGCGTCCAGTGCTCGCCGTGAATCCGAGGATCACGTCTGAACGAGCAGTTGCTGACATGATTGTGAAATGGGAAGTGCGAGTTCTCGTTGGCGATGACGAGAAGGACTTCGCTTACCTTAGTCGAGCGGTGAAGCTCGCGTACGGCAACGGTGCAATTCTAATCGCGCAACCTAAGATTGAGGGAGTGAATAAGTTTGCCCACTTCTGGACGGTAGATACTGTGATCAATCACTAGCGCTAAAACGACCCGAAGCATTCTGGAAATTGCAAGATATACGTAGGGGTGGATTTGTACGGTCTTCGGCACAAGCGGAACTATATTGAAAGTGTGCGCCTTCGCCTGTTTTTGATAAGAGTTTCCCTGTGCGTCATCGGTCTAGTGGTCGGGGCCGCCGCCTGGGTGGGCGTTCAAACGCTCATGATTAGGGCTGATTTGGAACAGGCGGTGCCGCTCGCGTCCGCTATTCAGCAGGCTTTGGTCGCTGGCGACCTAGCCGCGGCAGAGAGATCTGCTATAGAACTGGAAAAGTATGCTCGCTCTGCAGTGGGGCACGCGAGCGATCCGATTTGGCGAGCGTTTGAGGCGATTCCGCTTTTAGGACCAAACCTGACGGTTGTTCGGCAGTTAACACAGACTGTTGAGGGTATCAGCGAGGATGCAGTCGTGCCGATGGTGTCGCTGGCGGGGAGTGTCAACCTTGCAGGATTCAACCCGGTAAATGGCGCTGTCGATCTTTCTCCACTTATACAGGCTCAGCCAGCTTTGGCGAGTATTGATGCAGCGTTGGCTCAGGCATTGGTCGATGTGGCCAGCATCGACACGTCCCAAACTTTGGAGCAGGTGCGGGCTATGACCCAGCAACTTTCTGCAGTCGTCGATCGGACGGCGACGAGCGTGAGTAGTATCAATCGAGCAGCGCACCTGTTGCCTGCCATGCTGGGGGCTGAGGGGCCACGCAGTTACCTTTTGCTTTTTCAGAATAATGCGGAGGTACGGGCGACCGGCGGGCTACCCGGGGCATTCGCGGAAGTCTCGACGGAGAATGGTCAGATACGAATCACGCGTCAAGCATCGGCCGGCGGAATCGTCTTTGATGAACCTGTGCTTGATCTGCCACTCGAGACGCGCGGCATCTATACCGATCTGGTGAGCACGTTTATGGGTGACGTCACGCTCACTCCACAGTTTCCGATCACGGGCGCGCTCACGCGCGAGATGTGGAAGCGCACCTACGGTACCGAGGTTGACGGGGTGATCTCGCTCGACCCGGTTGCCCTGAGCTACTTGTTGCGCGCCACAGGGCCGATCCCCCTGGCCACTGGGGAGGTGCTCACGAGCGGCAACGCCGTACAGCTGCTGCTCAGCGATGTCTACGCGAACTACGAGGATCCAGCCGATCAAGACGCAGTCTTTGCCTCGGCGGCCGCCTCAGTGTTTGCCGCGCTCGCCGGCGGCAACGCCGACCCGGCGGCGCTCATCTCTGCACTGGCGCAGGCCGGCGACGAGCGTCGCATTCTCATCTGGAGCGCGCATGACGAGGACCAGAAGCTGCTGGAAGGCACGACGCTCACCGGCGATCTGCCGGTGAGTGACGCATCCGCTGAGAAGATTGGGGTCTATTTCAATGACGCTACCGGCGCGAAGATGAACACCCATCTTGATACGCGCATTGACCTTGGCGAGGTGACCTGTCGCAATGATGAGCGACCGTACTACGCCGTCGATGTGACGCTGACGAACACGGCGCCGCCCGACGCGGCAACGTCACTGCCTGAGTCCGTGACCGGGCCGGGCACGTACGGAGTGGTGCAGGGCAACATCAAGACCCTGATCTTGGTCTATGGGCCGCCGGATTCGCAAAACCTCGGCGTTTCCCGCGCGGGAGAGGCCATTCCGTACCATCCGGCGCGGCATGAAGGATATCCGGTGAGCCAACTCGGGGTGGAACTGGCTCCGGGGGAGTCGTCGACCACGCGGTTCTATTTTCTCGGCGCTGATGCAGAGCACGGGGTGCTTGAGGCCGTTCACACGCCGGTGCTGAATCTGCTGGAGGGGCAAAAGATTGCGGTGGGATGTGATGAGGTGGGCTAGTGAAGAGGCCGAGCCAGATCAACCAGGCTCGGTCGCTGGTACCTGCGCATGACCCACCCGCGGCCTGTCTCCGAGCACGTGAACCTCACCGACTTCGACGGCCTCAGCTTTGACGTGTACGGCACCCTCATTGACTGGGAGGCGGGCATCGCCGCGGTCCTTGGGCCCAGGGGTCTGGACATGGGCGGTTGGGCTGTGTTGCGGTTTCCCGGATTCATGCGGTTTTTGTTTGATCTACGCTGTTAATTTTGCCCAATTTGCGATAGAATCATGTTATACAATCACGTGGTTTAATTGGGGGTGGAAGACGGATTCGATGACGACCCAACTGCCCCTCCCGTTCGCTCCGGTATCTAACGCCAAGCACATTGGTGCGGCCGTGGACCTCGTCGAGGACGACGACGGCGGGCAGGTGTTCCTGCACGGCATGTTGGTCTATGTGTGGGACGCCGGTGAGCACGCGATGCGACGCTTTGTGGCGGTGAAGTTGTGGGACATGAAAACCGCGAAGATTGCCGAAATCGCTGCGGCGTTCGGGGTCCATGAAGACACCGTGTGGAAGTGGCACCGCACCCTCAATAGCGAGGGTTTCGCGGCGTTGTCCAGCGACAAACCCGGCCCGAAAGGCGGCTCCAAACTCACAGCCCTGGTCATCACCCACATCCAGGATTTGAAGAAGAAGACCGGCCTGTCCAACCGGCGCATCGGCACGCAAGTCGGCGTCTCGGAATTCAGTGTCCGCCGCGCCCTCACCCTGACACCCCCCGACGAGGCCGCCGAGAGCCCGGTGGTCGCGCCCTCCGCCACAGATCCGGTGAAATCCGCCTTGTCGGCCGCGGCCGTGCAGGAGGAACTGCCCGTGCTGCCGGCCCCGACGGATCGCACCTCGGAGCGCATGTCAGCATCGTTCGGGGCGCTGACGGAGGTCCCGCCGGCATTCGCACCGGCGGCACGCGTCCCGCTTGCGGGCATGTTCTTCGCGCTGCCAGCGTTGGAAACGACCCTGCTGCTGCGCTGCGCGCCGAAGGTCTTTACCGGCTTGTCGAACCGGGTTTATGGGTTGAATACCCTGCTGCTGGAGGGTGTGCTGCGCACCCTGGTTGGGGAACCACGGGCCGAAGGCGCCACCCGGCTGAACCCGACAGCGTTCGGACGGATCTTGGGGATGGACCGGTCCCCGGAGGTGAAAACCATCCGCCGGCAGTATCAAGGACTGGTTGACACCGGCAAGGTCCCCGAGCTGATGAGCTTGATCGCGTTCGAACGGTTCGCCGCTGACAACAACCCCGATACCGGACTGCTCGGCATCGTTTATGTTGACGGGCATACCCGTGCTTATGAGGGCGGGAAGAAAATCGGCCGGCTGCATTCGACCCGGTTGAAGATGCCGGTCCCCGAAACCTCGGAAACCTGGGTATCAGCGGCGAACGGGGACCCGTTATTCATGGTCATGGCGCAGCCCAGCGCCTCCCTCGTCTCCGAACTCAAAGCCCTGGTGCCGCAGCTGCGCGCCATGATCGGCGACGACCGGCGCATGCTGGTCGGGTTTGACCGTGGCGGCTGGTCCCCGGCCCTCTTCGCCCACCTGCACAAGGCGGGGTTCGATGTGTTGACCTGGCGCAAGGGCACCACCGGCGACGTTGATGACGCCCTCTTCAGCCCGGAAAACTATGTGGACGAGCACGGAACCACTCATACCTGGGACCGGGTCGCCGACACCGAGGTCGACGTGCTTCTCAGCGCCAAGACCGGCGAGATCATGACGATGCGGCAGGTGTCCCAGATCGTCCCACGCACGACGAGAACGGGCACGCGGCAGATCCACATCCTCACCACCCTCGACACTCAGAAGACCATAAGCACCGCTGAGGTCGTGTTCCGGATGGCTGCCCGGTGGCGGCAGGAGAACTACTTCAGGTTCGGCCGGGAACGCTTCGCTCTCGACGCCCACGATTCCTATGCCAGTGGTGACGACGACGCGACCCGTCTGGTGCCCAATCCCGCCAAGGCGAAAGCCAAACTGGTGCAGGACAACGCCCGCAACTACCGCGACGCCGTCGCCGGCACGGTGACGGCCGCCATGCTCGCCATCAACACCCCGGCACCCGGTGCCGCCGGGATCAGGATCACGAACCAGATGCACAACGACATCCACGCCCCCCTACTTGCCGCCGAAACCACGGCCGCCGCGGCCGAAGACGCCTACCGGCAGCTGCCGGCACGGGTTCCGCTCGGTGAGAGCCGGCCCGGGCAACAGGTCCTGGATCAGGAGATGAAACGCTTCACCCACATCATCCGCATGGCCGCGTTCAACACCGCCGTCACCCTCGCACGGGAGATCCGCACCAACACCCGTTTCCGCCGCGCCGACCGCGAAGCCCACAACCTGGTCAGGCAAATCCTCAAACAGCCCGGCGACATCGACCCCACCGTCCCCGGCATCCTGACCATCACGCTGGACCCGATGCCAACCCAACGCGAAACCGCCGCCGTCAGCGACCTCTGCGCGAGCCTCACCGACACCCAAACGCGCTATCCGGGCACCGACTTGATCTTGCGATACGCCATCAAAGAACGGCTCTGAGTTTCGCCAGATTAAATCGATCTAACGCGTCCATGTCAGGACCCCTGGGGCCGTTAAGCGCTTGAATTACCTCAGCTTGTTTGGGTTTCAGTTGGAGCACGGTCGCCCGGCCTTGCGTTGATTACGCTGATGATCTTTGGCACCTCGGTGATGCGCTCGCCCTTGGAGGTGATGTCTACCTTTGATCCGTAGCCAAACTTGCCCAAGAACTCACGGGCATTAGCGCGGGCCTTCTGGTCTGATGTTCGGTCGATAGCTTCAATGACGGCAGTCGTAATCATTGCCCGCATTGGCGTGCCTTGGTATTTAGGGTCAGGACCTTGCGAGCCTG
>NZ_SOFW01000033.1:0-90715 GCF_004402315.1 Cryobacterium sp. TMT1-3
CGGATTCTGTTCGTCGGTCGAGGGCTCATTGGTCGGGTTTAACGTGGTCATACAAACTCCCAAGAGTCTGGGTGTTGCAACGACCAGTAGAACCCAAGAAATCATGGGCCCGGTTGCCTAAGGTGGGCCCGGAGACGCGGGTCGGAGTCAGGTGAGGCGCAGCAGCGGATGCAAGGACTTCGACGTTTCCTGCGCGCCCGCTAGGCCCGTGAGAGCCAGCCAGTTGCCGAGCATGCGGTAGCCGCCCTCGGTCAACACCGACTCCGGGTGGAACTGCACCCCAAGAATGGGAGCGGACGCGTGCCGTAACCCCATGATGACGCCGCCCTGCGTGCGCGACGTGACGATCAGATCGCTCGGAACGGTCGATGCGACGACGGCGAGCGAGTGGTATCGAGTAGCCGTGAATGGCTGCGGCACGCCCTCGTAGAAGTCGCTACCATCGTGCGTGATGAGCGACGTTTTACCGTGCATGAGCTCTTCAGCGTTGGTGACCGTGGCCCCGAAAGCCTCAGCGATGGCCTGGTGCCCCAGGCAGACGCCGAACAGGGGCAGCTCGACGGCCAGCGCCGCCTCCACCACGGCGATGGACACACCGGCGTCCGACGGCTTGCCGGGACCCGGGGAAACCAGAACGCCGTCGTAGTCGGCGAGGCGGGCGGCAGAATCCGCCTTCTCGAACGAGTCGTTCCGCACAACATCCGTCTCAGCGCCAAGCTCCATCAAATACCCATTGAGGGTGTAGACGAAGCTGTCGTAGTTGTCGATCACGAGAATACGGGTCATGAGCCGCCCACCGTCGCTTCCTGGCTGTTGAGAATGCCGTCAATCCACGGGTATACCCAGGTCGCGAGCATGGCGAGTACGGCCACCACCAGGATCACAGCCAGAATGATGCGCACCCAGAGGGGTCCGGGCAGAACACGCCACAGTGCTGCGTACATGGGAGCCTCCTAGCCCTGAGCTGCGATGATCGGTGCGAGTTCGGCCGGAGCGCCGGCCGAAAGCGGCTGCCACGATTCGAGCACGCCGTAAGCGATAATGCGCTCAGCGGTGGAATAGAGCGGGTTGCAGCTGGTCAGGGTAATGATGCGGTCCACCGCCGTGTTGTCGGGATTGTTCGGAACGGATGCCAGCACCTGCACCTGCGATGGTGCCACATACTCGGTATCACGGTAGCGGTAGGTGTAGTAGCCGTCGGCGGTCTGCACATAAATGGCATCGCCGAGTTGGAGCTCGTTGATCAGGTGCATGGCACCGCCGAACGCGCTGCGGTGGGCGGCGACGGCGAAGTTGCCGATCTCGCCGGGCATCTGGGTACCCGCGTAGTGCCCGATGCCGAGCCGGTTACTGTTCAAAACGTCATGACCGGTACCCTCAGCGATGCTGCGGTGATACTCGGCACCGAAACGGGGAACGTAGAGCACCGCGAAGGCTGTGGCGTTGGACGGAGCGGCAGCCACGACCGGAGAACCGTAGTCGACGGCAACCGGTACGGCGCTCGGCTCGACCGGATCGACGGTTGGAACAGGTTTTGGCGCCGCAGTGTCCTGGTCGATCCAGTCCTGGCTGATCTCGCTGGCGGCGCTGGACTGCGAGCTGGCCATGAGCATGTCATTCCACCAGAGCTGCCAGCCCAGAAAGAGCAGAACGAGTGCACCCACGGTGATAAGCAGTTCGCCCAGAACACCGACAACGGTGACTTTGCCCTTTTTCACGCGGCGCGGGCGCACAGCGGCAATCTCGACGGGTTCGTCTGCCTGTGGACACATACTGCGAGTCTACTGACCCGAGTGCCCCGGAGCTCCCTCGTCAAATCCACTAAAACAGGTGGAGCCGCTAGGATCGCAGAATGGCACGTAAGAATCCCCGCACCCGGCCCGCCCGCACCGAAGTTGCCCGCTCGAACGAGGACACGCCCAATGCCGTCTGGTTCAAGCCGGTCATGTTCGGCTTCATGCTACTCGGCTTGGCCTGGATCATCGTGTTTTACGTCAGTGGCAGTCAGTTGCCCATTGCCGGCCTCGGTGCCATGAACATTCTGGTCGGCTTCGGAATCGCCTTCATCGGCTTTCTCATGACGACCCGCTGGCGCTGAGCCAACTTCCAACCGGCAGCTGCCGGTCATCCCGCGAACGCGGAGTCGTTACCGCCCGGTTACCGGCAGGTACTAACAGGGGTAATGACACGGGTGTAATTATCCCCATGTGGATAGACCTGTGGATAACTCGTCGGTCCTGGCCGACCACGATCGCTAGAACGCGAGAAAGCGCACGAAACTCAGCAACACCAACACGGTAGCGAATACTCCGATCAGCCCCACCTGCAAGGACTTCTGGCGAATGCGCCTCGTCTGTACGAAGATCAGGCCGAGCACCGCGCCACCGATCAATCCGCCGATGTGCGCCTGCCACGCAATTTGCAGCCCCGGTATGAAGCCGATCACGAGGTTGATGCCGACCAGTACCAGCAATTGTTTGGCATTGCCACCGAGTCGGCGCTGAATCACCAGGAACGCGCCCATGAGGCCGAAAATGGCACCGGATGCTCCCACCACCGGCGTCGAGGGACTCGACAGGAACAGCACCCCGAGCGAACCGGCCAGCGCGCTCAGCAGATAAAGCGCCAGGTAGCGCCCTCGTCCGAGTAGTTGCTCCAGAAGCTGGCCGAAGATCCACAACGTGTACATGTTGAGCAGCACGTGAAAGATGGAACCGTGCACGAGCGCCGTGGTGAGCAGGCGCCAGGGTTCGAAACTGCCCGGATAGGAGTATGCCCCGGCGTACCAGAGCAGCACGGTGATCTGCGAACCGAAGACGAACTGCAGCAGGTAGACGACCAGGGTGATTCCGATAATGGAATACGTCACCGTTGGACGGTCGCTGCCGGTCAGCCGGGTCAGAATGGCGGGCTTGGTGCGGGGAGCGTTCTTGCGCTGCTCTTTCATGCATTCCGGGCAGATGACCCCGACGGCGGCCTGGGTTTGGCATTCGACACAGATGGTGCGCCCGCAACGCTGGCACAGAATGAAGCTCTGCCGCCCCGGATGGCGGTAACAAAAATTCGCCGCCGAGGTCGGCAGATCACTCATTCTGCAGGGAAGGTGGTGGTTAGATGGACTCGACGGAGACGCTCTGAATGACGACGTCCTCGATCGGGCGGTCGCGACCGTCGGTGGCGACGGTTGCGAGCTTCGCGACGATCGCGCGGGAATCTTCGTCTTCAACGGCACCGAAAATGGTGTGCTTACCCTGAAGCCAGGTGGTCGGAACGACGGTGATGAAGAACTGCGAGCCGTTCGTGCCGTGGCCGCCCTGGATGCCCGCGTTCGCCATGGCGAGCACGTAGGGCTGGGTGAAGTCGAGGTCGGGGCTGATTTCGTCGTCGAACTGGTAGCCGGGTCCGCCAGTGCCCTGGCCGAGCGGGTCGCCGGCCTGGATCATGAAGTCTTTGATGATGCGGTGGAAGATGGTGCCGTCGTAGAGCGGCGTGGTGGAGGCGACGCCCGTTGCGGGGTGCTTCCACTCGAGTTCGCCGGTCGCGAGGCCGACGAAGTTTTTAACCGTCTTCGGGGCATGATTGCCGAAGAGGTTGACCTTGATCGGTCCGAGGGTGGTGTTCAGGGTGGCGACAGCGGTGTGCTTAGACATACAGCGATTCTTGCACAGCAATCTCCACCGAATCTGATTGCCGCAAACTGCTCCCAGTGCATTAGCTGGCAACACGGCGATTGAGTGGCAAGATAGGCACTCAGTGGCAAGATGGATAGACATTCGCCACACGACATCAACGGAGGGTCCAGATGAGCCTGTCACGCAAGCGCCGCAAGGAACTCACTCGGCTGCGCAAAAGCGCAGACGAACTATGGAGCCACCAGCAAGAAGTATTGGAACGAGCGAACGTCCTCGCTCACCAGGCCGGTCATCAGGCCGGCATCCTCGCTCGCGAGGAAGTCGCGCCCCGCGTCCGCGAGGGCTATGACCACTACGTCCGCCCTGGCGTGAACGCCACGCAGGAAGCCGCCGACGGTGTGCGCCGCCGTGTCGTCAACACCGTGCTCCCCGGCATCGGTACCGCCATCGGTACCGTCATGTCCGTCGGCGACGTTGCCCGCGACGCCCGCGTGCGTGCCGCGCTGGGTCGCATCCGCTTTCAGAAGCCCGTCGTGGTGGAACCCAAGGGTCCGGGAGCCGGAACCTACTTCGCCCTCGGCCTGGCCGTCGTGGCCGCTGTGGGCGTGGCCTACGCCGTTTGGCAGACATTCCGCGCCGACGACGAGCTCTGGGTCGCTGACGACGAGGTCGAGCCGACCACGCAGCAGGAAGACTAGGGGCAGAACGCCCACCAGCTCGGCAGGGCCCGCATCCACCGGATGCGGGCCCTGCCGCTTTAACCGCCTGAAACGCCAACACAGGCCCACTGACGGCTGTACATTCACCCTCACAGCGGATGCCCGGTGCCGCACCACCGCTCCCGCACCAGAATGAACCCGGGTAAACGAAAAGGCCCGTCCGAAGACGAGCCTTATGGGTGAATTGTGGAGCCACGGGGAATCGAACCCCGGACCTCCTGCTTGCAAAGCAGGCGCTCTACCAATTGAGCTATGGCCCCGACTTCTCGGCGAAAATGGGCCGGGATCGGAATGAATCTGGTGCTGCGTGGGGATACCGGGATTTGAACCTGGGACCTCTTCATTATCAGTGAAGCGCTCTAACCAACTGAGCTATATCCCCCTCTTGGGCAGATTGAAGACTACCGGAATCTGGCCGGAACCTGAAATCGAGTCACCGTCCGAACGGAGGAAATGCCTGAATTCGGGTTACGAGGGCTGTTTTCGGGGAAAAACAGCCCTCGATCGTGCGTTAAACGAGAAGCTAGTTGTTGGTGAAGCCCACGAGCAGGCCGCCGGTGATCTTGACGCTCAGGTTGTACAGTACGGCGTAGATCGCGCCGAGGGCGGTGATCACGACCATGTTCAGAATGGCCACGACGACCGCGAAGCCCATGACGTTGCCGATTGAGAGCATGGCGGCCAGGTCGGCCGATTCTCCCGCGACGGTGGCGTACAGCTCGTCAACCTTGCTCAGCACCTCGGTCGACACGAGCACCGTGTAGATGAGGAACGTCGCCACGACGGTAACGATGGCGAGACAGACGGCGACCAGGAAGGAAAGTTTCACGCTCGACCAGAAATCGACGTAAACCAGTTTCAGACGAACCTGCTTGGTCGTGGTCTTGCGGGTGGATTTCTTGGCAAGCTTTTCGGCGACGCTACTCATTCGGTGTCTCTACTTTCCCTGGATCACGTTCGGGAGCGCCGTCTACAGCACTGCTGTCGACGGTACCAGCCGCTGCACCGGCATCCGCTGCGCCCGCACCCTCAGCTTCTGATTCGGCGGTGGCGACCAGATTACGTTCGATGTTTTTCGCGATAGAAATGATTCTGTCTTCATCCGCGAACTTCGCGAAGACGACGCCCATCGTGTCCCGACCCTTGGCCGGAACCTCGGCGACGTCAGAGCGTACCACCTTGCCGCTGGCAAGAACCACAAGAACTTCGTCCTCGGGATTCACGATCAACGAGCCGACCAGGTCGCCACGATCGTCGTTGAGTTTGGCCACCTTGATGCCAAGGCCCCCGCGATTCTGCAGCCGATACTGGTCGGCAGCGGTGCGCTTGGCGTAGCCGCCCTCGGTGACGACGAAGACATAACCGTCATCGTTGATAACGGATGCGTCGAGGAGCGTGTCCTCGCCGCGGAAGTGCATCCCGATCACACCGGAGGTGCTGCGGCCCATTGGGCGCAGCGCGTCGTCGGTGGCGGTGAAGCGGATCGACATGCCCTTGCGGGAGACCAACAGCAGGTCGGAGTCATCTTCGACCAGCAGAGCCGAGACCAGCTCGTCGCCCTCGCGCAGCTTGATGGCGATGATGCCACCGGTACGGTTGGTGTCGTATTCGCTCAGTGCGGTCTTTTTGATCAGCCCGTCACGGGTGGCGAGGGTCAGATACTGGGCTACTTCATAGTCGCGAATGTCGAGAATCTGCGCGATTTCCTCGCCCGGTTGCAGGGCGAGCAGGTTGGCGACGTGCTGGCCCTTGGCGTCCCGACCGGACTCCTGCGCCTCGTAGGCCTTGGCCCGGTAGACCCGGCCGGTGTTGGTGAAGAACAGCAACCAATGGTGCGTCGTGGTGACGAAGAAGTGTTCGACCACATCGTCGGCGCGCAGCTGGGCGCCTTTGACGCCCTTGCCGCCGCGGTGCTGGTTGCGGTAGTTGTCACTGCGGGTGCGCTTGATGTAGCCGCCGCGGGTGACGGTGACCACCATCTCCTCTTCGGGAATGAGGTCTTCGATCGACATATCGCCGTCGAAGCCGAACATGATCTCGGTGCGGCGCTCGTCGCCGAACTTCGCGGTGATCTCGGCGAGTTCTTCACTGATGATCGTGCGCTGACGTTCGGGGCTGGCCAGGATCGACTTGAATTCCGCGATCTGCAGTTCGAGTTCGGCGGCCTGGTCGATGATTTTCTGGCGCTCGAGGGCCGCCAGGCGACGCAGCTGCATGGTGAGGATCGCGTCGGCCTGCAGTTTGTCGACGTCGAGCAGGGCCATGAGGCCCTCGCGGGCATCGTCAACCGTGTTCGAGCGACGAATGAGCGCGATAACGTCATCGAGCGCGTCGAGTGCCTTCAGGTAGCCGCGCAGGATGTGGGCATCCGCTTCGGCCTTGTTCAGGCGGAACTGGGTGCGCCGAACGATGACCTCGATCTGGTGCGCGACCCAGGCCGAGATGAAGCCGTCGAGGGCGAGCGTGCGCGGCACGCCGTCGACGATGGCGAGCATGTTGGCACCGAAATTCTCCTGCAGCTGGGTGTGCTTGTACAGGTTGTTCAGGACGACCTTGGCAACGGCGTCGCGCTTGAGCACGATCACGAGGCGCTGGCCGGTGCGACCGCTGGTCTCATCGCGGATGTCCGCGATTCCGGTGATCTTGGCGTCCTTGACCAGGTCGGCGATCTTGATCGCGAGGTTGTCGGGGTTCACCTGGTAGGGCAGTTCGGTGATGACGAGGCAGGTGCGACCCTGAATCTCTTCGATGCTGACGACGGCTCGCATCGTGATCGAGCCACGACCGGTGCGGTACGCATCCTGAATGCCTTTGACGCCCAGAATTTGCGCGCCGGTGGGAAAGTCGGGGCCCTTGATGCGCGCAATCAGTGCGTCGAGCAACTCGTCGCGGCTGGCGTCGGGGTTCTCCAGGTACCACTGGGCGCCTGAGGCGACCTCGCGCAGGTTGTGCGGGGGAATATTCGTGGCCATACCGACGGCGATACCGACAGAGCCATTGACCAGCAGGTTCGGAAAACGGGCCGGCAGCACGGTCGGCTCGAGCGTGCGGCCGTCGTAGTTGTCTTGAAAGTCGACGGTATCCTCGTCGATGTCGCGCACCATTTCCAGGGCGAGCGGGGCCATTTTTGTTTCGGTGTATCGCGGGGCAGCGGCTCCGTCGTTGCCGGGAGACCCGAAGTTTCCCTGACCAAGGGCCAGCGGATACCGCAGGCTCCACGGCTGTACGAGGCGCACGAGCGCGTCGTAAATCGAGGAGTCACCGTGCGGGTGGAACTGGCCCATGACGTCACCGACGACGCGGGCACACTTGGAGAAGGCCTTGTCGGGTCGGTAACCGCCGTCGAACATGGCGTAGATCACGCGACGGTGCACCGGCTTCATGCCGTCTCGTACATCGGGCAGCGCGCGACCGACGATGACACTCATCGCGTAGTCGAGGTAGGACCGCTGCATTTCCAGCTGCAGGTCAACCTGGTCGATCTTGCCGTGCTGCACGAGGTGCGCGGCCGCAGCGGCAGCCGTTGCGGCGGTGTCCGTGGTGTTGGCGGAATCGGGATTGAGGCCGTCGGAGTTGCCCGTGGTGTCGTCAGATGTCAAGGAAACGCACGTCCTTCGCGTTTTTCTGGATGAAGTTGCGTCGTGATTCGACGTCTTCACCCATCAGGGTGGAGAAAATTTCGTCGGCGGATGCCGCGTCGTCCAGGGTGACCTGCAGCAGGGTGCGGGATTCGGGGGCCATGGTGGTCTCCCACAGCTCCTTGTAGTCCATCTCGCCGAGGCCCTTGTAACGCTGGATTCCGTTGTCCTTCGGGATGCGCTTACCCGCGGCGGCACCGTCGGCCAGGAGCGCGTCACGCTCGACGTCGGAGTACACGTACTGGTGCGGCGAGTTGCTCCACTTGAGGCGGTACAGCGGCGGCTGGGCGAGGTACACGTAGCCGAGGTCGATCAACGGACGCATGTAGCGGAACAGCAAGGTCAGCAGCAGGGTCGTGATGTGCTGGCCGTCGACATCGGCGTCGGCCATCAGAACGATCTTGTGGTACCGCACCTTGTCGGGGTTGAACTCCTCCCCGATTCCGGCGCCGAACGCGGTGATCATGGCCTGAACCTCGTTATTGCCGAGGGCGCGGTCAAGTCGAGCCTTTTCAACGTTGAGGATCTTGCCGCGCAGTGGCAGGATCGCCTGGGTCTCCGGGTTACGTCCCTGAACGGCGGAGCCGCCGGCCGAGTCACCCTCCACGATGAAGATCTCGGAGATCGACGGGTCTTTGCTCTGGCAGTCCTTGAGCTTTCCGGGCATGCCGCCGCCCTCGAGCAGACCCTTGCGGCGCGCCGTCTCGCGGGCCTTTCGCGCTGCCATCCGGGCGTTGGAGGCCTGCAGTGATTTGCGGATGATCTCGCGGGCCGGGTTCGGGTTGCGGTTGAACCAGTCGGTGAGCTGGTCGTTGGCGACCTTCTGTACGAAGGACTTCGCCTCGGTGTTGCCGAGTTTGGTCTTGGTCTGGCCTTCGAACTGCGGTTCGGCCAGCTTGATCGACACGACCGCGGTCAGGCCCTCGCGCACGTCGTCACCGGTGAGGTTGTCATCCTTTTCTTTCAGGATGCCTTTCTCACGGGCGTACTTGTTCACGAGCGTGGTCAGCGCGGCGCGAAAACCCTCTTCGTGGGTGCCGCCCTCATGGGTATTGATCGTGTTGGCGTAGGTGTGCACGCTCTCGGTGTAGGCGGTGGTCCACTGCATGGCCACTTCGAGGGCCATCTTGCGTTCATGGTCTTCCCACTCGAACGAGATGATCTCGTCGTTGACGAGGTCGGCCTTCTTGGCACGGTTGAGGTATTCGACATAGTCGACGAGTCCCTTGTCGTACTTGAAGGTGTTGGTGACGGCCTTGCCCTCGTCGGTGCGGTGAGCTTCACGCTCGTCGGTGAGGGTGAGGCGCAGGCCCTTGTTGAGAAAGCCCATCTGCTGAAACCGCGCGCGCAAGGATTCGTAGTCGAAATCGATGGTCTCAAAGGTTTCGGCACTGGGCCAGAATGTGATAGTCGTGCCGGTCTCGTCGTTGGCTTCGCCCTGTTCTAGGGGAGCGTTGGGAACACCGTTAGCAAAGCTCTGCCGCCAAATAAATCCCTGACGGCGAACCTCAACCTCGAGGCGGCTCGACAGGGCATTGACGACGGAGCTTCCAACGCCGTGCAACCCACCGGAAACTGAATAGCCACCGCCACCGAACTTGCCGCCCGCGTGCAAAACGGTCAGCACGACCTCCACGGTGGACCGTCCCTCAGCCTTGTGGATGTCGACCGGAATACCTCGGCCGTTGTCCTCGACGCGGATCGCGCCGTCGGCGAGAATACGAATGTCAATGGTGTCGCAGTGTCCAGCAAGAGCCTCATCGACGGAGTTGTCCACGATCTCATAGACGAGGTGGTGCAGTCCGCGCGGTCCGGTGGACCCGATATACATTCCGGGTCGCTTGCGAACGGCTTCCAGGCCTTCCAGCACCTGGATGTCGTCGGCACCGTATTCGTGTTCCGGCTCCCCCTCTGGCTGGGAAATAACTGGGGATATCTCTGGGGACATGCCTTCGGGCGTCGGTTCAACTGTCATCTGAAATTAGGCTCCTGACCTGGCACGGGCGACCATTTAGTCTACCAAACGGGGGGAGACGAACCGGCCATAATCGCCGTTTGACGCGTTTTGTTCAAGGGGTTGACCTTAAATGTTGGGTTACCCATAGGTATCGCGCGGACCACGCCCTGGAATTGATCTGGGACCCTTTTTCCAGGACGGCGCGTTGGGCCCCTGGAAACGAATTGATTGGATGCCGGCATCCGGGTACCGATTGGCAATGTGTTCCATGATGACATTACGCATCAACCGCAATTGGGTGGCCCAGGCGGTGGATTCACAGTGCACCGTGAGGACACCGTCATCGATGCCAGCCGGGGTGGAATGGTTGGCGGTTTCCTCCCCAGCGAGTTCCACCCACGACGCGAGAAGTTCAGATTGGGCCAACGGTGAGTTCCAGCCAAGCTGCATGGTGAGCGAGTTGATCGTGTCGCCGAGCCCGTGCGGATCACGCCCTATTCCAAAAGGAACGCTTGAACCGGCGACGGGCGCACTTCGCTTGCGCCCGCGTGACCGCCGAGCATTCGGATCCCCGAAGATGCTTTTGAAGCGCAGGTAGACATTCGCCGCTTCGCTGGTACTCGATTCTAGTGAAACGGGCAGCTCGGTAGTTTCACGTGGAACATCGTCGTCAGCCATGATTGGCCGTTCCAGACTGCACCTGACCGGCGTGAATGTGAATCGTGTTAGCAACGAGGGCTTTGGGGACGTCTTCGAGTACGGCGGCTGTGATCAGTACCTGTTCGAACGATCCGATCGCAGCGGCCAACCTGGCTCGGCGATCCAGGTCGAGTTCAGCGAACACGTCATCGAGAATCAATACCGGGTCGCCACTGGCAGAATCCTGCCGCAACAGCGCAGCGGATGCGAGTTTCAACGACAGCGCGAACGACCACGACTCCCCGTGGCTGGCATAACCCTTGGCTGGCAGGGAATTAAGCATGAAAACCAGGTCGTCGCGGTGCGGTCCGGCGAGGGTGATGCCCCGTTCCAGCTCCCGCTTACGCAGTCCGGCCAGCGCAATGCGAAAAATCTCATTGGTAGTGGATTCCACCGGGCCGACGTTTACGGACGACGCCGAGGATTTGTCCATGCCGAGATCAGCATCTTCGTCCGCGCCGAGGATGCTGAGACTCGCTACCAGGGCCGGACCATGGTCTTCATTCACGACGGCCCGATAGGCAGCCCGCAGCGGTTCCCCGAGCTGCTGCACCAGTTTGGCTCGTTCGTCAATAATTTCCGAACCAAATTCCACCAGGCGGTCGTCCCAGATATCGAGGGTCGAGAGCTGGTTTCCACGCACACCCGACGACCGCGCCGACTTCAGCAGCGTGTTGCGCTGCTTGAGAACCCGGTCGTAGTCGCTGAGTACGGCAGCGAGGCGCGGGTTGCGCAGCACGAGAAGCTGATCGAGAAACTTGCGACGGCCGGAAGGATCGCCTCGTACCAACGCGAGATCCTCAGGGGCGAACACCACGCTCGAAAAATACCGGGGAAGATCCCGAATTTTAATAACCGATCGATTGACTTGCGCCCGATTTTGCCCGGTGCGATTCAGCTGCACCTCGGCCAGGATATCCCGGCCGTTGTACTCCAGCCTGGCCCGAATGATGCCGGCATCCCGACCGGCCCGGATCATGGCTTTATCGTTGGAAACACGGTGCGAACTGAGCGTACTGAGAAAGCCGAGAGCCTCGACCAGGTTGGTCTTGCCTTGCCCGTTACGGCCGACGATGAGGTTCGGGCCGGGAACGAGCCCAACCTCGGCCGTCGCATAGTTACGAAAGTCGGTCAGCGAGAGGTGGGTAACTCGCACCAGCGTTAGCGCAGCAGCAGGTTGGGCTGAAGCAGGTACTTGTAGCTGTCCGCTCCGGCCTGCTCACGCGAGGTCTGGCTGGTGATCAGAACAGGCCCGGGCTTGTTCGGGTTTTCCGTCTTGGTAAACGAGATGCGCACAAATTCGGAGCGCACGGCACTGAGCCCGTCCAGCAGAAACTGCGGCTTGAGCGAGACGACTGTCTCGGTGCCGGAGAGGATGGAGTCGATGGTTTCTGTGGCCTGTGCCTGCTCGGAGCCCACGGCTTCCAGGGTGACCCCATCGACGGCGAAAGTAAATCGCAGGGCCGCTTCACGCTCGAGCACGAGCTGCACACGACGGGTCGCTTCGATGAGTTCGGCCGTGTTCATGACCGCGTAGTTGTCTACGGTGGCAGGGAACAAACGACGCACCGGGGGAAAATTGCCCTTGATGAGCAACGAGGTGACGGTTTTCTTATTGGCGGTGAACGCGATCAGTTCTCGATCGTCGCTGTTGGTGATCGAGACGGAGATCGTTCCGCTGTGGCCGAAGGTCTTACCGACTTCCTGCAAGGTTCGCGCTGGAACGAGGGCCGTTGTGGTTCCCGTTTCACCGGCGGTGGTGTTGGTGCCCGGATCCCAGTCGATCTCACGAACCGCGACGCGGTAGCGGTCGGTGGCGACGAGACTCAGGCTGTGTTCGGTGACTTCCAGCTGCACGCCGGTGATGACGGGAGTGACGTCGTCCCGCGATGCGGCAACGGCGACCTGGGCGACTGCTGCGGCGAAATCTTCAGCCGGTACGAGGCCGGATTGGGTGCTGACGACCGGAATGCTCGGATATTCCTCAACAGGCATGGACAGCAGGGTGAAGCTCGCGGAACCACAGCTGACCTTGATGCGCGAGTTCTCCGTGGAGAAACGCACGGGTGCGTTGGGGAGACGGCTGGCGATTTCAGCGAGCAGCCGGCCAGAGACGAGCACCTTGCCGGTTTCTTCCACCTCGGCGACGATTTCGGTCTGGGCCGAGACTTCGTAGTCGAAAGAGGAGAGGATCAGGCCCGTGGCGGTGGCTTCGATGAGCACGCCGCTCAGAATCGGCAGGGTCGTTCGTTGGGGAAGAAGTTTGACGGCGAAGGACACTGCCTCGCTGAAGACATCCCGATTTGCCTGAAATCTCACGAAACAGTCCTTGCGTTCGACGGGCGGGTGGGTGGGCCTCAATGCTAGCTGTTGTCACCGACCGGTTCGGCACCGCGTTGGATTGCACGGCCTGGTCGTCAAGGTTGTCGGCTAGATCCAGTTAAGTAATTCTTGTTAATCTTCTTAACCGTTGTGGAAACTGTGGATAACTCTGTGAAAACCGCTGAAGCATTGAGAACTACACGTTTGTAAGTTGTGGGCGAGCTGTGGAAGTTTGTCATTCGTTTGAGCAAGTCGAACTTCGTGTAACTACAGGTTTCAACAGGCTGGCCCAAAGTTTCTACAGGAATGGCCACGTTGTGTGAGTTAATTCCACAGGGTTATCCACAGGTGTGAAAACTAAAAAAAAAAACCCCCCCTCCGGGGCTAAACGTCTTCCAACACGGTGAAAAACGTGAAAACTCTCGGAGGGGACGCAGAATTTGGGCGCTCCCTGACACTGATGAACTACTTGTAGCGGTGGTCCTGCTTGATCCGGTTGGTCAGCTCAGTCACCTGGTTATAAATAGACCGACGCTCTTTCATGAGCTCACTGATCTTCTTGTTCGCGTACATGACCGTAGTGTGATCACGGTTGCCGAAGAGCTGTCCAATCTTGGGCAGCGACAGATTCGTGAGTTCACGGCACAGGTACATCGCGATTTGTCGAGCCGTAGCAATCGCTTGGGACCGGCTGGAGCCGTACAGATCGTCGACCGAAAGCTTGAAGTAGTTGGCCGTGTTCGTGATGATGTCCACCGGCGCGATCACGTTGTCTTCGTCGAGGGTGATGAGGTCTTTCAAGACTGTTTGCACCAGATCCATGTCGACCGGAGTTCGATTAAGGCTCGCGAAGGCGGTCACCCGGATGAGAGTACCCTCCAGTTCTCGAATGTTCGAGGAGACCTTGGACGCCATGAATTCGAGGATGTCATGTGGAACCTGCAGCTTTTCGCTCTGGGCCTTCTTACGAAGAATGGCGATGCGGGTCTCGAGGTCGGGAGCCTGGACATCCGTGATCAGGCCCCACTCGAAACGACTGCGCATGCGGTCTTCGAAGCCGGTGAGATGCTTGGGCGGCAGGTCGCTCGTAATGACCACCTGCTTGTTGTGGTCGTGCAGGGTGTTGAAGGTGTGGAAGAAAGCTTCCTGGGTTTCCGCCTTGTTCTGTAGAAATTGGATGTCGTCGATCATCAGGATGTCGATGTTGCGATAGCGCGACTGGAACGCCGCGCCACGGTTGTTCGCAATGGAATTGATGAAATCGTTGGTGAATTCCTCGGAACTGACATACCGCACTCGGATGCCTGGATACAGACTCATGGCGTAATGCCCGATGGCGTGCAGGAGGTGAGTCTTACCGAGGCCCGAGGATCCGTAGATGAAGAGTGGATTGTAGGCCTTGGCCGGCGCCTCTGCCACCGCGACGGCGGCGGCATGCGCAAACCGGTTCGACTGGCCGATGACGAAGTTATCGAAACTGTACTTAGGGTTGAGCCTGGTCTCATGCGGTTGCGCCGGAACGACACCTTCGAACACCGATTGTGGCGGGGCCGGCGTAACGACGTCGGGCGGAGTCAGCGTCTGCTGCACCGGACGCAGTGATTCCTGCTCGAGTTCGGGGTTGACGACCACATAGAACGTCGAGACTGCGGTGGCTTCATCGAGCTGCCCCATCGCGGTGAGCAGGGGAACTCGCATGCGCTGGTTGAGCATGCTGGCCGTGAATTCGTTGGGCACCTCGAGATAGAAGGTACCGGCGGCGATGCCTTTCGGCTCGACCAGGCTGAGAAAGCCGTAGAGCATGGGCGTGATGGTGGCGTCGGATTCCAAGGTGGTCAGAACGGACCGCCATGTCTCGGCTATCGGCGCTTCAACATCTGCCATTGTTCCTACAATCTGTGTATTTCGGGTTTGTACGATCGGGCCGCGGGCGAGCGTGTTGCGCGGGGCCGGTGTTGCACGTGGTTCCCGCTACGGTTACGTAGGCCGGACGATGGGTGTTTCCGAGCATGCTTCGAGCTCATCGTTTAAGTTATCCACCGCTTGTGTATAAAACCGACCCAATTCTCAGGTTGAGGCCTCCAACCTGTGGATAACTTGTCTTTACGGTAGTCAATCCCGGTCAGTGTGGCGAATTCACCCGTGACGTCGCCTGGCCTGTTTGGTATGTACGTTGGAGTCATTATTGTGGAGATTCCGATGATTCGGGGCCTGAGTTTGACCAGGAGTCCCCAAGGCCGTAGTTTTAATCAGTTGACCCCATCCCGCGGGCTTCCAACTTCTGTGCGCGCTGCTGTTCTGGCCGAGGGGAATTTGGCCAGCGGTGATTCAAATACGTGGAGATTGAACTATGAGCAAGAGAACCTTCCAGCCGAACAACCGTCGTCGCGCCAAGGTGCACGGCTTCCGTTTGCGCATGCGTACCCGTGCAGGCCGCGCCATCCTCGGTGCTCGCCGTCGCAAGGGCCGCACCGAACTCTCCGCGTAGGTCTCGTGGTCGCCAGGTTCTCGTGCTCGCTCACGTAAATCGCATTACGAGCGGCAGCGACTATCAAGGCGTCGTTCGGCGCGGTGTGCGCATCGTAGGTGCGCATACCGTTCTCTATGTACGAAAAAGTGCCGGGGGCCCCTCGGGCCCACTCGGTACACCGGTTCGTTTCGGCTTCATTGTCGCGAAGAATGTGGGTAACGCCGTGCGGCGCAATCTCGTTCGCCGCCGCCTCAAGGCGGTCACGTTCGAGATGCTCTCCCTGGTGCCTCCGGGAACGGATGTCGTGATCCGTGCTTTACCGACGGCGCGCGATGCCGCGTGGCAGACGCTGCACGAAGAAGTCCGATTTTCCCTGTCGCGTCCGCTACCGGCGCGAAAGGGAACTGCCAGCCGATGAACGCGATCCTCGCGACGATCATTCTGCTGCCCCGCAACGTGGGTGTGCTGGTTCTTCGCGTCTATCGGGCCGTTATCTCACCGCTGTATGGCGATGTTTGCCGGTTTTACCCGTCCTGTTCGGCTTACGCACTGGGGGCCGTTCAGGAACACGGACTAACGTGGGGCTGCGCCCTCACTGCTCGCAGACTGAGCCACTGTCATCCGTGGTCTGAAGGCGGCATCGATGATGTACCTCTCAAGAAGAAACGTCGCTTTAGGGTGACGTCGTTCGGTTTTGTCGTCGCACCCAGCCACGGAAAGGGCTAACCCACAGTATGGACCTCATAGGTACGATCCTCTGGCCTCTGAAATGGGTGGTCGAGCTGCTCCTCGTAGCCTTCCACTGGCTCTTTTCCCAGATCGGATTCGCGGGACTCGGCTACGACGACGGTCTCACCTGGGTGCTGTCCATCGTCGGCCTCGTCCTGGTTGTGCGCGCGGCCCTCATTCCCATCTTCGTGCGGCAGATCAAGAGCCAGCGCAAGATGCTTGAGGTCGCCCCCCAGCTCAAGAAGATCCAGGACAAGTACAAGGGCAAGAAGGACCAGTTCTCACGCGAGGCCATGAGCCGCGAGACCATGGCCATGTACAAGAAGACGGGTACCAACCCGCTGAGTTCCTGCCTGCCGCTGCTGTTGCAGATGCCGATCTTCTTCGCCCTGTTCTCGGTACTGAACGACGCCCAGCGCTCCACCCGTGGTGTCGGCCCGCTCAATCAGAGCCTCGCCGAGAGCTTCGGTAGTGCCACGCTGTTCGGTAATGCACCCTTGCACGATACCTTTGCCTCGCAGTGGTCGCTCTGGACCGCGGGTGAACCCTTCAACGTGACCGTCATGATCATCGCCGCCACCATGGTCGTGCTGATGACGGCGTCGCAGTTCATCACGCAGCTGCAGATCGTCTCCAAGAACATGTCACCGGAGACCAAGGCGAGCCCCATGTTCAAGCAGCAGCGCATCATGCTCTACCTGCTCCCCCTCGTCTTCGCCTTCTCCGGAGTGGCATTCCCGCTCGGCGTCATGTTCTACTGGCTCACCTCCAACTTCTGGACCATGATTCAGCAGTTCCTGGTGATCCGAAACATGCCGACCCCGGGCAGTGAGGCCGCCAAGGCGCGCGAAGAGCGTATGGCCCGCAAGGGCAAGCTCATCGCGACCGATGGTGACATCATTGTCGTTGAGGAGCCTGCCAAGCCTGTGCAGCGCCAGCAGCCGGTGGGCAAAGCCCGCGCCAAGAAGCAAACCGGCCCGAAAAAGTAGTGGAGATCACCGTGACGGACAAGACCGGCCTCACCGAGGTCAGCATCGAGACCACGAGCGTCTCGGCTGCCAGTGCAGTTCCCACTGCCCCCGCCACGACGGATGCCTCCCCCGCGGTTCCCGAGACGGGCAGCGTCGCTGAGGTACCCCTGACAACCGACCAGCTCGAGCGTGAAGGCGACATCGCTGCCGACTACATCGAAGAATTTCTCGACATTTGCGACCTGGATGGCGATATCGACATCGATGCCCGTAACGGCCGTGCCTACCTCTCGGTCAAGGCGTCCGATGCCGACAACCTGCGGGTGCTCTCCAAGCCGGAAACGGTCAATGCCCTGCAGGAACTGACGCGGCTGGCGGTGCAGAACAAAACGGGCTCGTTCTCCCGCCTGATTCTTGATATCGGTGGGTCTCGCGAGGTGCGTGAAGCTGAGCTTGGCACGCTCGTAGCGCGTGCCATTGAGCGGATCGTGGCTGGCGCGAGCGAGGCTGACCTTCCCGCCATGTCTTCGTACGAGCGCAAGCTCGTGCATGACATTGTCGCCGAGAGCGGCGGCTATCGGTCCGAGTCCTCCGGTGAGGGTCGCGACCGCCATACCGTCATCACCGCAGCGTAGCCTCGCTGGTCATGTCGGAATCTGCCACGCCGGAAGTAACTCGTTTCGCCGGAAACACGCCTGTGCCCGCGAGCGCAGAACCAGTCGAGTCCGCCCGGGATGTCTCTGACTCAGGTTCTGTGGAGCCGGCGGTTCTGGAGATCGAACCGGCCGCAGCGGCTGAACTTTTCGGGTCCCAAATTGATGCCATTCGTGCTTTTACCAACAATTTAGCTGATCAGGGCGAAATCCTGGGTCTGATTGGGCCGCTGGAGCTCCCCCGGCTCTGGTCTCGTCACATTCTCAACTGCGCCATCGTGGCACCACTCTTGCGACCGGGCTTCGTCGGTGACGTGGGTTCCGGAGCCGGCTTGCCCGGACTGGTGCTGGCCATAGCGCGGCCAGACGTTAATTTCGTGCTGATCGAACCGATGGAACGTCGGGTGGCCTGGCTGAATGATCAGGTTGCCTCGTTGCAGCTGGCGAATGTGTCGGTGGTGCGGGCGCGTGCGGAAGACGCGCGGCTGGCGCATCCGCTCGACCAGGTCACGGCTCGCGCTGTCAGTGCGTTCAGCAAGCTCATTCCCTTGACGGCGCCGTTGTTGCGCACCGGCGGTGAGCTTATTCTCATGAAGGGCGAGGGAGCCCAGCGTGAAATCGACGCCGCAGCAAAGCCCGTTCGCAAGTATCGGCTGCGTGATGTCGAGGTCATCACCCTCGGTGCTGGCGTGCTGCCCGAGGTAACCCGGGTCATCCGAGCTACAGTGGACTAGTCCCGAATGTCACCGGTTTTGGTGTTCGGGAGTCCCTTTCGGGTGGCTCATCAACCGTCGAACGTAAAGGTTTCACGTGAAACATCCTGCTGAAAATCAGCGCACGGGCAAGGCGGCCGGGTTTGACGGTACAACGCCGCTCGCCCGCGAGATAGCTGAACTCACGCGCCGCCGCCAGGTCATCGCGGCAGGCGAGTTGCCCAAACCCGAGAAGACCCGGGTGCTTACGATCTCCAACCAGAAGGGTGGCGTCGGTAAAACCACGACGGCCGTCAACCTCGCAGCCGCTCTTGCGCGGCAGGGAGCTCGCGTGCTGGTCATCGACCTGGACCCGCAGGGCAACGCTTCAACCGCTCTCGGTGTGGAACACCGCGCCGAGACGCCGAGCGTCTACGACGTCATTATCAACGACATGCCAATGTCTGAGGTCGTGCAGAAGAGCCCGGAATTCGGTGCCCTGTACTGTGTGCCCGCCACCATTCACCTTGCCGGAGCAGAGATTGAACTGGTATCGCTCGTCGCCCGTGAGCAGCGCCTGCGCCGGGCCCTTGACCTCTATCTGGTTGAGATGGCTGAGCCCTACGACTACGTCTTCATCGACTGCCCGCCATCGTTAGGGCTGCTCACCATCAATGCCTTCGTCGCGGCACGTGAGGTTCTCATTCCGATTCAGTGCGAGTATTACGCGCTTGAGGGTCTGAGCCAGCTGCTCAAGAACATCGCCCTGATCGAGAAACACCTCAACCCCGACCTGGTCGTATCGACAATTCTGCTCACCATGTATGACAGCCGCACCAATTTGGCGACCCAGGTAGCCCAGGAAGTACGCGATCACTTCCCCAAAGAAGTGCTGAACACCGCAATTCCGCGATCTGTGCGCGTTTCTGAGGCCCCGAGCTACGGGCAGAGCGTCGTCAGTTACGACCTCAACTCCGCAGGATCGCTCTCCTACCTCGAAGCAGCAGCAGAAATGGCCCATCGTGGGGCTCCCGGAACGGGAGAACCGGCCGAAAGAGGAGAAAAGTCCCAATTAGGAGAAAAGCAATAATGGCGAAACGAACTGGTCTGGGCCGCGGCATCGGTGCACTTATTCCGGTACAGGATGATGCTTCAGCTCCCCGCCCGGTTGACGTCTTCTTTCCCCGCGGTGTGGCGACTGCGGCGGATGCCTCCCCCGAGCTGATTCCCGTACCCGGGGCTCGCCTGGCTCACCTAAACCCGCAAAACATCGTGCCGAACCGGGCCCAGCCGCGCACGATTTTCGACGAAGATGACCTCGCCGAACTGGTGCACAGCATTCGCGAGGTCGGGGTGCTGCAGCCGATCGTCGTGCGTCCCCTGTCTGATGAGCCGGGCAAATACGAGCTCGTCATGGGTGAACGTCGTCTGAGGGCCACCAAGGAGGTTGGGCTCGACAGTATTCCGGCGGTCGTGCGCGAAACGGCCGACGTCGACATGCTGCGCGACGCCCTGCTGGAGAACCTTCACCGCGCCCAGTTGAACCCGCTCGAAGAGGCGTCTGCGTACCAGCAGCTGCTCGCTGATTTCGGTATTACCCAGGAAGAACTGGCGACCCGAATCGGTCGTTCGCGCCCTCAGATCACCAACACGCTGCGCCTGCTGAAGCTGCCGGAACCGGTGCAAATTCGAGTCGCCGCCGGCGTGCTGTCGGCTGGCCACGCGCGAGCAATTCTGTCGGTGGGTGACCTGGCCGGCATGCTGCGCCTGGCCGACAAGATCGTCGAGGAGGACCTGTCCGTGCGCGCAGCGGAGGCTGCAGCGACGGCCGTTCCGAAACTCGTTAAGGCTAAACCGCTTTCCGGGCGCCGCCAGGGACACCTCGATGAGATCGCCGAACACCTGGGTGACCGTCTCGATACGCGCGTGAAAATCAACCTGGGCGCACGAAAAGGCCAGATCACAGTGGATTTCGCTACCATCGGAGATCTCAATCGCATTCTGACCGTACTCGGAGAACCAGGCTTCAGCGCGAGCTAGAACTGTTTGGCAACTGCGTAGTTTCACGTGAAACATGATTTCTCGCCGGAGTGCTCGTGAAGGGGTGGGCATCGTCAACGGGTCATGCGCTCCCCGCCCAGACATTGAGGTGTTTGGGAGCATTGCGCGAAGTGCGTGCGCAACACCCCGAAACTCCTCAAAACTCGCAACTCCGCGGACAACCCGCCGCCGCTGCCTCAGCGTACATGTTGTTTCACGTGAAACATGGCGTATCGTGGGTCGACCTTACCGAGACCGTAATCACCGTCCCGATGGCTGGTTTCCGCGAGTCTGGACGCGGCTGTTTCACGTGAAACATACGTTCATTGTTGATCGAGTTGATCGACCTGGCCGAGACCACCAGCGCCGTGCCGCGAGCTATCTGCGGTAGGGCGATGGGATGTTTCACGTGAAACGGCGCGAGCGGCTACCGGTCAGTGCGGGCGTGAGTGGCGAGGGCCGAATAGGTCGCGCCGAGGGTCTGACCGGCGGCTTCGATAGCCTGGGGCACCAGGGAGGTCTCGGTGAGGCCGGGGAGCACGTTGGCCTCGAGGAACCAGGGGGTGCCGGCCGCGTCGACGATGAGGTCGATGCGGCTTAGGTGGCGCAGTCCGAGAAGCACGTGAATGGCGATAGCGGCCTCAGAAACGGCCCCTGCGATCTCGTCAGCAAGGCGGGCTGGCGTGTAGAAGTCGGTTTCGCCGGCGTTGTAGCGCGCTTCGAAGCTGTAGACGCCGTCTACGGGAACAATTTCTACAATGGGAAGGGCTGTGGGGCCGTCGCCGGTGTCGATAATGGCCACGGTGACCTCGGTGCCTTCGATGTAGGCCTCAACGAGGGCGGTATTGGCGTAGGTGTAGGCGTCTACCATGGCGCGCGGCAGGTCGGCGGGCGTGCGCACGATGGTGACACCCTGGGAAGATCCGCCCTGGGCGGGCTTGACGACGAGGGGCAGGCCGATCGCGCTGATCAAGTGCTCGAGCACGCTCGTGGCGCCGAGGTCTCGAAAGGTCTCGGTGGACAGTGCAATGGCCGGGGGAGTGTCGATACCGGCCCGCAGCACGAGCTCCTTGGCGGTGGCCTTGTTCCAGGCCAGGGCGGCCGCGGGGCCGCGCGATCCGAGAAAGGGAATACCGGTAGTTTCGAGCAGCGACAGCAGCGCGCCATCCTCGCCGGTAGCGCCGTGCAGGGTAGGCCAGACCAGATCGGGAGCCTGCTGGCTGAGGGTGGTGAGCAGGTTGGATCCGGGGTCCAGTACGGTGACGGAGTGGCCCGCGTCACCGAGGGCATCCGCTACTCGGCGCCCGGAGCGCAACGAAACGTCGCGTTCGTGTGAGATTCCGCCAGCGAGAATGACAATTTTCAGTGCGGTGAATTCGCTCATGATCAGGTCTTTTCCTAGCTGATTGCGGTTGAGGAGGCTCATCGACGTGACGGGGTCACGAGATATTGGCTGGCGGGCCGGCATATCGCTGGTTCGTGGCCCCTGGTCGGTCGGGCGCGGCGCCGAGCGCGCCGGTGCCGGCGAAGGTGTCGAGCAGATCCATCTCGCCGCGAATCACCGTGGCAAGACGACGGATGCCCACCCGAATGTTCTCCGGACTGGGATAGCAGAAAGCCAGACGCATACTCTGCCGCCCCTCACCATCGGCGTAGAAGGCCGTGCCGGGCGTGTAGGCCACGAGTTCCGTGACCGCGCGGGGCAGCATGGCCTTGGAATCGAGCTGTTCGGGCAGGGTTACCCAGACGTAAAAGCCCCCGGCGGGGTTGGTCCAGGTGAGGTCGGGCAGATATTCGTCGAGCGCGGCCAGCATGGCGTTCTTGCGTTCCTGGTACACGCCGCGGAAAGTGTTGATCTGCCCCTTCCAGTCGGCGGTGGAGAGATACTCCGAGATGACCATCTGCGTGAAGGAGCTGGGGGACAGCACGGCGGCCTCGTTCGCCAGAACGAGTTTTTCCCGGATTGCGTGCGGGGCGAGGGCCCAGCCGACCCGAAAACCAGGGGCGAGGGTCTTGGAGAAGGTGCCGAGGTAGACGACCCCGTCGCGCTCGAGCGAGCGGATGGCGTCCGGTGCCGGTTTGTCGAAGTACAGCAGCCCATAGGGGTTGTCTTCGAGCACCAGAATGTTGTTGGAACGGCAGATCTCAAGAATTTGCAGGCGCCGCTCCCAGCTGAGGGTGACACCGGCTGGATTGTGGAAGCTGGGGATCGTGTACAGGAATTTGATGGTGCGTCCGGCGGCCTTCAGGGCAGCGATGTGCTCGATCAGGGCGGCCGGGATCATGCCGTCCTCGTCCATCGGTACGTGGTCGACCTCGGCCTGATAAGACTTGAAGATGACCATGGCTGTGACGTAGCTCGGGCCCTCCGAGATTACGACGTCCCCGGGGTTCAGAAAGAGCTTGCTGACCAGTTCCAGAGCGTGCTGGGAGCCGGTCGTGACTACGACGTCGTCGGCGTTGGCCTTGATTCCTTCGAGCGCCATGACGTCGAGAATCTGTTCGCGAAGCAAAGGAACTCCCTGACCAGAGCCATATTGCAGGGCGGTCGCCCCCTTTTCGCGCATGACGCGGTCCATGGCATCGATCACCAGATCCTGCGGCAGGGCTGCCACGTACGGCATACCGCCGGCAAGTGAGACAACTTCGGGGCGGGAGGCCACAGCGAAGAGAGCGCGCACCTCGGAGGCTTTGAGGCCGGCGGCTCGCTCGGCGTAGTGGTGGTACCACGGGTCGAGGTTGTTGCCGCCTTGTTTGCCAACGGCCTGTGGAGAACCCTGATTTGTCACGTCGCATCCGTTCTGCTGTCGTCTTCATCGTATGGGGTGGTACCCGGCACGAAAAAACCCGCCCGGTCGAAGCCGGGCGGGTTTCACGCAGAAAAACTGGTTAGACGAGGTAGTCGGCCAGGTCCTTTTCGAGCTGCGGCTTCGGCTTGGCACCGATGACGGTCTTGACGACCTCGCCCTTCTGGAAGACCTTCATGGCCGGGATGGAGGTGATCTGGTATTTGGCCGCGAGAGCGGGGTGCTCGTCGACGTTGAGCTTGACGATGTCGAGCTTGTCGGCGTTCTCGGCCGCGATCTGGTCGAGAATCGGGCTGACGGCGCGGCAGGGGCCACACCACTCAGCCCAGAAGTCCACCAACACGGTCTTTTCGTTGTTGATGACTTCCTGGTCGAAGTTGGCTTCGGTGACGGATCGTGCGGTCATTCGGTGCTCCTTAGTTGACTGAAACGAGTTCGGTGTCGCCGGCCTGAGCCAGCAAAGCGGTGGGAAGAGTGCTGAGGTAGTGCTCGGCGTCGAGAGCGGCCGCGCAGCCGGAGCCGGCGGCGGTGATGGCCTGACGGTAGCTGGAGTCGATGACGTCGCCGGCTGCGAAGACCCCGGCCTGGCTGGTGAGTGACGACCGCCCGGCGACGGCGATGGTGCCCGCGGGGGTGAGGTCGAGCTGCTGGTGCACGAGATGGGTGCGTGGGTCGTTGCCGATCGCCACGAAGACGCCGCCGACCGGAAGGCTGGTCTCGGTGCCGGTGACGGTGTCGCGCAGGGTGAGACCGTCAACAGCGTCGGTGCCGGTGATGCCGACGACCTCGGAGTTCCAGGTGAACTCGATCTTGTCATTGGCAAAGGCGCGTTCCTGCATGATCTTGGAGGCGCGCAGCTCGCCCTTGCGGTGAATGACGTACACCTTGGAGGCGAACCTGGTGAGAAAAGTCGCTTCTTCCATGGCGGAGTCACCGCCACCGATGACGGCGATTTCCTTGCCCTTGAAGAAGAAGCCATCGCAGGTGGCACACCAGGAGACACCGCGCCCGGAGAGTCGTTCTTCGTCGCTCAGGCCCAGTTTGCGGTAGGCCGACCCGGTCGCGAAGATGACCGCGAGGGCTTGCTCCACGTCGCCGTTGCCGAGGGTCACAGTCTTGATCGGGCCGGTCAGATCGACCGACTCAACATCGTCATAGACCACCTCGGTACCGAATCGCTCGGCCTGTTCCTGCATCTTGGTCATCAGGTCGGGCCCCTGCACTCCCTCCGGGAATCCGGGAAAGTTTTCGACGTCGGTCGTGTTCATCAGCTCACCGCCGGCCTCCACCGAGCTGGCGATCAGGAGCGGCTTGAGGTTGGCTCTAGCGGCATAGATCGCCGCGGTGTAACCGGCCGGTCCGGAACCGATGATGATGATCTGACGCACGCGCACACTCCTTGCAATGGTGGGCAAGACGGGCAAAATCCCGGCTCACGTTTCGATACAACACATCCTAATCGGATGCTATTCCGGGCCCTCCCAGCTTGGGAGGTGCTGCACAGCCACGGGAACCCGCCCGACGAACGGGGGCGGCTCTCAGCCGGGCACCGTGGGTGTGACTGAGCGTCGGGGTACTCAGCGGCGAAGTCGCGCCCGCAAGGGCGTGAGGAACGCTGTGAGCTCCCCGCTGCGCATCACTAGCAGCAGGCCGAAGTAGGCGGCCGCCATGACAAGGCCGATCAGAACCATGGACACCATGGCGGTGAGACGCGACGATACGGCAAAGTCGTTCTCACCGGCGACGCCGAGGGTGAAGAGCAGGGTCAGGCCGAGGCCGATGGGAAGCATCGCGGCGGCGAAATACTTCACCAGGCTGCGTAGGATGCGACGCCCGTCGATGCCGCCCAGCCGACGCCGCAGCAGGATCGCCGCCAGAACGGCCTGCAGGGTGCCGGTCACGGTGATCGACGTGGCGATGCCGACCGCGATCCAGTCCGTGGGCAGGAGTGCGCAGGCAAGCACGGCGCCGATCAGCAGAACGACCTGGAACAGCGTGAAAAAGAACGGCGTGCGGGTATCACCGATGGCATAGAACGTGCGCTGCAGCACGAACAGCAGGCAGAACGGCACGAGCCCCACAATGAAGGCCAGGATGACGTTGCCCACGGCCGGAACCTGGTCGAAGGGAACGAAGACCGCAGCGAACGGATAGGCACAGACCGCGATGACGGCCGTAGCGAGCACGATCAGCAGTGACGTTCCCCGAATCGCGCTGGAGGCATCCGTTTTCAGCAATGACCAGTTACCGACCGAGGCGTGTTCGCTCATGCGGGTGAAGTAGGCCGTCGCGACCGACACGGTGATGACGGAGTGCGGCAACATGAAGATGAGCCACGCCGTTGCAAGCACGGCAACGGATGCCTTGCCGTGCGCGAGCGTGACGACCTGCGTTTCGATGATGCCAGCGTAGGTCGTGAGCAGCAGCATGCCGAAGGTCCAGCTCGCCAACTTGCCTGCGGCTCCGAGCCCGACGCCGCGAAAATGAAAGTCCGGGCGAAAGCGCAGGCCGATCCGCCGCCAGAAGTAAAACAAAACGACGGCCTGCGTGATCACACCCAGTGTCGCGCTGCCCCCGAGAATGGCCACCATGGCCGCCGTGGTGTCGGCGGCGGACCGATCACCCGCCGGGTCGGGGCTGAACACGGCGGCAAAGACGATCAGGCCGATGATGGCAACGACGTTGTTCAAAACCGGGACCCAGGTGAATGGCCCGAACGACTTGCGGGCGTTGAGCACCTCGCCGAGCAGCGTGTACAGACCGTAAAAGAACATTTGCGGCAGGCACCAGTAGGCGAAAGCCACGGCGAGTGCCTTCTGGTTCTCGGGAAGGTTAATTCCGATGAACCCGGTGATCATCGGCGCCAACAGAGTGGCGACGAGGGTCGTCGCGAACAGTATGACCAGCGCCAGGGTCAGCAATTTGTTGATGTAAGCCGTGCCGCCGTCGGCGTGCAGGGTGGCTCGAACGATTTGTGGCACCAGGACGGCGGTCAGGATGCCGCCGGCCACGATCGTATAGATCGTATTGGGCAGCTGATTGGCGATCGAGAACGTGTCGGCGGTGGCGCCGACGGCGCCGATGATGGCGGTCAAGACGATGACCTTCACGAACCCGAGAATGCGCGACACGATCGTGCCGGAGGCCAGGAACGCGCTGGCTCGACCGATTCCGCCGTTGCCGGTCACTGTGTCAGACATCGGGTTCCGCCGCCGGTATCGCCGGTTCAACTGCAGCAGCGGATGCCTCAGCGGCGCGTTCCCGGCGTCGACCAACGATATTGCGCCAGATGCCGAATCCGAAGAAGCCGATGACGAGGATCGCGAAGATGGTCGCGCCGACTCCCTCCCAGTCGGCGCGCACGCTGACATCGATGGGGGCCGGTTGGCCGAGCGGGGTGCCGTTCAGGGTGAACAGGGTGACCCGCAGGACGACGTCGCCGTTGCCGACGGCGGCGCTGAGCGGCACGGAGACGGCCTGTGCCGAGTTCGGTTGAATAATGGTCTCGAGGGTCTCACCGACGACGAGGCGTCCGTTGGACGGTACGATCTCGGTGCGCACGGTGACAGCCTGGTCGAGGGCGTTGTTGAGCGTGATGCGCAGGTCGACCTTGCTCCCCACCACGATGATGGGCCCGCGGGTGGTCACGGTCACGGCGTGCATCAGGTCGAAGGAAGCGGCGAGGCTCGCTCGAACCTGGTCTTCCCAGACCGACGTTTGGGCCGTCCAGGTCGTGTCCAGCAGAGCCAGCAGGTCCAGGCGGGCCGGGGCCGTGATGGCTACCGGATCGGCCAGGATCGTCGCGAATTCGGCGAGGGCACCTTCGCGCTCCAGCAATGATCGGGCGAGCGTGACCCGGCTGCCGTCGATGGCTTCAGCCTGAAAGGTCACCGTGGTGGCCGGGGTGGCGGCCAGGGCCGACTGTAGTGACGCCGCCGTCGACCAGGCGGCGCCGTCGAGGGCCGTGAGCGTTTGGCCGATTCTGGTCGCGGTCGCAGGACTGCTGCGGTCGAAGGTGACCAGCAGGGTGCGCGCCGAATCGGGATTCTCCGCCGAGACGATCGCCAGGAGCGAAGCCGCCTCGGTGACATTCACCCGCCATTCCTCGTCGGTGGTGGCTTCGGCGGCGGCACGGATGGCCGCAGAGAGCGGGCTGTCACTGACCAGGCCCAGCCCGGTCGGAAGGGTGACCGCGGTATTCGGCGTGAAGACGTCTGATTGCTCCACGTTGCCGCTCGAGAGGATGGTGGTGGTCAGGCCGCTCGCGGCGAACACGTCCAGGTCGCTGCGGGCGACCTGACCGGCGGCCGGCCAGCCGATGGCGGTGCTCGTGTAGTTCCAGGCCAGCAGGTCGCTCGTGCTCGGAATGACCGTCTGGCCCGGCTCCACCGTGGGCGTGGGTGACGGCGTCGGTGACGGGCTGGTCTGGGCCTTCGTGCGCGACGTCACACTGGGCACATCGGTCGGATCAGTGGTTGTCTCGGGGGCCGGTGTACTCGGGGGGACCACGAATAGACTCGCATCGATGGCCGGGTCGAAGGATGTCGGCGCGAGCAGTGTCGGGGCGCCCGCCTGCGCTTGCACCGCGATGTCGGCATCCGCGTAGCTGAGCGGAAAGATGTCATTGCTCGCGCCGGCCAGGCGATCGAGCCAGGCGAGCGCCGACGCGGGAGCTGCTGTGCCGAGCACCCGAATAGACGCGATAATCTGCGGATCGATCGCGATCGTTGCCGTCGGCGCGTCGATCGCGGCATCCAATTGGCGGGAGAGCAGACCGACCGAGCTCGTGTACGACTCGAGCGCCTTGGCGGTGATCAGGCCGGTCGCGCTGGCCGGAGTCGTGATCGGCAGAATGGTTGTGAGTGCCACCGGGGTGATCGCGCTGCCCTGCGACCACACGAACGTGCCGCGGCCTTCTGCCCGAACCACATCATCCGCGCTGAGAATCGCGGCGATTCCCCGAGCTCCCCACGCGTTCTGATCGGTCAATCCGACGGATTCCGCCGGCACCGTGACACTGACGGTCGTGCCGGCACCGGCTGGAATGATTCCCGCCGTCGGCACGCTCACGAGCTGGTCGCCGGAATTCGTGTCAGCGGAGGGTCGCAGCCAACTGTCGAGCGCAGCGCGGGTGGTGAGGGCCAGATCCGCCAGGTAGACATCGACTCGGCCGACGGGAATGTCGGCGTCGGTGTTGTTGTGCACGGCCACCGTCAGCAGCAGGTCCTGGCCGGGCGAAAGCTCGGACGAATCGCGCGGAGAAACGGTGATGCCGACCGTATCGGCGGGGGTGGTGGCGCTCGAAGCGGTGCCCATCTCGGTTTGCGCGCTGGCCGGTCGGAGGGATGGAGTCGGCGCAAAAATCAACGACGCGAGGGTGAGAAATCCGACCAGGACGGCCGTGAACGGTCGCCTGATTCGTCGCTTCTGACGGCGCCGGGCCGGGCGCACGGCACTGCACGCGGCAGCCGAGAGCGCGGGCCGATGCGCGGAATCTGAATCGGCCACCATAGGTGGATTCTACGGCGTGCCAGCCTTGAGCCACCTGCACCGCGACTGCGCGCCCTCCGATGGCAACTAATATGGGGCATATGCAGAGCGTCGCGGCAGCCCTCGCACGACTGGGCGACCTGGCTGCCACCCCCACGGTATCCCGTCTGGCGAACGCATTTGCGGCGGCCGGCCATGAGCTGGCCCTGGTGGGCGGCCCGGTGCGCGATGCTTTCCTGAACCGTACGCTCCACGACCTCGACTTCACAACCGATGCGACGCCGGATCAGATCCTTGCGCTCGTCAAACCGCTCTCCGAAGCCCAGTGGGACATCGGCCGGGCCTACGGCACGATCGGTGCCAGCCTGGCCGGCGAGACCGTGGAGATCACCACCTATCGAGCAGACAGCTACGACGGCACCACCCGTAAGCCCGACGTTCAGTTCGGGACGACCCTCGAGCCCGATCTGCTCCGCCGGGACTTCACCGTCAACGCGATGGCCCTGCGGCTGCCCCAGCTGACGCTGGTCGACCCGGCCGGCGGAATTGATGACCTCCTCGCCGGGCGCCTGCGTACCCCGAGCACTCCGGAGGTTTCGTTCGGAGACGACCCGCTGCGGATGCTGCGCGCGGCCAGGTTCACCGGACAGCTCGGTTTCACGCTGGACCTCGACACCGCGCTCGCGATGGAGAAGATGCGCGACAGCATCCGAATCGTGTCGGCCGAGCGCATCGGTGACGAGCTGTCGAAATTGTTGGTCTCAAAGGACCCGCGCGCCGGCATCGAAGTGCTGATGGAATCGGGCCTCGCCGCGATCGTGCTTCCGGAGATTCCCGGCCTGCAATTGGAAATCGACGAGCACCACCATCACAAGGACGTCTACCAGCACACCCTCACCGTGCTGGAACAGGCCATCGGCTACGAGACTTCTCGCGGCAACCTCGAGTCCCCCGACCTGATCGTACGTCTTGCCGCGCTGCTGCACGACATCGGCAAGCCCGCCACCCGTCGGCTCGAGGCGGGGGGAGTCGTGAGCTTCTACCACCACGATGTGGTCGGGGCGAAGCTTGCGAAGAAGCGATTGCGCGCCCTGCGTTTCGACAATGACACCATCAATGCCGTCGCCCGCCTGATTGAGCTGCACCTGCGGTTCTTCGGTTACACCGAGGGGGCCTGGACCGACTCGGCTGTGCGCCGCTATGTGCGCGACGCCGGGGATCAGCTGGAACGACTGCACATCCTGACCCGTGCCGACGTCACGACCCGCAATCGGCGCAAGGCCGACCGGCTCGGCTTCGCTTACGACGACCTTGAGCAGCGCATTGCCGCGCTGAATGAGCAGGAAGAGCTCGGCGCGGTGCGCCCCGACCTCGACGGAGAACAGATCATGGCCGTGCTCGGCGTGAAACCGGGGCGTGAGGTGGGCGAGGCCTACCGATACCTGCTGGAACAGCGGCTCGACGATGGGCCGATCGGCGAGCAAGAGGCCACCCGCAGGTTGCTCACCTGGTGGGCGGAGCGTGTTCAGTAGGGGCAGCCTACGTCGACGAAGTGCGATCACCGGCTATGCCCTGCTCGCCCCCAGCTTGTTCGGCGTGGTCTGCTTTTTGCTGCTTCCGGTGCTCGTCGTGCTCTGGCTCAGCTTTCAGAGCTGGGACCTGATCGGCCCGATCACCTTCGTCGGCCTCGACAACTACCGATCCGTGCTCAGTGACGGGGTCTTCGGCAACTCCCTGTTGGTCACGCTGATCTTCGTGCTGCTCGTTGTGCCGATTCAGACCCTGATCGGGCTCGGCGCTGCGACCCTGCTCACCCGGAGTCTGCCCGGGTCCGCCTGGTTTCGCACGATTTATGTACTGCCGTGGATTTGTGCCCCGCTTGCTCTCGGTGTGGTGTGGAAGTGGATTCTCGCGCCCACCGACGGAGCCCTCAATACCCTGCTCGGCCAGCGCGTCGAATGGCTCAGTGATCCCACCCTGGCGCTGCCGGCGGTGGCCGCCGTCGTGATCTGGACCAACGTCGGCTACGTCACACTGTTCTTCATGGCCGGACTGCTCAATATTCCGGGGCAGATTCTGGAGGCGGCCCGGATCGACGGTGCCGGTGCGGTGAAGATGTTCTGGCACATCAAGCTGCCGCTGCTGCGTCCGACCATGTTCTTCGTACTCGTCACCACCGTTATTTCGGCCTTTCAGGTCTTTGACCAGGTGTACGCACTCACCCAGGGCGGACCGGCGCGATCAACGGATCTCGTGGCCGCGCGTATCTATTACGAAGCGTTCGATGCTTTCGACCTCGGCCGGGCGGCCGTCATGGCCGTCGTTCTGCTGGTGATCCTGGTGGTCATCACCCTGGCCCAGCAGCTTTACTTTCGCCGGAGGGTCACCTATGAAATGGACTAAATTCGGTTCAACGGCGGCCATCTACCTGGTGCTGCTGCTCGGCGCCCTGTTAACTCTGGGTCCGTTCCTGCTGAGCATCCTGACCGCGTTCAAGACGCGAGAGCAGTTTGCGCAGCAGTCAGCGTTGAGTTGGCCAGACCCGTTCACGGTGGAGAATTTTGCGCAGCTGCTCACCGGGCCGGCACAATTCGGCCGCGCCATCGTGATCACGGTGCTCGCGGCCATGCTCATTCTGGTCGGGCAGTTGATCTGCTCGATCCTCGCCGCCTACGCCTTCGCCCGGGTCGATTTTCCCGGTCGCCAGGTGCTGTTCTGGGTGTACCTGTCGACCCTGATGATCCCGCCGGTCGTGCTCGTGGTGCCGCTGTACCTCATGATGACCGAGGCTGGGCTGCGCAACTCGTTCTGGAGCCTCGTGCTGCCGTTCGCTTTTGCGTCTCCCTACGCGATCTTTCTGCTGCGCGAATATTTTCGTGGGATTCCCCAGGAACTCATTGACGCCGCCCGGCTTGACGGGGCGAACACCCTCGACGTTCTGGTCGAGATCGTGGTGCCGCTGTCGAGACCGATCATCGCCACCTTGACCCTCATCACGATCGTGAGCCACTGGAACAGTTTCATGTGGCCGCTCGTGGTGACCACCGGCACCGAATGGCGGGTCGTGACCGTCGCCACCGCGAGCCTGCAGAGCCAGTTCAACGGCAACTGGACGCTCGTCATGGCGGCCACCACGCTTGCCCTGGTTCCGCTCCTGGTCTTGTTTCTCCTGTTCCAGCGCAGCTTCGTGCGGTCGATCACCATCGCGGGTTCTGCGTAGTCTGGTCTATTGGGGTTTAGGTTCGAACCGTCAACAGAGGACATCATGGCCAAGCGTTCCACCATCATTGCTGCCGGCGCTGCCGCCGTGTTGCTCGTCATCGTCGGGGCCGTTGCCGCACTGAACTTCTCCGACTCTGATGCGCCCGGCGAGGCCACACACGTCACCGTGCGGCTCTGGGACGAACCGGTCGCCGCCGCCTATGAGAAGTCCTTTGCCGCTTTCGAGGACAACAACACCGACATCGAGGTCGACGTTGAGGTCGTGCCCTGGAACGATTACTTCGAGAAGCTGCGCACCGACGTGGCCGGTGACGGTGCTCCGGATGTCTTCTGGGTCGACGGCGGCAGCTATCCCGCGTACGCCGACGCGGGCGCGCTGCTCAACATCACGACCGCTCTTTCAGCGGATGCTCCGGCCGGCTGGTCCGCGGCCGTAACTGATCAGTACACCCGCGACGGCGCACTCTGGGGGGTGCCCCAACTCGCCGATCCCGGCATCGCGGTGTTCTACAACGCAGACCTGCTCGGTGACGCCGGCCTGACCCCCGCCGATGTGTCCGCACTCACCTGGGATCCCACCGGGGAGACCGACACCCTCATTGCGGTCCTGCAGAAACTCACTAAGGACTACAACGGCAACACGGCTGACAGTGCGGAGTTCGACGGTTCCAACCTCAGCCAATACGGCTACAACGCGGGCTACGACCTGCAGGCGATGGTGCTGAACTATCTGGCCTCCAATGGTGCCCAGTTACAGGACGATAGCAATGAGTACTCCTTCGCGTCCGACGCCGGAGTCGCTTCGTTCCAATACCTTGTCGATCTCATGAATAAGTGGCAGGTCGCTCCGTCGGCCGCCGATACGAACACCAATGGTGATTTCAGTCGCGAGCAGTTCCTCCAGGGCAAGATGGCTCTGTTTCAGAGTGGTGTCTACAACCTTGCCAACGTGAGCGCCGGGGCGAACTTCGATTGGGGCGTCGTGCAGCTGCCGAGCGGTCCGGCCGGCGCGATCAGCGCCGTTGACGGCATCGCGGCCGCCGGCAATGCCGCGTCTTCGCACCCGGATGAGACCCAGCGGGTTTTGGAGTGGCTCGGAAGCGCGGTTGGAGCCGAGTTCCTTGGAACCTCCGGCGCTGCTTCCCCAGCCGTGCTCGCAGCGCAACCCGCGTATGCGGCCTATTGGGCCGCCGAGAAGGTCGACATCAGCCCGTTCTACGACGTCCTGGCCGCCGGAACGGCGCCGGCTCCGCGCGGAGCCGGCTGGCCGGCCGCCGAGAACGCCATGCGCCCGCTGCTCAACGAAGTCTTCCTCGGGCGCACGCCGGCCGGCCACGGTGTGCGCGCCGCCCAGGACGCCGCCAACGCCACCCTCGCCGAATAGCCCCCTGCGCCGATCAACGGATCGGTCGACTGGCGCATGGGCCGGGCATCCGGTAGTCTGGGCAGGTTGCCTGCGTGCCGGATTCCCGGCCTCCGCATTCAGCACATGCACAACCCTCCTGTTGCAGAAAGTCTGCAGCCGTTTTAGTCCGAAGGAGGTGGGTTAGTCATGCATCAGTACGAACTTATGGTTATCCTCGATCCCGAGATCGATGAGCGCACCGTAGCTCCCAGCCTTGACAAGTTCCTCAACGTTGTTCGCAACGATGGTGGCACCATTGACAAGGTTGATGTCTGGGGTCGTCGTCGTCTCGCATACGAGATCAACAAGAAGACCGAAGGCATTTACGCCGTCGTTGACTTCACCGCGAACGCCTCAGCGACGGTCGAACTCGACCGCCAGCTGAGCCTGTCCGAGGCAGTCATGCGCACCAAGGTGCTCCGCGCCGAAGAGGGCATCGCCCAGGTCGTCGTAGCCACCAAGCTGGCCGCAGAGAAGGCCGCCCGCAAGGCTGCCAACCCGAAGGTCATCGCTGCCAAGGCTGACGCCGCTGCTGCAGCCGCTGCCGCTCCGGCTGCGAAGGTAGCCGCTGCTGCCAAGCCCGTCGTTGCCGACGCAGCCGAGGTTCCGGCCGCTGCTGCTCCGGTTGCCGCCAAGGTTGAAGCTGCCGTTCCGGTTGCTGCCGCCTCCACCGCGGTTCCGGCCGCCAAGGTTGCTGCTGCCAAGCCCGCTGCTGCCAAGCCTGCTGCTGTCAAGCCCGCCGCGGCCGCTGTTGCCGACAAGGCGAGCGACAAGTAGCCCATGGCTGGCGAGACCGTAATCACCGTGGTGGGCAACCTCACCAGCGATCCGGAGCTGCGTTACACGCAGAACGGGCTGGCGGTTGCCAACTTCACCATCGCTTCCACTCCGCGCACGTTCGATCGTGCGGCTAACGAGTGGAAAGATGGCGACGCGCTGTTCCTGCGCGCGAGCGTTTGGCGTGAATTCGCCGAACACGTGGCGGGTTCATTGACCAAGGGGTCGCGTGTCATCGCTTCCGGGCGTCTCAAGCAGCGTTCGTATGAGACGAAGGAAGGTGAAAAGCGCACGAGCATGGAGCTCGAGATCGACGAAATTGGTCCTTCGCTGCGCTACGCCACTGCTTCCCTCACTCGCGCGCAGTCGTCCGGTCCCCGCAGCGGTGCTCCCGCTGCCGGTGGCCAGGGCAACGATGAGCCGTGGGCACCCAGCGCCCCCGCCAAGACTGCGTCGCCCGCAGCATCTGGTGGAGACGTCTGGAACAGTCCAGGCAACTTCAGCGACGAGACCCCCTTCTAAGCCACGCCTGGCGCGTAGCTAAAACCTTTTTGAGAAAGTAAGGAAATCATGGCTGGAAAGTCGAGCGGCGACCGCCGCAAGCCGCTTCGCGGAGCTAAGGGTGGCAAGAACGCCGCTCCCGCGAAGTCGATTCGGGTTGGTGTCATCGATTACAAAGATGTCCCCACCCTGCGCAAGTTCATCTCCGAGCGTGGAAAGATCCGCGCCCGTCGCATCACAGGCGTTTCCGTTCAGGAACAGCGCCTCATCGCCCGTGCCGTCAAGAACGCCCGCGAAATGGCTTTGCTGCCCTACGCAGGCTCAGGCCGGTAAGGAAACCAAATGTCGAAATTGATTCTGACGCATGAGGTCTCCGGCCTCGGTGCACCCGGCGACGTCGTAGACGTCAAGAACGGATTTGCTCGTAACTACCTCGTTCCCAAGGGCTTCGCTGTTGCGTGGACCCGCGGTGGCGAGAAGCAGATCGAGCAGATCAAGGCCGCTCGCGCAGCCCGCGAGCACGCCACCTTCGAAGAGGCTGAGGCGCTCAAGGTCAAGCTTGAGAACACCAAGGTCACCCTGGTCGTCAAGGCCGGCGCCGGCGGACGCTTGTTCGGTTCGGTCAAGACCACGGATGTGGCCAACGCCGTCGCAGCTGCCGGTCTCGGCACGGTCGACAAGCGCAAGATTGAGCTCACCGCCATCAAGCTGACCGGTGAGCACACGGCAACGGTTCGTCTTCGCGACGAGCTCAGCGCCACGATCACCCTCGTGGTCGTCGCCGCAAAGTAGCATCGCACGCCAGTAGGTCCGGTGCTGTGCGGCCGGTTGTTTGTCCTACTCCCATAGCGGGGGGTTCCGAAAGGAACCCTCCGCTATGCGGCGTTAAGAGCCCCTTTGGGGGCATTGACCCGCCGCTTTTGTGCACAGGTGAGCATTCGTCTCAGTAAGGTTCAAGGGTTGATTGAAGTTACTTTATTCACACCCGTGTGTAAAACTTAAACACCCGATCAAAGCATTTTTAATTGGACAAAAATAATGTTTGTCCACAGGCGAGTGCACAGGTTCTGCACAATCTCCACGGCGTTTCGCGCAGATTTTCCACAGACTTATCCACAGGGGGGTTTGTGACGGGTGTTGTTGGCTCCTTAGTGTGTTCCAGTACCGGCATCTCACTCACGCTGGTGCGTCACGTCCCGTGTCGGTGGGTCCTGATACACCTATTAGCACGACAGAGAAAGAGGTGCCGAGTGTCGATCGCTCACCTGGGTCTGGCCAACCAGCCAGCATCAAACGAGTACGGTTCATCGGCCCGCGGAGCGGTCGACCGTGGCGAGCGACCCGCCGAAGCCTGGAAGTCGGAGCGAGCGCTGCCCCACGACCTCCTGGCCGAACAGAGCGCCCTCGGTGGAATGATGCTCAGCAAAGATGCTGTCGCCGACGTCGTCGAGACCGTGCGAGGCGGAGATTTCTATATCCCCAAGCACGAGATCATCTTCGATGCGATCCTTTCGCTGTACGCCCAGGGTGAGCCCACCGACGTCATCACGGTCACCGATGAGCTAACCAAGGTTGGCGAACTGTCCCGAGCCGGTGGCGCCGATTACCTGCACACCCTCACGAGTCTGGTTCCCACCGCAGCCAACGCGGGGTTCTACTCGACCATCGTGGCGGAACGGGCACTGCTGCGCCGGCTCGTCGAGGCCGGCACGCGCATCGCCCAGATGGGTTACGCCGCCGAGGGTGAGGTGCTCGACCTCGTGAACACCGCCCAGGCCGAGATCTACTCGGTCACCGGGGGCACCCAGACCGAAGATTACGTTCCGCTCACCGACGCCGTCACAGCGGCCATCGAAGAGATTGAGGCCGCCAAGCTCAAAGACGGCCAGATGAGCGGCGTGCCGACGGGGTTCGCCGACCTCGATGAACTCACCAACGGGTTTCACGGTGGCCAGCTCATCATCGTGGCAGCGCGCCCGGCGCTGGGTAAGTCCACGCTCGCCCTCGACTTTGCACGGTCGGCCTCCATCCACCACAACATGCCGAGCATTTTCTTCTCGCTTGAAATGGGGCGCAGTGAAATCGCGATGCGCCTGCTCGCGGCGGAGGCATCCGTTCCCCTGCAGAGCATGCGCAAGGGAACCGTTGAGGCCCGTGACTGGACTACGATCGCCGCCACGCGCGGGCGCATCAACGATGCACCGCTGTACATCGACGACAGCCCGAACATGACCCTGGTGGAGATTCGTGCCAAGTGCCGCCGGCTCAAACAGCGGGTGGGGCTCAAGATGGTCATCATCGACTATCTGCAGCTGATGACCAGCGGCAAGAAAGTCGAGTCCCGGCAGCAGGAAGTCAGTGAGTTCTCGCGAGCGCTCAAGTTGCTCGCCAAGGAGCTTCAGGTTCCGGTCATCGCGCTCTCCCAGCTCAACCGTGGGCCCGAGCAGCGCGCCGATAAGATGCCGGCCATCTCCGACCTTCGCGAGTCGGGCTCACTCGAGCAGGACGCCGACATGGTCATTCTCCTGCACCGCGAAAGTGCCTACGAGAAAGACAACCCGCGGGCTGGCGAGGCCGACCTCATCGTGGCCAAGCACCGTAACGGCCCGACCCGGACCGTCACCGTCGCATTCCACGGCCACTACTCCCGGTTCGCCGACATGGTCGCGGGCGGGTAATCCCCACGATTCGGGCATGCAGGCGGCTCGCAGATGCGCCGGTGGGTCGCCGCGTAGACTAGGCCTGACAAATTTTGCAACGAAAGAGGTTGTGCGTGGCGAACGCCCAGGCACCATCAAGCGTCGGTCCTGGGTATTGGTCCGTGGCCGTCGGTCGCGCCCTGATCGCCGTGCTACCCGCCGTGATCATCACCTTCAACCGCGATCACTCCGCCCAGCTGGGCCTGATCGTATTCGGTGCCTTCGCCCTGGCGAGCGGCCTCCTGCTCGTTCTGAGCGTGCGACGTACCCTGACGGTCGCGGTCGATCGAAACCTGTTCCTCATCAACGGCATCGTGAGCATGACCGCCGGCGGGCTGGCCCTGGGCTTCCACGCTGGCGGCCACGGCTTCTTTTTGTTCGTGGTGAGTGTGTGGGGAGCAGTCACCGGTTTTCTCGAAATCTATGCCGGCATCCGTGTGCGTAAACGCCCGGCGCCCGCCAAGGACTGGCTGTTTACCGGGCTTGCCACCGCCACGCTCGCCCTGCTCTTGCTGCTGCTGCCGCCGAACCCGGTGGTCTCGGTCGGCTTGTTCGGTGCCTATCTGGTCTTCCTGGCTGTCTTCCTGCCCATCGCCGGACTCTCCCTCAAATGGGATACTCCCCGCCAGCGCCGCGCCGCACCAACGAACAGCGCACCCACGAGCGCTGCGCCCATGAACACCGCACTCGTGAAAAATGCACCTACGAACACCGCACCCAATGATTCGGACTCCCTGTGACCCCTACGACTCCTGGTACCCCCAACTCGGCGCACCAGCCCAGCCGATCCGACCGGTTGAAGCCGGCCGAATTGCTCGCAATCTCGGGCGGGATGGCCTTGTTCGTCGGCCTGACCATTTTGGTGACCACCCGCGAATTGATGCTCTCGGCCATCGGGCTGGGAGTGACGTTCATTGTGGCACTCGTGGTGATCGCGATGCTCGTGCTCGGAATGAAGCCGAATGCGTCGGAGCAGACCGACTTGGACGAGCAGAACGGCCACTAGCCGGCACGGGAGCAGAAAAATGGCACCTTCGTCGAACCGACGAAGGTGCCTTTATTTCTGACCCGGGTCAGGGCAGGTAGTCGACCAGGGGGTCGGCCAGCCCGACGTAACCCGCCGGCGTAAGGGCGAGGAGCCGGGTCTTGGCGGCGGCACCGATGTCGAGGGCGGAGACGAACGCCGACAGGTCGGTGCTCGTGATGCGCTTGCCGCGGGTGAGTTCCTTGAGCAGGGCGTAGGGATCCTCGATCGACGAACGCCCGGCCGAGACCTCCGCACGAATCACGGTCTGGATCGCCTCACCCAGAATCTCCCAGTTCGAGTCGAGGTCGCTCGCCAGGAGTGCGCGGTCGATGTCGATCTCGCCAAGGCCGCGCAGAATGTTGTCGAGGGCGAGGAGTGAATGCCCGAAGCCGACACCGATGTTGCGCTGGGTGGTGGAGTCGGTGAGGTCACGCTGCAGACGGCTGGTCACGAGGGTGGCCGCGAGCGAGTCCAGAATGGCGCAGGACAGTTCGAGATTCGCTTCGGCGTTCTCGAAGCGGATCGGGTTGATCTTGTGCGGCATCGTCGACGAGCCGGTGGCGCCGACCTGAGGAATCTGGCGGAAGTAGCCGATGGAGATGTAGGTCCAGATGTCGGTGGCCAGGTTGTGCAGAATACGGTTCGCGTGTGCGGCGCGCGAGTACAGCTCGGCCTGCCAGTCGTGTGATTCGATCTGGGTGGTGAGCGGGTTCCAGCCCAGGCCGAGGCCCTCGACGAATTCGCGCGACACGGCGGGCCAGTCGACGGACGGCTCGGCGGTCACATGGGCGGCGAAGGTGCCGGTGGCGCCACTGAACTTGCCCAGGTATTCGCCGGACTCGATCTGGCGCACTATGCGCTCGAGACGATAAACGAACACGGCGAGTTCTTTACCCATGGTGGTCGGCGTCGCGGGCTGTCCGTGGGTGCGGGCGAGCATCGCATCCGCTCGAAACTCGAGTGCGTTGCTGCGCAGCGCCTCGATGACTTGGCGCAGCTTGGGCAACCAGACCGTCTGTACGGCGTCACGCACGGTCAAAGCGTAGGAGAGGTTGTTGATGTCTTCGCTGGTCGCGGCGAAGTGGGTGAGTTCGCTGATGTGGTCGAGGCCGAGCGTGCCGAGGCGTCGCCGCACGAGGTACTCAACGGCCTTCACGTCGTGGCGGGTGGTGGCTTCAAGCTCGGCCAGTTCGTCGATCTCGGCCTGGCCGAAGTCGGTCACCAAGGCGCGCAGGGACAGCTTCTGCGCGGTCGTCAACGGCTCGGAGCCGAACAGGGAACGGTCGGTGAGAACGATCAGCCATTCCACCTCCACGCGCACCCGGGCACGGTTGAGGCCGGCCTCGGACAGGAATTCGCCCAGATCGGAAACGGCGGCTCGGTAGCGGCCATCTAGCGGGCTCAGAACCTGTACGGGTAGGTGACTCATCGGACTCCCTGTCGAATTGCGGGTGCAAGTTGTTTCACAAGTGCGTGGCTTGCCCTCTCAATCATGCCTAATACGGCGTCAAACAACGCATCGTCGGAATAGTAGGGGTCTGGAACGTCGAATAGGGCGGCCTGCTCCGCGTCAAAGCTCAGCAACAGCCGGATCTTGGCACGATCGCGATCTTCCAGGGCCCAATTGCGCAGAATACGCTCCTGGCTGCGATCCAGCACCACGACGAGGTCATGTTCAGCGAACCAGAGCGGGTCGAACTGGCGAGCTCGATGATGGCTGCCGTCGTACCCGCGTTTGGCCAGGGCCGCGATCGTGCGACCGTCAGCCTGCTCACCGACATGCCAGTCTCCGGTGCCGGCGGAGCTGCTATTGATGAGTCGGCCGAGTCCGAGCTTGGCCGCGAGGTCACGCAGCACAACCTCGGCCATCGGCGATCGGCAGATATTTCCGGTGCAGACAAAAATGATGCGAAACGGCGTCGACTCGTCGGGGGTGAGTGACGCAAAGGGCATGCCTCCCATTGTGGAACAGATTCGACTTCTCCACACACCCAGTATTCGGCGTCTGTGCACAGATAGCCCGAAGAACGGCCCAGCGAGGCTTGAGGCTGCGAGGATCGGCCCCGACCGGGAGGTGTCATGGACGTTCCCTACGGTAATTTCGAACCCAATCAGGCCGATCAACTCGCTGCGCTATGGGCACAGCGAAAACGCATTCTCCTGCTGACCGCAGACATCAGGGATGCGAAACTGCGACTGTCGATGCTCGATCCCAGTGAATTCTGGAGTTCCAGTGCCCAACGGGCCTACCGCGAGCGGATCGCGGAAATAGTGCACGATGTGCAGGGCGTGCTAAACCACCTCATCACCGCCCAGGACCAGATTTGGCGCAACATCCGCCAGTTGCAGGCGGCAGGCGAGGAGTGAGCGAGCGTCCGGATGCGGTGCCGGAGGGTGAACTGACTATTTCCGTGGGCGGAACGACGCTCGTGGCGACCGACGCAGTCCTGGCACAGGCCGAGATGTTGCGAAACGCTCAGGTGCAGGCCGGTGACTGGCAGAGTCGGGTGGAGAGCATCCGACAGCTGGATCTGGGCGGGGTGTGGACCTGGACTCCGGAGGACCCCAGCCTGACTTTGACCTGGGCGGGGGTTGCGCTCGGTCAATTGGAAGAGCGCACCGGCGATCTTGCCGCGAGTCTCACCGACGCCGCCGAACGGTACGGTTGGACGGAACGAGCGGTGATGCATATGGCCGTGCTGGGGAGCGCGGGGCTGGGCTACGACCTGGGCCGGTTTCGCGCTCTGGTATTTCTTCTCGCCGCTGGGCCCGCGGCCAGGGGCGCGCTGGCCTGGCGGGCGTGGAACAGCCATCATGGCTCACCCGGGATCGACTACCGGTTTCTGACGAGTCCGGCGGCCGTCGTCCTCACCAAGTTGATCGTCACATCCCTCGATGACGTCGCTGCGGGTGCCCTCGGTGTGCCGTTGCCCATCGATTTGTTGCTGGGCGACAGCGGCCTCGGCCTGGTCGGGGTTTCGACCACGGCGGTTGCCGTGCTTGCCGCTGCACGCAGTCGTGGGCTGTTTCGGGAGGGCCCGGTGAAAGTGGCGACGGCGGGCGCGGCTACGAGCGCGACGCCGCCCACGGGTGTCGGTGATTTGGCCGCCAGAATTCCCAAGGCGATCGCCGGGCAGCCGCAGGTACTCATCGAGAACTACGGCACGCCCGAGAATCTGTCCTGGGCGGTCTACGTCGGTGGCACGATCGACTGGAATGCCGTCGCCACGACCGAGCCCTGGGATCTCACCGCCAACGTCACAGCGATGGCCGGGCAGAATGCCGGCTCCCTCCAGGCAGTCATGCAGGCTATGCACGCCGCGGGCATTACCGCGGGCGATCCGGTTGTGATTGCCGGTCATTCACAGGGTGGACTGGTAGCCACCCAGGTCGCCGCCTCAGGCGCTTTCGCCGTGCGGGCGGTCGTGACCTTCGGGGCGCCCGAATCGCGTGTTAGCGTTCCTTCCGGCGTCGCCACTATGACGGTCGAGCACACCGACGACGTGACGACCGGGTTAGGCGGGGCGAGCATGGTCCAGTCCGAGGACCGGATAACGGTTCGGCGTGAGGCTTTCTTCTCAGCGGAACCACCGGCCGGCGAGGCACTGCCGGCGCACCACCTGGATACCTATCGGGAGACGGCGCTCCTGATCGACGCCTCGCCGGAAAAGAACCTGACCGACTTTCGCGACACCGTGACCCGTGTTCTCGGGAGCGAACCCGGCGACGCCGTCTTGTGGCGCGGCATCCGCTTGCCGGAACGACCGACGCCACGGTAGAAGGCGCGCGGGTATGACCGGATCAGTCGCGGGTGGTGACCGGGCGCAGAATGAGGCCGAGCAGCCAGGAGATGATGCCGAGCACCAGGGCGCCGAGTACACCCCACCAGAAGCTGTCCACGACGAGGCCGAAGCCCAAAAATCCGGAGATCCACCCCACGAGCAACAGCAGCAAGCCGTTGACGATCAAGGAGAACAGACCGAGCGTCAGGATGTAGAGCGGAAAAGCGACGACGCGCAGCACCCCGCCGACAACGCTGTTGACGAACCCGAAGATGAGCGCGATGAGCAGATAGGTGAGCACGCTGGCACCGGCGTCGGGGGCGTAGGGGGTGACGTGCACCCCGGTCACGAGCAGGGCGGTGAACCACAGGGCTACCGCATTGACGATCAGTTGGATCAGGAATCTGGCCATATCTCTACTATCTCACCGGCTCGGGGCGGGCGAAAGTCACGCGAACATTCATTCGCTATTGCGAATATATCCGGGCGTAGACTCACCGGGTGAGCCCTTCAGACCGACCCACCGTGCGCCTGCGCCCGGAGATCATCGCCCTCCCGGCCTATAAGCAGGGAAAACCGGCTGACGCCAGTGCCTTCAAACTTTCGAGCAATGAGAACCCCTTCGACCCGCTGCCCGGGGTCGTCGCCGTGGTCACGGCCGAAACGGCGTTCAACCGTTACCCGGATGCCTCGGCGCTCGCGCTGCGTGAACGCCTCGCCGCCAAGTACAGCGTCGACGTCGATCAGGTGCACGTTGGCTCCGGCTCAGTCGCGCTGCTGGCTCAACTGATTCTTGCTGCCGCCGGTCCCAATGATGAGGTGCTCTACTCCTGGCGGTCGTTTGAGGCGTATCCCTCCCTTGTGACGGTGGCCGGGGCCACGAGCGTGCGCGTCGCCAATCGTAGCGATCACGGCCACGACCTGCCCGAAATGGCCGCGGCCATCGGCGACCACACCCGGGTCGTCATCGTCTGCTCGCCGAACAACCCCACCGGCACCATCGTCACGAAAGACGAATTCGAGGCCTTCATGGCCGTCGTCCCGACCGATCTGCTCGTTATTCTCGATGAGGCATATATCGAGTTCGTCACCCAGACGGATGCCGTGAACGGCCCGCCCCTGCTGGCTCGCTACCCAAATCTGGTTGTACTGCGCACGTTCTCGAAGGCCTACGGGCTCGCCGGACTGCGGGTCGGCTATGCGCTCGGCCCGGTGGACATTCTGAATGCTGCCCGCTCAACCGCGATTCCTCTTTCGGTGACAGCGCAGGCTGCCGCCGCCGCGATTGCCTCACTCGAGGCTGAGAAGGAGTTGCTCGCCCGAGTTCGGATCCTGGCTGCCCGCCGCGACGCGACCTGGCAGGCGCTCACCCGCCAGGGGTGGAACATCCCCGTGCCGCAGGGAAATTTTCTCTGGCTGCCGACCGGGGCTGAAACGACGAGCGTGGCTGAGGCGCTCGGTGCGGCCGGGCTCGTCGTGCGTCCCTTCGCGCCCGAAGGCATTCGAGTCTCCATCGGGGAGGAGGAGGCTGTGGCGACACTCCTACTTATGAGCGCGGATCTTGTCGACGCCCTTCCCGCCGATCACCCGGCTCGGAAGATAGGTTAGAACGGTGTCAGCCACCCGAGACGACTCGACCGCACCAGCTCCCGACATGCGCACTGCCGCAGTGACTTCCTCCGCAGCTGAGGCCTTCGGCCTCGATGGGGCCGAAACCTGCGTGCGCATGATCGCCCCGAACGGGGCGTTCGAGCCGAATGCGGCCGCCGAAGAGTACCTGCCCTATCTGGATCGGCTGACCGAAGCCGATCATCGACGGTTTTACCGCGACATGGTCGTGGTGCGCCGGTTCGACACCGAGGCAGCCAACCTGCAACGGCAGGGCCAGCTCGCCCTCTGGGTGCCGAGCCACGGGCAGGAAGCCGCCCAGGTCGGGTCGGCCTACGCCACGCGAGTGCAGGACCACGTGTTCCCCTCCTACCGGGAACACGTCGTTGGCATGATCCGCGGCCTCGATGTCGTCGACATTCTGCGCATGCTGCGCGGGGTCACCCTCGGCGGCTGGGTGCCCGAAGAACACGGAAACTTTCATCTGTACACCCTGGTGCTCGCCTCGCAGACCCTGCACGCGACCGGCTATGCCATGGGCATGCAGCTCGATGGTTCAACCGCGACCGGCAATCCGCAAACCGATCAGGCCGTCATCGTCTACTACGGCGACGGTGCCTCCTCACAGGGTGACGCAAACGAGGCGCTCGTCTTCGCGGCGAGTTACCAGACGCCGCAGGTGTTTTTTTTGCAGAACAACCACTGGGCCATCTCGGTGCCCGTCGCGCGGCAGTCCCGCACCCCGCTCTACCTGCGTGCCGGCGGTTTCGGTATGCCCGGCACGCAGATCGACGGCAACGACGTGCTCGCGAGTTTCGCTGTCACGGCCAAGTCGATGGACGACGCCCGCGCCGGGCACGGCCCGTCACTGATCGAGGCGCTCACCTATCGCGTCGGTGCCCACACCACCGCCGACGACCCCACCAAATACCGTGATCCCGACGAACTCGCTTACTGGGTGGCCCGCGACCCGATCGTGCGCTTTCGCAGCTACCTGCAAGGCCGGGGCATCGAGCAGCAGTTCCTCGACTCCGTCGACGAGGAAGCCGCCGATTTCGCCGCCGACACCCGGCGTCGGGCGCTGGAGGTCACCGGCCCCGAGAAGTCGGTGATCTTCGATAACGTCTACGCCGAACCGCATCCGCTCGTGGCTGAGCAAAAAGCCTGGCTGGAACGCTACGAAGCGTCTTTTGACGAGGGTAAGAATTGATGATCGCTGCTACCGACACGAGCGTGGCATCCGCTGCGCTGCCGATGACGAAGGCCCTGAACGCCGGGCTGCGCCGCGCGATGCTGGATGACCCCAGGGTGCTGCTGATGGGCGAGGACATCGGCCCGCTCGGCGGCGTTTTTCGCGTGACCGAGGGCCTGATCGCCGAGTTCGGTGACAAGCGGGTGCTCGACACCCCGCTCGCTGAATCCGGCATCATCGGCACGGCCATCGGCCTGGCCATGCGCGGGTTCCGGCCGGTCTGCGAGATTCAGTTCGACGGGTTCGTCTTTCCCGGCTTCGACCAGATCACCAGCCAGCTGGCCCGCATGCGCAACCGCCACGAGGGCGGCTTGATCATGCCCGTGGTCATTCGCATTCCCTACGGCGGGCACATCGGCTCGGTCGAGCACCACCAGGAGAGCCCCGAGGCGTACTTCGCGCACACCCCCGGACTGCGCGTGGTGAGCCCGTCCAACCCGCACGACGCCTACTGGATGATGCAGGAAGCCATTGCCAGTGACGACCCGGTGATCTTCTTCGAACCGAAGAGCCGTTACTGGCCCAAGGGCGAGGTGCGTTTCGGCGCGAGTGGAACTCCGCTGCACGCCAGCCGCGTGGTGCGGGCCGGTCTCGACGTCACCGTCGTGGGCCACGGCGCCATGGTGAGTGTGCTGCTGCAGGCGGCCGACCTCGCCGCAGCCGAGGGCATCAGTCTCGAGGTCATCGACCTGCGCTCGATTTCCCCGATCGACTACGGCCCGATTCTCGGCTCCGTGCAGAAGACCGGCCGACTCGTCGTGACCCAGGAAGCCCCCGGCTTCGTGAGTGTCGGAAGTGAGATCGCCGCCACGGTCGCCGAACGCTCGTTCTATACCCTCGAAGCTCCCGTGCTGCGGGTCTCCGGCTTTGACACGCCGTTTCCCCCTGCCGCCGTCGAGACGCACTTTCTGCCGAGCCCCGACCGGGTGCTCGAAGCCGTCGACCGCGTTCTCGCCTACTGATCATTCTTACTTTTACCAGCAGCAGGAAAGGCGCAGCATGAACGCGATGAAGTTCACTCTCCCCGACGTGGGCGAAGGCCTGACCGAGGCCGAGATCGTCGAGTGGAAGGTTGCCCCCGGCGACACCGTGACGATCAACCAGGTGCTGGTTGAAATCGAAACGGCCAAATCGCTCGTCGAACTGCCGTCGCCGTTCGTGGGCGTGGTCGGGGAAATCCTGGTCGCTGCCGGCACCACGGTGGACGTCGGCACGCTCATCATCACGATCAATTCCGACGCCACTGCGAGCACAGACCAGTCGGCGGCGGCTTCGACGGCGGATGCCGCAGCATCCGCCGCCGACACCCTGGCAGCGACTGCACTGGCTGCAGACGTGAGCAGCAGCATCAGCGACGAAGCTCCGGAGCCGGTGCTCGTCGGTCGCGGCGCCACCGCCACGATGCCGACCCGACGTCGCCGGCACACCGGCGCTCCCGTCGCCCACGAGACCCTGGCCCCGCAAGCCCCGACGCGATCGCACTCCGAGCCGCTGGAACCGACCCGGCGCGCGGCATCCGCTGGACCGGTCATGGCGAAACCACCCATTCGCAAGCTGGCCAAGGACCTCGGCGTCGACCTGACGCTCGTTGAGGCAACCGGGCCCGTCGGCGACGTGACCCGGGAAGACGTGCTGCGCGGCGCGACCCAGGCCAGCGTGTTCCGCAACATTCAGACGCCGGAATGGCCAATCGATCGCGACGAACACATTCCGGTGAAGGGCGTGCGCAAGGCCATCGCGCAGGCGATGGTCAAGAGTGCGTTCACCGCGCCGCACGTGAGCCTGTTCGTCGACGTCGATGCCACCCGCACCATGGAATTCGTCAAGCGACTCAAGGCGTCCACCGATTTCGCCGGAATTCGGGTGTCGCCGCTGCTGATCATGGCCAAGGCCATGATCTGGGCGGTGCGACGCAACCCAACGGTGAACTCCACCTTCACCGATGAGGAAATCATCGTGCGGCACTACGTGAACCTCGGGATTGCCGCTGCGACCCCGCGCGGGCTGATCGTGCCGAATATCAAGGAAGCGCAGGACATGAGCCTGCTCGAGCTCGCCTCAGCCCTCGAGAAGCTCACGATGACCGCGCGTGACGGCAAGACCAGCCCGGCGGAGATGAGCAACGGCACTATCACGATCACCAATATCGGTGTGTTCGGCATGGACACCGGAACCCCCATCCTCAACTCGCCCGAAGCCGGAATCGTGGCCCTCGGCACGATCAAGCAGAAGCCGTGGGTCGTCGACGGTGAGGTGCGGGTACGGTACGTGACCACGATCGGTGCAAGCTTTGACCATCGGGTCGTCGACGGTGATGTCGCAAGTCGATTTCTCGCCGACGTCGCGAGCATCATCGAGGAGCCCGCACTGCTGCTCGAGTAGCGCAATCCCTGCTAATGGTTTTGACAATCATTATCAGCAAGGATAGTGTCGAGGAATGCACAAAAGATTTTTTATTGTTCCCGCACTCCTCGGGTCAGCCACTCTAGCTCTGTCGGGGTGCACGGCCGGCACCACAGCGAGCGCCGACGGGGGTGGCGACCTCAAAGTCGTCGCGACGACCACCCAGGTCGCCGACTTCACCCGCAACGTCATTGGTGACTCCAGCGGTGTCGACCTGACCCAGCTCATCCAGCCGAACCAGAGCGCCCACAGCTACGACCCCTCTGCGGCCGACCTGACCGCGCTCGGTGCCGCCGACGTGCTCGTGGTCAACGGTGTCGGCCTCGAAGAATGGCTCGACGATGCCATCGCCGCGTCCGGCTTCGACGGCCTCACGATCGATGCCGACGAGGGCATCACCATCTCCGACGTGGGAGCCGGAGCGGGTCACTCCGGTGAAACAACGGACGCACACACCGACGTCACCGAGGACGAGCACGCCCACGAGGGCGGCGACCCGCACATCTGGACGGACGTGCAGAACGCCGAGACCATCGTCGCGACGATCGCCGACGGCCTCACTGCCGCAGACGAGGCCAACGCGGCGACTTTTGAGTCCAATGCGACGGCGTATACGGCCCGGCTCAGCGCCCTCGACGAGTGGATCCGCACCAACGTCGCGACCGTTCCGGAGAGCGACCGGTTGCTCGTGAGCAACCATGATGCCCTCGGCTACTTCACCGCGGCGTACCACATCGACTACGTCGGCTCGGTGATTCCGAGCTTCGATGACAACGCTGAGCCGAGCGCCGCCGAAATCGACACCCTGGTGGCAGCCATCACGGCGACCGGCGTCACGGCCGTGTTCTCCGAGGCCTCACTCAGCCCCAAAACCGCCGGGACGATCGCGACCGAGGCCGGCGTCACCGTCTACTCCGGCGATGATGCCCTCTACGTCGACTCCCTCGGACCCGAGGGGAGCTCGGGCGACACCTACATCAGGGCGCAGCTGCACAATGCAACGCTCATGCTCGAATCATGGGGCGTCACGCCCTCTGCGCTGCCCGCCGACCTGCAATAGTTAACCCGTGATCGAGAACACTTCTCAAGTAACACCCACAGCGAACGCTGCCGCCGCTCTCCGAGTGGCGGCGGCGTCGTTCGCGTACGATGCTGAGCCCGCGCTCACCGGGATCGACTTCATGGTGCTGCCCGGCCAGGCCGTTGCCCTGATTGGCCCCAACGGTTCGGGCAAGTCCACCCTGCTCAAGGGTATTCTCGGGCTCATCGCCCGCACGGCGGGTGACGTCGAGGTGCTCGGGCAATGGCCGGCTCCGGCCGGCTACATCGGTTACGTGCCGCAGACCGACCAGCTCGACCCGAACTTTCCGGTCTCGCTCGAGCAGGTCGTCATGATGGGCCGTTACCGCTCGCTCGGCTGGTGGCGCATGCCAGCCAAAGCCGATCGCCGGGCAGTCGCCGAGGCGCTGGAGACCGTCGGCCTGGGCAACCGCGCGAAGACTCGCTTCGGTGAGCTGTCGGGCGGCCAGCAGCAACGCGGTCTGCTCGCGCGCGCCGTCGCATCCGCCCCGCGCTTGTTATTGCTGGATGAGCCGTTCAACGGTCTGGACCAGGTCAACCGGGATGCCCTCATTGACACCGTGAAACGGCTCAAGAAGCAGGGTGTTGCAGTGCTGGTCTCGACGCACGACCTTGATCTGGCTCGTGCCGTGTGCGAGAGCGTGCTGCTGCTCAACGGGGCGCAGGTGGCGTTCGGGCCGCGCGACACGGTGCTGACTCTGGCGAACGTGCAGCAGGCCTTCGGGTCGGTCGGTGTGGAGATGGACGAGCACACCATCGTTGTTCCGGGCCACGGAGGTCACTGAATGGACCTGGCCATGCTGTTCACCGCCTTCGACCTGCCGTTCATGGCGCGGGCGCTGCTCGTGCTCGTTGTGCTCAGCCTGGTCGCCGGGCTCGTCGGTGTGCTCGTCAACCTGCGCGGGCTCGAGTTCATCAGCGACGGACTGACCCACGCGGTCTTTCCCGGGGTGGCCATCGGATTCGTCTGGGGCGGCCGCGACGGCCTGTTCGTGGGTGCCATGGTGGCGGCCCTCATCGCCGCCGTCGTGCTGACAGTGATCGTCAAACGCGCGGTCACCTCGGACGCCGCCATCGCCATTGTGTTCACCGCCATGTTCAGCGTGGGAATCATCGTGGTTTCACGGGAAACAAATTATGTCGGTCAGCTCGATGCCCTGCTGTTCGGACGCCTGTTGACCGTGAGCCCGGCCGAGGTCAATCAGACCGTCGTGGTCTGCCTGATCGCGTTGATCATCGTGGGGTCCACCCTCAAGGAGCAGGTCTTTCGAGCCTTCGACCTCGAAGGCAGCCGGGCAGCCGGATACCGCCCGCTCGTGCTCGACGTTCTACTCAATGTCGCCATCGCCCTCGTCGTGGTGGCCGCGAGCAGTGCCGTGGGCAATCTGCTCGTGCTCGCCGTGCTGATCGTGCCCGGCGCGGTCGCGCGTCTGGTGACCAATCGCCTGTGGCTGCTCTTTCCGGTCGCCGCCGGCTTCGCGATCCTGGCGGCATGGGTCGGGCTCGCGCTCGGCTACGACGCCTCGGTGAACGGTGGCGTCGACCTGCCGAGCGGAGCCACCGTCGTGCTCGTGCTCGTTGCGGGCTACGTGGTGGCCCTGATCGTGCGCCTGGCCCTGGACCGGACCGGCGGTCCGCGCCGAGCACGCCGTGTGGCGGTGGCGCACTGATGGGCTACTTCGAGCAGGCACTGCTGGCCGCGGTATTGATCGGGGCGGTCAGCGGCCTCGTGGGCACCCTCGTGGTCTTGCGGCAGCGCACCTTTTTCGCCCAGGCCCTCACCCACGCGACTTTTCCGGGAGCGGTCGGCGCGGCCATCCTGGGAGTGAGCATCCCCCTCGGCGCGGCGCTGGCGAGTGTGATCATCGTGGGCGTCATGACCATGATCGGGCGCGTCAAGCGGCAGGGCAACCAGGTGGCCTCCGGCATTCTGCTGACCGCGGGATTCGCCCTCGGCGTGCTGTTGCAGGGGCTCAACCCGTCTTTGCCGGTGAAGGTCGACTCCTATCTGGTCGGGTCCATTCTCACGGTGACCGAACGCGATGTGACGCTCGTGGCCGTCGTGCTGGTGTTCGCGGTGCTCGCCATCGTCTTTCTCGGCAAGCAGATCATGTTCTCGACCTTCGACGTGAACGGTTTTCGCGCGGCCGGCTACCGGGAGTGGCCCATCGAACTGCTGACCCTCGTGCTGATCACAGCCACCGTGGTGACCGCGATGCCGGCCGTCGGAGCCATTCTCGCGATCGCCCTGATCGCCGCGCCCGCCGCGGCCGCCCGGCTCGTCTCCCGCACGACGACCCAGATGTTCGTCATTGCCCCCCTGCTCGGTGCCCTGTCCGGCCTGGCCGGCGTGCTGTTCTCGCGATCCTTCGACGTGGCGGCCGGCCCGGCGATCGCCCTCACGGCGGCTGCGCTATTCCTGCTCGCCCTGCTGCTGCGGCGGCTTGTGCGCGCAGGAGGAGGCCCAGGCCCCGCGGATGCGAATCGGAGGTCGCGAACATCGCTACGGTTGAAGTCATGAAGCGAAACACCTGGCAGCGCGAGGCCGTGCGTGGCGCCCTCGACGCGAACGACGGCTTCGTCAGCGCCCAGGCACTGCACTCCGCCCTGCACGCGACCGGATCTCCCATCGGCCTTGCCACGGTCTATCGGGCGCTCGCCGACCTCGCGACCAAGGGCGATGCGGACTCGCTGCAGTCGCCGGAGGGTGAAAGCCTGTATCGCGCCTGCAGCACGAGCAAGCATCATCACCACCTGATCTGTCGCAATTGCGGGTTGACGATCGAGATCGAACCGCATGCCGTCGAGCAGTGGGCGAACGACGTCGCCGCCGCGAACGGGTTCACCCAGGCGGAGCATGTCGTGGACGTCTTCGGGCTGTGCGCTGCCTGCAGTGCCCTGGCCGCGGCATCCGCTTCGTAAACTATTCAGCGCTGATGCGCTGACGAGTTTGCAGGACGCTCTGCCATCGAGTAACGTAGGGAGCTGCTACGCCTGTGTGCGTACACTGCGGGCGTTTCTCTCCCGGCCTTGAGTTCGCTCGGGGCTGCTGTGGGGTTGTGCCCGTCGACAAGGGATCTTGGGAAGGGCACTCGCCCTTCGGTAATGGAGGTAACCATGGCATCTGTATGCCAGGTGACCGGAGCTGTTCCCGGCTTCGGACACAACATTTCGCACTCGCACCGACGCACCAAGCGTCGTTTCGACCCGAACGTTCAGAAGAAGACGTACTACGTGCCGTCGCTTCGTCGCAAGGTCACACTGACCTTGTCCGCAAAGGGCATCAAGGTTATTGATGCTCGTGGTATCGAGAGCGTCGTCAAGGACGTTCTCGCTCGTGGGGTGAAGATCTAATGGCTAAGGCTCATGACGTACGTCCGATCATCAAGCTTCGTTCCACGGCTGGAACCGGTTACACCTACGTGACCAAGAAGAACCGCCGTAACGACCCCGACCGTCTCGTGCTCAAGAAGTACGACCCGGTCATCCGTAAGCACGTTGACTTCCGTGAGGAGCGCTAAACATGGCGAAGAAGAGCATGATTGCCAAGAACAACCAGCGCAAGGTCATCGTCGAGCGCTACGCCGTCAAGCGCCTTGAGCTCAAGAAGGCACTGGTTGACCCGGCCGGCACCGACGAGTCGCGTGAAGCAGCTCGTAAGGGCCTGCAGAAGCTGCCGCGCAACGCGAGCCCGGTGCGCCTGCGCAACCGTGACGCCGTTGACGGTCGTCCCCGTGGCCACCTCTCCAAGTTCGGCATCTCGCGCGTTCGTTTTCGCGACATGGCGCACCGCGGCGAGCTGCCCGGCATCACCAAGTCCAGCTGGTAACTCCTGCTGGAAGCCGGTTTTACCGGCCCCTGCACCATAGAAACGGGATGTCGACTTCGGTCGGCATCCCGTTTTGTGTTCGGGCGGTGTTCACCGTAGCCCCTCTGATGTTTCGCGGAGAGCGAAAATCGGGTGCCACTGAGGGGGAAATTGCCTTGAAATGGCCTAAAAACGCCGTAAATCCGGGGATTTTGGTGGATCAATGCTAGATTTCAACTCGGTCGAACCGACCAGCGGGGTTTCTCTCTCGAGGAGCATCCGTACTACGAATATCGCTGTTTTTACAGACGAAGGTCCGAGGAGGACACTCAATGGCTGACAAGTCGCTGAACAAGACCGAGCTCGTTGCCAAGGTTGCCGCTGACTCCGGACAGAGCCAGGCCGCCGTTGACGGCGTTCTGAACGCATTCTTTGCAACCCTGGCCGAGACCGTTGCCGCTGACGGCAAGGTCACCATCCCGGGATGGTTGGGCGTCGAGCGCACCGCAACCGCCGCTCGCACCGGCCGCAACCCGCAGACCGGCGAAGAGATCGCCATCGCCGCCGGCCACCGCGTCAAGCTGACCGCCGGAAGCAAGCTCAAGGCTGCCGCCAAGTAGCTTTTGCTGTAACAGAGGGGCGTCGGCTACGGTCGGCGCCCTTTTTTCGCGCCCGAAGGCATCCATTTGGCGGGTGCGGTCGCCAGCTGGCGACGGATGCCCAGGGCTGGGCGAATAAGCTGGGCTGGTGCCCCGTCTCGTCCGCGTTCTCGGACCGGCAGCCCTGCTGCTGGTCGCTGTGTTGTCCACCCTTGTCGCCCTGTCCTATGGCGGGGGTGCCTCGGCCCAGCTGCTCGCCGACCCCGGGCCGGTGGTGCGCTGGGGACTCCCCATCGCCAAGCTCGTGGTCAACCTCGCGGCGGCCGGCACGATCGGTGCCCTCGTGCTCACTCTCTTCGCGCTCAGCCCGAAGGAACGCGAGTTCGGTACCGCCCTGGACTTCGCTGCGGCGTCGGCGGCAGTGTTCGCCGTCGCATCCGCTGTGACGGGGTTTCTGACCTTTCTGCAGGTCACCAACGTGCCCTTCGGCGTCAGCGACCAGTTCAGCGCGACGGTCGGCCAGTTCTTCAGCCAGATCGAACTCGGGCAGGCCTGGCTCGCCACGACCCTGATCGCAGCCGGCGTCACCGTCTTGTGTTTCGCCGTGCGCAACCAGACTGCGCTGGTCTTCGTGACCGTGCTGGCCCTCACCTCGTTGCTGCCCATGGCCCAGCAGGGCCACTCGGCGGGCGCTGCCGGGCACAACGCCGCGATCACCGCCCTGGGTCTGCACCTCGTCTTCGCGGCGATCTGGCTGGGCGGCCTGCTGACCATCATCGTGCTGCGCACCCAGCTGGACGGCGAACGCATCCGCCAGGTGATCGGTCGGTATTCCGCGCTCGCGCTGGTCTCCTTCGTCGTCGTGGCGGCGTCCGGCTATGTCAGCGCTGAGCTGCGTATCGGTACCTGGGAGAACCTGTTCAGCCCCTACGGCATTCTGGTTCTGGTCAAGGTCATCGCGCTCGTGGCCCTCGGCGCCTTCGGGGCACTGCAGCGCCAGTTCTTCATCAAGCGGATGCAGCGGGCCGAGCCCGCGCGCGGCCGCTGGTTCTGGTGGCTCGTCGTGACCGAGCTCGGCTTCATGGGGCTTGCCTCCGGCGTGGCTGCGGCGCTCGCCCGCACGGCGACACCCGTGGCCCAGGTGGTCGCGACCGAGATTCCGCAGAGCACCCCGGCGCAGATCCTCACCGGTGAGCTGCTGCCGCCCGAACTGACCTTTTCGCGCTACTTCACCGAGTGGAACTTCGACCTCGCCTGGATCCTGTTCTGTGCCTTCGGCATCTTCTTCTACCTCGCCGGCGTCTGGCGGCTGCGGCATCGCGGTGATGCCTGGCCGATATACCGCAGCGTGCTCTGGATTCTCGGCATGCTCACCCTGTTCTACATCACCAACGGCGGTGTGAACGTGTACGAGAAGTACCTTTTCTCCACCCACATGCTCATGCACATGATGCTGACCATGCTCGTACCGCTGATGCTCGTGCCCGGCGCCCCGGTGACGCTCGCCGCGCGCGCCATCGCCAAGCGGCAGGACGGCAGCCGCGGTGCGCGCGAATGGATCCTCACCGCGGTGCACTCGCGTTTCGCTGGCATCGTGGCCAATCCGATCGTCGCTGCCATCCTGTTCGGCGTCTCGCTCTGGGTGTTCTACTACACGTCGATCTTCAGCTGGGCGACGACCGACCACATTGGCCACCAGTGGATGATCGTGCACTTCTTGATCACCGGCTACCTGTTCGTCCAGTCCCTGATCGGTATCGACCCGGTGCCGTTCCGGTTGCCGTACGCCTTCCGCCTGTTGTTGCTGCTCGTGACCATGGCGTTCCACGCGTTCTTCGGTCTCGCCCTGATGAGCGGCACCGGGCTGCTCCTGGCTGACTGGTACGGGGCGATGGGCCGTACCTGGGGCCTCTCGGCCATCGCCGACCAACAGATGGGCGGCGGCGTAGCCTGGGGAATCGGAGAATTGCCGACCTTCGTGCTGGCCGTCGTAGTGGCGATCCAATGGAGCCGCGACGATACCAAGGTCACCAGGCGACTCGATCGCAAGGCCGACCGTAACGAGGACGCCGAGTTGATCGCGTACAACGCCAATCTGGCCCGAATCGCCCAGCGCGACGCGCAGACCCCCGGCTAGCTGCGACCTCCATCCCCGGTGAGGGGGCGTAAATCGACCTTCCGGAGGCTGTTTTAGGTCGATTTGTAACCCCTCACAGGCGGGTCGCGCGGCGGGCGGGCTCGGCTAGTGCAGTTGGATGGCGAGGGCGCCGCTGGGCTGCACGACAACGCTGAGGCCCATCGTGAACGGCACGTCTTCGTCGCGGATGTTGATATCGCCGTCGAACAGGGACTGCACCTCGACCACAATATGGGCCAGCCCGTCGGTGGACACCATTTCGAAGGACAACTCGCCGGCGGTCAGGGTGACGGGAGGATACGCCGTGATGGACCACGCCGGTGCGCCGTCAATGCGGTCATCGATGGGAAAGCTCATCGGGCAGCTGGTCGGTTGCAGCACCGTCTGGGTGGCGCATGCGTCGAGGAACTTGTTCAGTTCCGACTGCACCTGGGACACCATGGCCTCGTTGGGTACCGCGTCGACCTCGACAGCGGTCGGGCCGGCCGCTGTGACGCGCACCGTGGCCTTCTTCGCGGTGAGCATCGCCGACTCATGCTTGAATTCGTAGCGGTTCGGGGCGAAGGCGAGATAGGCGGCAGACGTGGAGAAGGTGGCGGGGGCATCCGCTGCGCTGTGGGCGCGCGTGTCAAGAGTGAGGTCGTTGACCGTGAAGGATCGCTCGTGCAGCACCGATACCTGCAGCACAGCGAGGGGGCTGACGGTGAACCGCCAGGCATGGAACACGCCTGCGAAGGTGCCGGCCCGCTCAACGGTGAACACCATGCTCGACGCGGTGCCGTTCAAATCGAAGTCGAACACGACGGTCTGGGCGGTTTCGTCGTCGGTGGCCGCGGTGGCGGTCGCGCTCGCGAGCTCAATATTGTCGAGGCCGCCGAGAACGGATGCCCGCAGCAGCGTCTGCGGGAGGTCGCCCGCCGCCTCGTCGGTCAGCCCCCACGCCGTGAGGTCGGCTGTGTCGGGCATAACGCCGCCGAGGGCGAGGGCACCGACGGTATCGCCGCGGGCCAGGGCGTCGAGGTACTGCTCCACGAAGCCGCCGGCACTGTACACCGTGCGATTAAGGGCTCCGATCGTGGCCACGAGGCCGGCTGCCAGCAGCGCAGCGACCACAACGATGGCGAGAACGGCCCGGAGCATACTGCCGCGGCGCCCTCTCGCCCGCTGCTGCTCGGCCGGAATGGTCACGTCCATATTGTACCGGGCGTGCCGCTTGGGGGCCCGCGCCCGGTCCAGCCCCCGCGCGGGTTCGGGGCGGTTACAGTGGGATGTCCCCAATGTCGATAACACCAATGTCGATAACACCAGTGTCGATAACACCAGTGTCGATAACACCAGTGTCGATAACACCAGTGTCGATTTCACCTGTGTCGCAACCAGCGTGCCGTATTCGCCTGCCAGAGAAAGTGTGCCGTGTCCGAGATTCCGCTCAGCCGTGAACAGGCGCTGATCTTCGCGGCCATTGAGGGTACGAAACAGAACGTCTTCGTCACCGGCCGGGCCGGAACGGGGAAGTCCACCCTGCTGAACCACCTGTCCTGGAATACCAGCAAGCAGATTGTGATCGCCGCTCCCACCGGCGTGGCCGCACTGAACGTGGGTGGGCAGACCATTCACTCGCTCTTTCGACTGCCGATCGGTGTGATCGCCGACAGCCCGATCGACCAGAACGACCAGGTGCGCAAGCTTTTGAACACCATTGACACCCTCGTCATCGACGAGGTCTCCATGGTCAACGCCGACCTGATGGACGCCATCGACCGCAGCCTGCGGCAGGCCAGACAGCGACCCTTTGACGTGTTCGGCGGCGTGCAGATCGTGCTGTTCGGCGACCCGTACCAGCTGGCTCCGGTACCAGGCGGCCCCGACGAGCGTGCCTATTTCGCCGACCATTACCGGTCGATGTGGTTCTTCGATGCGAAGGTCTGGCGTGACGCCGAACTGCGCATCTTCGAGCTGACTGAGATTCACCGCCAGCGCGACAACGACTTCAAGCTCATGCTCAACGCCGTACGCCACGGGCAGGTCACCCCCGAGATCGGCGGTGCGCTCAACGGCGCCGGTGCGCGCACACCGCCCAGTGAGGGCGTGATCACCCTCGCGACGCGCAATGATGCTGTCAACCGTATCAACGCATCCGCTTTGAAGAAGCTGTCGGGCAAATCGCTCACCGCCAAGGCGGACATCACCGGGGATTTCGGCGGCAAACAGTTTCCGGCCGACGAGGTGCTCGAGCTCAAGGTTGGCGCGCAGGTGATGTTCCTGCGCAACGATTCACCACTCGACGGTGGGCCGCGCTGGGTGAACGGCAGCATCGGCACGGTGACCAAGGTCACCTCCACCGTGTTCGTCGATATCGACGGTGACGTGCACGAGGTGGAGCCGACCGTCTGGGAGAAGTACAAGTACACCTACAACGCTGCGACCAAGAAGCTGAGCCGGGATGTCGTGGCGGAATTCACCCAGTTTCCGTTGCGCCTGGCCTGGGCGGTCACCATTCACAAGTCTCAGGGTGCCACCTATGAGCGGGCCGTTGTCGACCTCGGAGCTCGGGTGTTCAGCCCCGGCCAAACCTATGTGGCGCTGAGCCGGCTGACCAGCCTGGACGGGCTGTACCTGACCCGGCCGCTGCGACCGAGCGACATCATCGTTGATGAAAACGTCAAACGGTTCATGAATATCGAGGTCGTACCACCGGTGGCCGACCTGGCGGGGCTCGATGAGTCGGGGCGCGACCCTTCGGGGTGAGGCAGATCGACCGGGGCCGAGTGTTTCGCGAGGGACTCTAGTGTGCCCCGTGGGAGCCTGGGTCAGGCTCGGTGACCTGCGTCACTCCGTGCGAACCGTGGGGTACCGCGTGGGAACCGACCTCGGTGGCGGCGAGGGCCGGGGTGGTGAGTGCCGAGAGCAGAAAGCCTCCAACGACGAGGCCGGTGAGAAAACGCCAGCCACCGGGTGTTGCTGCACGCAGTTCACCGGCCCCAGCGGCACCGACGGGTGTAGGGATCCCATGCGATGCGCGACGCAGTGCAATGGCCACCGTGGCGGCCAGAAAAATGTTGAACAGAGACGACACGGCCATCGGATACAACGGCAGGCCGGTCTGCGCGCTCGTGACGCCGAGACCGCTGCCAAGGGCGGCGGTCGATCCCCAGATAAAGACCGGGATGAGGGCTGCGCCCACGACGACGCGGGGCGCGATGACGCGGCCCGCGGCGAGGGTGGCGATTCCCCAGCCGAGTTCAGCGATGCCGAACCCGACCAGGAGAACCGACAGGGGAAGCGGAGCGGTCACGCCAACGGCCAGGTGGATCAGGGCGGCGCCGAGTGCGGCGAAGCCGAGCCAGATGCGAAGAACCGGGGACATGATGCTCCTGGGATAAACCTGCTGCGAAGGGATGGAGTGGGGGTTTGCTTAGACCGTCGCGTGGCTGCGAATTGTCTTGTCAGCGGTCAGACCGACCCCGAGGAGCACGATCGCGCTGGCGAGGTGCAGAAAGTGGTCAGCGGTGTTGAGCGCCAGGATATTCAATGAGGTGCTCGCGATGAAGAAACCGACGATGCCAAGCAGCAGATACACGGCACCGATCGTCGTGTTCGTGGCTTTGGCAGCCATGGCGTTGGAGAGTCCGGCGATCAGCAGGGCTGCGCCGATCAAGAGGTGCGCGACGTTGTGCAGCGGGTTAACCTCGAAAATGCCGAGGAGTAATCCGCCTTCTGTGGCGATGAATCCGACGCTGCCGGTGACGGCGAAGCCGAGTAGTCCGACGAGAACGTAGACCGCGCCGAAGACGGTGGCGATCAGGCGATTGGGTGATGTGCGCATTTCAGGTGCCTCCTAGGTGATTCACGGCTAACCCGTGGTTGCTTTGTATTCGGAGCTCCATCTGCTTCGGATTGGTACTAATTGTGGCCCTGATGTTCCCCGAGCGGGTGGCGACAGGTCTGCCAAAATGGACACAAATCAGCGCGGCACCCGTCTGGGTGCCGCGCTGCTGTCTGCTGGTGGGTCAGGCCTTGCGGCGGTTCGTGATCGCGCCGTAGATGAGGAGCACGATGAGCGCCCCGACGATGGCGAGAATCCAGGTGGTCACCGAGAAGAACTCCTGCAGGTTCACGTTGAACAGGAGCCCGCCGAGCCAGCCGCCGAGTAGTGCGCCGACGACTCCCAGAAGCAGGGTGATAAACCATCCCCCGCCTTGGCGACCGGGCAAGATTGCTTTTGCAATGGCGCCGGCGATGAGACCGAGCAAGAGGAATCCGAGGAAACTCATGAGACTGCCTTTCCGTTGTTCGTGCTGTCAGGACGTCAGCGATGGATGACGGCGTACTGCCGCTCGCGTGAACCTATCCGTCTGCGTGCTCATCGTCAATGGCACGCAGAGGGGAGTTCGATTGAAATCTCGAATAGCGGATGCTGGCCGCCGCCGCGATTGCGGCCGGTCCGCTGGAACGATTCAATCGATCCAATAACGCCGAACCGAGCCTGGCCGGGCCGTCCTCCTCATCGAACGATTAGGGGTGGCGGGTTCCGACTCCGGCCAGTAGAGCCCGGTAGCCCTCGCGATAGCTCGGGTAGCTGAAGGTGAATCCGGTCCGCAGCAGGAGCTGGTTGCTGAGGAGTTTGTCACCGCCGCGCTGGCTTTCGCGCGATGCTGGCTTGCTCGGCGTCGGCTGCGGCGTCGCCTCAGGCTTGAGGGTTGGCTCAGGCAGGCCGAGCTCGGCGGCGAGAAAGGTCAGGACCTCGTTGGCCGGCACCGGGGCATTGTCGACACCCAGATAGAGCGGTGCGGGCTGTCCCGGGCGCAGCAGCAGGTGAACAATCGCGGCGGCTGCGTCGTCCCGGTGTATGCGGTTGGTGTGGCGTGACTGGGTGGAGAGCTGGGCGCCGTCTCGCACCTGCTGGATCAGGCGTTCCCGGCCGGGTCCGTAGACGCCGGCCAGGCGCAGCACGGTGGCGGCGGGGAGACGCTGGTGCAGCATCCGCTCGGCTTCAAGCACGATGGAATCGGTGCCCGGCCTGGGATTCGCAGGGGTTTGCTCGTCAACCCGGCTGCCGTCGTTGACGTCATAGACAGCCGTGGACGACACCAGCAGCACGCGGCGGGGTGTGACGGCGGCGCTGGTCTCGTCGTGAGAGGCGAGGGCGTCGAGCAGGTTGCGCAGGCCGTCGAGGTATGCGGCGCGATAGGCGTCGATGGTGGGGCTGCCGGCGGAGATGGCGATGACGACGAACTCGGTGTCGAGCGGGATGACGGGCTTCGTCACGCTGAGGTCAACGGCTTGGCCGCAGATCTCTGGCGGGAGCACACTCGCGTTGCGGCGCAGCCCGACCACAGGGTGCCCCAGGCGCGCGAATCGCAGCCCCACCTCGGTGCCGAGGTCGCCGCATCCGGCAATGAGTACCGTCATCACTCTCCTTGTGCTTGGTGACAACGCTAGCTGGCTTCGGCGCCGAAATGGACACGCCGGGATGGTCACCAAAACGTGGGATGAGCGTTGCTGACTGTTCACCCACGACAAATACTCTGGAGGAGTTCTCAGCCGTCGACTCAGAAAGATTAACATGATCAAGAAGATTGCAACTGGCGCTGTATTCGTCTCCCTGCTGCTCAGCCTCGGCAGTGCCGCCCACGCAGATCCGGCCGGCCCTACGGCGGGTCCCGGCGACCACGCTCAGGGCCCGTTCGCCTTCGAGCCCCTCGCCGCATCCGCCTACGGCCAGGCCAGCAGCGACTGGACCGTGCCGTACCTGGTTCCGGCCGGTTTCACGCAGACCCTGGTGAAAGACGAGACCGTGCTCGACGTTTACCCCGGCGTCGATGACCTGCACGACATGAATACTCAGAATGAGACCGGCCGCGAAGCCGGACGCTACCTATACAACACCTACGAGGTTGGCGCGAACGGCGCTGTGGCTGTCACCGATTTGAAGACCGGGACAACCTCGGTCATCGCCCAACGGGCCGACTGGAATCGGCTGGATGGCATCCGCTGGACGCCGTGGGGCAGCCTGCTGATCACCGAAGAGACGGCGGGCGGCAAGGTCTACGAGCTGTTCTTCGATAAGAAGGACCTCACCAAGGTCGTCAAGATCGAAGAGCGAATCGCGCTCGGCGTGTTGCGCCACGAAGGCATCGACGTAGACAAAGACGGCAACGTCTACGTCATCGACGAGCTCAACGGTGGCTCGATCTACAAGTTCGTACCCACCCAGAAGGGCAACCTCGCGGCGGGCCAGCTCTACGCGCTCAAGCTGACCGGGCTGGCCAATGCCGACCAGCTCTGGAACGCGGGCACCTTCGCGAACAAGGTCGGGGCCTTCAGTTGGGTGGCCCTCGATCAGAACCAGGTCGAAATGGATGCCGACGTCGCGTCGAACGCGGTCGTCGCGACCGAATTCGGTCGCCCCGAAGACGTCGAGATCATCGACCACACGCTCTACGTGGCCAACACCTCGGAAGACCGCGTCATCGCCATCGATTTGAAGAAGAGCATGCTCAGCACCTTCGTGCAGGCTGGGGTCAACGTGCCGGTCGAGAACCAGGCCGCCGGAATCACGGGATTCAACAACCCCGACAACCTGGCGGAGGGCCCCGATGGCGCCCTGTGGATCGTCGAAGACAACAGCTTCAGCGATGTCTACCGGGCCAGCACGCGCGCCAATACGGTCGGCAACTCCATCAATGTTGAGCTCTTCGCTTCGCTGACGGATCAGGGCGCCGAGACGACCGGCATCTACTTTGGAAAGAACCCGAAGGAGCTCTTCCTGAGCGTGCAGCACCCCGACAAGGCGCTCGCTGACGGCATCTGGAAGATCAGCAAACGCTAAGCCCGACCTGGCTTCGACGCGCCGCCCGGTAGTCGCTTCGGCGCCCGGGTGGCGCGTTCGTCTACGACGGCCGCGCCATCGGCCGACTGCGCGCCAAATCGCGGTTGTTACCATGAAGCCATGCCAATTATTCCTGACACGTCTGACTGGACCTGGGTGCTCGAACGCCCCTGCCCCGCCTGTGGATTTCGGGCGAACGAGGTGGACTTCGAGAGCCTGCCGCGCCTGATCCGCGCGAACGCCGCAACCTGGCCGGGCGTGCTGACGCAAACGGATGCTGCGGTGCGTCCGAACGATCACACCTGGTCAGCCCTCGAATACGCGGCTCACGTGCGTGATGTCTGTCGCCTGTTCGACGAGCGCCTGCGCCTCATCCTCGACGACGACGACCCGTTGCTGGCGAACTGGGACCAGGACGCCACGGCGATCGCGGAGCGGTACGACTTACAGGATCCGCAGACCGTGGGACGCGAGCTCGTGGCAGCCGCTTCAAGCGTGGCCGAGAGTTTCGCCGCCGTACCAGCGGATGCCCGCCAGCGCACCGCCCGCCGCAGCGACGGGCCGTCGTTCACCGTGGCGACTTTCGGCGCGTACTTTCTGCACGACATCGTGCACCATCGGCACGACGTGGGCGCTGACTAAGAGGCGCCTGTCATTTTTCGAAGTCGTGTGCACAATTATGCCGACGTCGGCACAAGCACAAATGTTCACACTCGCCTGCACAGCTCGCGCCGGCCAGCGACGAACTTACTTCAATTCCCCGGCCGGTGGGCGTCTGCCCGGCACGGCGCCGGCTGACTGCAACGACCGCGCCGCATCCGGACTTCCCCGGCGCCGGCCCACCTCCACCGGATTTAGCGCCCGAATCCGCCGCTCCACACTGCTCCGAGACGGAACCGGGAGTGCTTGAGCCCGGCACTCCATCGCCATGTCATGGGTTCACATTCGACTGCACAAGCCCGAAAACTCAGGGGCTGTTATGCAAACGACTTCGAAGAATACAGGCAGCTCGGCGAACTCGGCCGCTTCGCTCGCCGGGACAATGTCGCCAGCCGTTTTGGCGAGCGGCTCGCGCATGGACTCGTTGAAAGCCTCGATCAGTTGGAGCTGTCGCGCCAGAGCGCGGGCGTGAGGCCGAGCGTGGTGCCCATGCGGCAGGTATAGCCGGGCTCGACCTTCGGCGGCGGGAGGGGCATCGACAGGCTCAACCTACGAGGCGTGTCTGGCCCACATGAACGTTGGGAGAATACGACTCCTTGCTGGATGCTGGGCGAATGAGGTACCCCCTACTGTTGGGGTAGACAGATTCGATTCGTTGGAACCGGTCCCGTGGGGCGTGCACATGTGTGCGTGGTGGACGCCTGTTGAGCGTGGGACCGGGGGCTCTCTTTTTTGGGTGGATTAGGCCAGGGGAGCAGTTGGCCAACGCTTAGATACCCCATGTGCAACATCGGAGACCGCGCCCACCGCGGCCCTGCCCAGATCTACATCCTGCGCGTCCATTGAGAGGGAAGACACCATGACCCAATTCCAGCATCGATCCAACCCGCGCAAACGACTTCTGGCTGCCCTGCTGGCCGTCGCAGTGGTCGGAGTCGGCAGCGCCGGCTTCGGCGGAGCAGCCGCCGCGGGCCCGCTCCCCCAGGCGCCCGTCGCCCTCGGCGTTGCCGGCACCTTCGCAATCCTGTCCAAGACCGGGGTGACGGATGTCCCCTCATCCGCCGTCACCGGCAACGTCGGGGCGAGCCCGATCAGCGGTGCCGCCATCTTGCTGACCTGCCCGGAGGTGACCGGCACGATCTTTTCGGTTGACGCCGCAGGCCCGCCGTGCAAGGTCACGGATGCCACGCTGCTCACGAGCGCCATCGGCGACATGGGCATCGCATACACGGATGCGGCCGGGCGCGTGAACCCCGACTTCGTCAACCTCGGTGGCGGCGAGATCGGCGGACGCACCCTCGTACCAGGCCTCTACACGTGGAGCACCGACGTTTCACTCTCCAGCGACGTCAAACTATCTGGTGGTCCGAACGACGTCTTCGTCTTCCAGATCTCCGGCAACATCGACCAGGCGCCGGCCAAGAACGTAACCCTCGTGGGCGGCGTTCAGGCCAAGAACGTGTTCTGGCAGACAGCCGGCGCCGTGACTCTCGGCACCACCGCCCACTTCGAGGGCACCATCCTGAGCAAGACCATGATCGCGATGAACACCGGCGCATCGATCAACGGCCGCCTGCTGGCGCAGACCGCGGTCACCCTGCAGAGCAACACCGTCGCCGAGCCGGCGAAGTAACTACTTCGCAGGCCGCAATAGGGGCCGGGGAGACGACATCCGTTGTTCTCCCCGGTCCCTTCGCTCGCGTCGAGAGCCCTGAACCGGGCCATGACGTCGTCGTGGGCGCTCGTCGGCCGCGCTTCCCACGTTGCCGGGTCGTCGATGTTGGCCACCAGTTCTTCGAGATCGGGCAGCTCGAGGACATCGGGAAGATTCAGGAGCAGCGCCGCAAACTGCCGGGCGTCGATGACGGTCACGTGCTCCGGCTTCTCGAATTGTGATCTGCCCGGGGCAGAAGTCGCGATGGTCGACGCCCTCGGCAAGGTCATGTTCGATCTCGTTAGGGACGAAACTCAGTTGTTCGAGGAGTACGCGGACAGTGCAAACCTCACGAAGTGGCTGCAGAATGCGGTTTTCCGTGCGCTCTATACGAGCGCGGCATAGCTTTGTCAGGGCGCATGGGGAAACGTCGTTGTGGCCGCCGATCTGACTTGACCGGGAGCTTGTCGATCAACTGAGGATGCAAACGCTGCCATCTACCGAAGCGAATGCGACAGGCGGTTCGGTGGTTGCCGACGACAAGCGTGCATCGCCGCGCGTACTTTCGAAGCTTTGGCCCAGGCCTTCCCCGTGACACAGGGATCACCTTCCGGCCACAGGCGGCCCTGGACGTACGCCGAAGCCATTGCGGATTCGAAAAGCAGTCTCGGTATGAATGATTAAAGTCTTGATTACCGTGAGAACTGACACCTGCGACCGGGCCGGCAGGGAGCGGATGACGGGAATCGAACCCGCGCTATCAGCTTGGGAAGCTGATTTTTACGCTCGTCGGGAGGCCATCATTCCGCGCTTTTACTAAGAGACACACGCTTGTTGATGTTGTCCCGTGCCATCTAATTTCAGCCCATATCGGGTGCTAATGGCACGTATATGGCACGCGCATGGCACGTCGGCGCATGGCTGTGGCTTTCGGCGCCATGTGGCGGCGTTCTGTGATTTTTATGTGGCGCATTGACCTGGTCGCACGTAGGTTACGAGACCATCGGCAATGTTCGACCGGCTATCGGGCGCCATACCTGCTGCGTGTACGACGAAGGCGGCTCCGGGCAACCATAGACTGCCTGCATGACATCAGCGCGGCTAATCGGGTCAGAGGAAGCTGCTGGACGGCTGCGTGCGACATCGTTGCGCGAGTTTTTTGACCCTAGAACGGACCGTAACGACCAGTCCAGGCGATACAGGCGATACCGGCGGGCCATTTCGCGCGACGAGATCGCCCTTCCCGCATTGGTGCGGTATGCGCTGGAACTAATCGGCCTGCGTTCATCCGGGCCTAAGGAGAAGGTCGCGTGGTGGGTTAATTTCCTGTACCAGGGCCTCCAATGCGAGCTTGCGCTAGAGAAGTTTGGCCTACGGATGTACGTCGAGATCGTCGACAACGACGAAGAGCAGGCTACTGAAGTAGCAAACAAGATTGTCAAGAAGCTCAGATCCAGCATGCGGTCTGTTGAAGGTTTGGTGCTGACTCCCGCCGCGGCCGAGCTCTTCCGGAACGGCAAAGCTACAGTTGTCAATCAACACATGAGCCTGCGTAGGACCTACGAGTATTTTCGTGGGCGTGCATCCAACCCATTTGTCATCGAAGACGAGGTGATCCACCTGGTTACCCCCGAAGGAATTGAACTCGGCATGACCATCGAATCAGGCAAGGGACAGATGCAACTCAACTCGTTTCGTGACTTGGTTGCTTCAGTCAACGCCTACATAAGCCTTCTCGAGCACCACATGGTTCTCACGTTGCCTTTCGAAGGCTTCGACCCTTCAAAGCACTCACTCGAAAAGTTCATAGGTGTGCGGTGGGGAGATAAGTATGGGCAGGTGTTTGATCTGACCCGAAAGAACGACAAGCGCTACTACGACAGGCTGGTTGAGGTCGTCGAGCGCTGGCGCAATACGTATTCTCACGGGGGGTTCGAGAAGGGACACGGCTCTACGGTCTATCTCCACTACGAAGGGGTGGGAGCCATCCCCGTAGGCCTGAGCTCCGCTACTGAACGCGTAGGCACCTTCTTCATGCCTGCGATAGATGAAGATATCAACCATGTATTCGAACTGTTCGACGAGTTCGACGCGTGGCTCAATGACGAACGTATGTGTTTCGCCATGGAGTGGATCGACGCTGGCCTAGATGTCCGATTCGATCCTGACTTCCGGGCAGAACTCGTCGAGGCCATGGAAAGTCCCGAGCGATTCGCAAGCTACCTCGAATACAACGAGTACCGCGCTGACCTTCATGTGAACATGGACTTCTGAGACGCGGTAGGGAAGAGATCGCTCGAATTTTCGACTCGAATTCGTAGAGTCACAAAACGTCTCACGTATCAGCTCCCGCCCCATCTGAAATCGTTATACATCGGCGAAAACTCGCGGTGCGGCGATTCTCAAAACCAGGGCGCATAACTCCGGCTTTTGGCGTCGTTTCGGAGGTATGAATGCACCGGTCGTTTGCGAAAACGCACGCGCGCGCACGCGAGGGCGGCGCTCAGAGGGCTTCGAGAGGGGCACGAAGAACGCCCAAGCACGGGCGGTTGCCGATGCTTGGGCGCTCAGTGACCTGCGTGCAGGGAGCCTGGAGCTATGCCATCGTGGGCGCCGGGTCTTCGATGCGTCGGAGCGCTGCCTGGTCTACCGGCACGTCGTCGGAGAACGAGGCGGCGTACCCCTCGCGGTCAACGGCGTGAATGGCTTGCCGGACACCCATGCTGACTTCTCCAGTCTGAGCCTCGGTGAGCGCCTGGGACCATGCCGCCTGTCGAGCATCCTGGGCGTCGTCGGCTGCGGCGTCCGCGGCGTCCGCGGCACCCAGGCCCACGAGCCGGTCAAAGGCCCGGCCTCGGAGCTCCGCGGCGATCCCGACCGAATCACCGGATGCGAGAACCTCGGGCAGGATCTCGATGCTGTCAACGATGGCCGCTAGGCGCGACTCGTCCGCGGCGTCGATGATTCCCACCAGCGACCGGCCGGCGCCCACGAGCGCCAGCACCTTCTCACGCTCCCGGTTCTGAATGGCGATGTCGTCGGCTGTCCGTGGTGCACGGCTCGCGAGCACCTCGGCTTGGCGGTCACGGCTGGCCGGCGCCGCGGGGGTGGCTGCCGTCAACTGTGCGCGTGCCGCGGTCACCATGTCGGCACGTCGCCGCGCCTGGGCCTCGATGGTCAGATCGTTGTCAGCGAACTGGAGCGCCGCCGCGAGGGCCAGGCGGCTAGAGCGGTACGCCGCTGCGTGTGTGGATGTCGTGCTAGTCATGATTGGGGTCCGTTCGGTTCTAGGCCTGATGGCCGTTTGGGCCGCGGGCTGTGCGCCGCGGGAGTCTTGGGGGGAGTGCCTGTCTCGTGCGCCTTGGCGAGGCCTCGGTGTAGTCGCTCGGTCGCCTTGCCTAGGGCTGCCGCTGTCGTCGCCTTGTCCACGTCTTGGGCGTACCGCTTCAGCACGAGAGTTGAGCGCTTGCCCTCGTCGTCGTCGTCGTCGTCGTCATAGCCGCCGTAGCCGCTCACGCCGCGACCGCCTGGGGTGTGCACTTGGGACAGGGCAGGAGGTGAATGTGCTTATCGCAGGCCACGAGCTCGGGCGGCTCTGCTGCCGCTTCACAGGCTGCGCACCGCGCCGCCCATGGGCTGCCCACATGCTCGTCACACCTAGGTTCAATATTCAATTCAGGGTCCGTTTCGTGCGTAGTGGTCAAGTGAGGTGGTGCTGATAAGTGAGTTGATTCCTGTTTCTCGTCTTTCTGGATCCTCACTGTTCCTAGGGGGGAGGGATTTCCTACCGTTAGAGGTACGTTTTCCCTACCGTTAGGGGGCGGAAAACTCTCCCTTGTAGGGGTAGGTTTTCCCTCCTGAATAGGGGGCGGGTTTCCGGATGCCAGATCCCCGTTCATGGTCAGCTCGTAGGCCGCCCTATGGCCGCGCCGGCCGACCTGGGCACTCCGCAGGGCGCCCTTACGGCGCAGGCCCTTGATGGCTTCCTTGATGGCGGCGAACCCGGCCTCGCGCTCCCGGCAGATCCTCGCAAAGTCCGGGTGGCCCAACTCCGGCTCGTCTGGGAGCATCCGCCCGATAGCACGCGCCGTCTCCTCGCGACTGCTCCAGTACCGAGGCGGTCGATCAGTGTCGAGCGCGGTCACGGACATCTGGACCAGAACGCGGAACTCATTGCCGGTGAGGTGGTTGACGGCACCGAACGCAATAGCCCGCTTGACGAGGTTCGCACCCATTATTCGAGCGGTTCGGTAGCACCCAGGAGGGCGAGCAGAGCGGGCACGGGAACGAGGAGGCGGCGGCCGAACCGACGCGTAGGCAGCTCGCCACGGGCCGCGCTCGCATAGGCCGAGGCCCTCGCGAGCCCTAGAAGGTTGCCGGCCTCCTCGACGGTCAGGACAGCCCGGCCGCGGATGCTGTCGAGGGTGAGCGCTGGGCTGGTCATCGCTTGCCGCCTGTGGCGCGCTGGAGGTCGCTGAGAACGGCGACGTAGGCGATGAGATGCAACCCACGAGGGCGACGGGTCCCGGCCTCCCAGCGGTTGATGGTCATTCTTGACACGCCCAGCTCGCGAGCCAGCCGGGCCTGGGAGACGCCGGCGCGGGTGCGGATGGCTCTTGCGAGGGCCGGGACAGGAAGACTCGCATGGGCTGCGACTTCAAGGGATAAATTGCTCATGGAAGTCAGATTATGAAACGGAAACACTCGCGCGCTACGTCCATTCGTGCCAACTTCAGCGCGCACTTATGACACAGACATAGCGTTGCTGTGTCTAGGCAGGCGCCCGAAAACGAGTGAATCCGGCAACTGCGTGCGCAACTGTTGCATAATTGGTTACAAAAGCCGTAACCTAAGGCCATGACGAATACCTCGCGCTGGGACATCAACGAGCACGCGGCCATCAATCCCGACGCGTTTACCGCCGGAGACTGGCACACCGTGGACGACACCCAGGGCGCCGCGGGCCGGTTCTATGTCCGTGTGGGCAAGTCCCCCGATGGGCAGCTCGTGATCACCGGCATCCTGATGGGCGGCGAGCCAATCCCGTTCATTGGTGTGGCCCTGCCTGCGATCACCGCGAAGACGCTACGTGAGATTCAGCCGGTTCAGATCCTGAAAACGATGCAGTGGCGTGAAAAGGACTCGCCGCCACCGCGAGGGATCGGGCCTGTGCATCCCCTTACCGGTCTGGCCCGTTTCGAGGGAATGACCGAACGAATCGAGGCGGCGGCCCGCGAGCAGAAAGGCCCTGGCCGACCCGGCCCGTCTCCGGCTCGACTGCGAGAGTTCGCGGCGGTCTATCTCCGGCACCGAGAGTATGCGGGCGTCCGGGCGATGAGTCACACCTACCGCGAGATGCACATATCGAGAGCCAAGGCGAACCGGTGGGCAAAGCAGTGCAGAGAACTGGGATTTATACCGACCGGGGAGACCGAAAATGACTGAGATCAAGCGCACACGCAAGGTGAACCGGGCGGCGTTCGGCTCGGCTCGCAAGCTGCCCAGCGGGAGATGGCAGGCGCGCTATCCCGACGAGGCCGGGCAACCCATGACGGCATCTCAGACGTTCGACACCAAAGCTCAGGCACTCGATCACATCGCAGAGGTTCGCGCTGACCGTAATCGAGGCAGCTACATCGACCACCGCGACGGCGCTCAGGCGTTCGAACCCTACGCCCGCGCCTGGATCGAGGCCGGGGGCACACGGGGCAAGCTCGCGCCGCGCACCGGCGAGCTGTACCGCGACATCCTGGCCCGTCAGCTCGTGCGGTTCGACGCAATGCCGCTCAGCGCCATCACAGGCAAGACCGTTCGCACCTGGTACACCGATACACGCGTTCGATTGGCCTCAGGAGCCCGCCAGAAGGGCGCGACGGGGGAGACACGCCTCAGGCAGTCATACTCGCTGCTACGGGCGATTCTCGGCACCGCGGCCGCTGACAACCTCATAGCCGCGAACCCCTGCCGAATCGTCGGCGCCGGGTCTGTTGCCAGTGTCGAGCGCCCGTACCTCTCACCGGACCAACTGGCCCTGATCGTCGCGGCGATGCCTGACCGGTTCGACGTGCCCCTGCGGGTCATGCTCGGCGCGCACCTGCGACTAGGCGAACTGATCGGCCTCCAGCGCGGGGACTTCGACCCTGCCCACGGGATGCTGCGTATCGAGCGGCAGGTGCTCGTGGTCGACAACCACGAGGCGGTCACCGGCACGAAGACGGGCACCGCCCGAGACGTAGCCCTGCCGCCCAGCGTCGCCGAGGTACTCGTCGCACACCTCGCCGCCTCGACAGGCTTTCCCCGCTCGGCCCTGTTCATGGGCGCTGGAGGGCAGCCGCTCTCGCGCTTTCAGGTGCAACGCGCGTGGACCAAAGCCACGAGAGACGCGAACCTGCCCGGCTACCACCTCCACGACGTGCGCCACGCCGGCCTGACACTCGCCGCGCACGCCGGCGCCACGACTCGCGAACTCATGGCCCGCGGTGGACACCGCACGAGCCGGGCTGCGCTCATCTACCAGCACGTCGCAGAGGAGCGGATGACCCTCCTCGCAGACCGTCTCGATGGCCTCCTCGGCACGTCGAATATGGGAGCTAATGGCACACGGTTGGCACGACCCGGTGTTGAACCGGTCGATACCGGTCAGGCGATACTCCAGAGAATAGCCACCTGATCAGGCTTTTAAAGTGTGGAGCGGATGACGGGAATCGAACCCGCGCTATCAGCTTGGGAAGCTGAAGTTCTACCATTGAACTACATCCGCGCGCCCGCTGTGACTGAACAACAACCGGAACCGTGCCAGCATATCAAGCCCTCACGGCTAGGCTGGCATCGTGCTGCTCTCCGATCGTGATATCAAGGCTGAACTCGACGCTGGACGAATCGGTTTGGAGCCGCTCGACCCCGCCATGATCCAGCCGTCGAGCATTGACGTGCGCCTCGACCGCTTGTTTCGGCTGTTCGACAACCACAAGTACGCCTACATCGATCCGGCCGAGGACCAGCCCGAACTGACCCACCTCATCGAGACCAAGCCCGACGAGCCGTTCATTCTGCACCCGGGCGAGTTCGTGCTCGGTGCCACCTACGAGCAGGTCACCCTGCCCGACAATGTGGCGGCGCGGCTCGAGGGCAAGAGTTCGCTCGGTCGCCTCGGCCTGCTCACCCACTCGACCGCCGGCTTCATCGACCCCGGGTTCTCCGGCCACGTCACGCTCGAGCTCAGCAATGTCGCGACCCTGCCGATCAAGCTGTGGCCCGGCATGAAGATTGGCCAGCTGTGCTTCTTTCAGCTCAGCTCGCCGGCCGAGAAACCGTACGGCTCGAGCGAGTACGGCTCCCGCTATCAGGGCCAGCGCGGCCCGACGGCGTCGCGCTCATTCCAGAACTTTCACCGCACCACGATCGAGCGCTGACCCGCGCACCTTCACCGGGTATAGCGGATGCCGGCAAGCCGAGCAAACGCAGTACATCGAAGGTAACCTTCCGTCGGGTAAAATCTGGGTATGACCTCCATGCCCACCCGATTCGACGAGGCGCTCATCGCGCACGGTCCCACGCCGGCCTACCCGGGGCGCATGCACCGCTTCGGCCAGATGGTCGGCTCCTGGGCCGCGAAAGGCACTCGGCTCGATGAGACCACGGGCGAATGGATCGAACGCGATTTCGTCTGGATGGTCGAATTCATCCTCGACGGTCGGGCGGTGCAAGACATCGAGGTCGTCGCGAGCACGACGCATCCGTCGGGATTTGAAACCGTCGCCACCACCCTGCGCGTCTACGACCCGTTCGCCGGCGCCTGGCGGGTCAGCTACTTCGCGCCGGTACTCGGCGAATACTGCCAACTCATTGCGACCCCGTACCGCCACGGCGTGCGGCAGGAGGGCACGCGCACCGACGGTCGCCCGATCCGCTGGAACTTCACGGCCATCACTCCGGACAGCTACAAGTGGGAGGGCTGGGTCTCAGCCGACGAGGGCACAACCTGGCAACTCATTGAACACAACGAGGCCACCCGCATCCGCTGAGAAACGGATGCTGATGGCCTCGGTGTGAGCGACTTACAGGGCGAACTTGAAGCCGAGGTCGGTGGGGTAGTCGCCGAGGGCGGTGAGGTTCGCGGCTGCGGCCTGCAGGGCTGCGAGCGTGAGTGCGAGGGTGCCCGGTCCAAAGCTGACTCGGCTGATGCCGAGTTCGGCGAGCCGCTTCAGCGGAACGAGTCCGGGCGCACCGATCACCGAGATTTTGCCGTTGACCTGCTCGATGGCGCGGGCCACTTTGTTTTCGTCTGTGAGGCCGAGGAAGAAGATGACGTCGGCGCCGGCGCCGAGGTAGGCGTTGGCGCGGGCGACGGCTTCGTCCCAAGCGCCGCCGCCGGCGAGGGTGTCGACGCGGGCGTTGATGACGAGCGGAATCCCACTCTGGTCGGCGCCGACTCGGGCGGCAGCCACGCGCGCGGCGGCCGTCTCGATGTCGAATTGCGGGGTTTTCTCGGCGCCGACGGAGTCTTCGATGTTGATGCCGACGATTCCGGATTCCTCGATGAGGCGACGTACGTTGCGGGTCACGCCGAGGGCATCCGGTGCGTAGCCCTTCTCGAAGTCGGCCGAGACCGGAAGGTCGACGGCGCCGGCGATGATCGTGGCGGCGATGATGGCCTCGTCGAGGGAGAGCCCTTCGCCGTCGTGCAGGCCGCGCACGTTCGAGATGGAGTGGCTCGCGGTGGCGAGGGCCTTGACGCCGGGGGTATCGGCCACGACCTTGGCGGTGATGGCATCCCACACGTTGGTCACGATGAGGGGCTCGCCGGGCACATGCAGCGAGAGCAGGAGTTCGGCCTTCTGGAGCTGGGTGAGTGTCATGCGTTTCAGTCTGACTGGCCTGAGCCACCTAAGCGAGAGGAAAATCTGATTTCAGGGGATGCTCAGGCAACCGCTGGCTGGCGCCCAGCCGGCACTGCGGCGCTTCTAGCGGATCTGCTGCTGACGTGCAGTGACGGGGATCAACAGGAGCAGGCCGAGGAGCAGTACGAGCATGATGCCGAGAATGCCCCAGTAGACGGCGCCGAAGATCGACACGAAGATCGCGAAGGCCGTGGGGGCGAGAAAGCTGACAGCGCGACCGGTGGTTGCGTAGAGCCCGAAGACTTCACCCTCACGCCCGACCGGAATGAGTCGCGCCAGAAAAGTACGGCTGGCGGATTGCGCCGGACCGACGAACAGGCAGAGGGCCAGGCCGGCGGTCCAGAAGACGATCTGGCCGCCATCGTGCAGCAGGAATACGAGCATCCCGCTGACCAGCAAGCCCACGAGTGCGGTCACGATCACGGGTTTGGCACCGAGACGGTCGTCGAGCGATCCCACGGCCATGGTGGCGATGCCGGCCACGACGTTGGCGGCGATGGCGAATATGATCACTTCGCTCGGCGAAAATCCGAAAACGGATGCCGCGAGCACACCTCCGAAGGTGAAGACACCGGCCAGGCCGTCGCGAAAGATGGCACTCGCGAACAGAAAATAGACGGTCGGGCGGCTGGTGCTCCAGAGACGCTTGACGTCGTGGGCGAGCACGACGTAGCTCTGCAGAAAGCCGACCTTCTCGCGGCGTGCTGCTGCGGGCGCCCGATACTCGGGTACCCGCAGAAGCACGGGCAGCGCGAAGAGCCCGAACCAGGCTGCGGCAACGAGCATTGTGACGCGCACGGCCAGGCCGTTCTCGCTCGTCACACCGAACAATCCCACTTCGGGGGCGATGAAGCCGAAGTAGACGATGAGCAGCAGCACAATTCCGCCGAGGTAGCCCATGCCCCAGCCGAACCCGCTGACCTTGCCGATGGTGCGGGGAGTCGAGACCTGGCCGAGCATCGCGTTGTAGTTGACACCGGCGAATTCGAAGAAGACGTTGCCCGCAGCGAGCAGAACCAGCCCGAGCACCAGATAGCTGGGGCTGGCTTCGATGAAGAACATGGCGGTGGTGAGGCCGACCACCACGAACGTGTTGGCACCGAGCCAGAATTTGCGCCTCCCCGAGGTATCGGAGCGCTGCCCGGTGATCGGGGCCAGAACCGCTACGAGGAGCCCGGCAATGGCCAGCGCCCACCCCAGCTGGGCCGAGACGGCGGCTTCGTCGCCGAACGCGGAACCGGTGAGGTACACGCTGAACACGAACGTGGTGACGACAGCGTTGAAGGAGGCGGAGCCCCAGTCCCAGAACGCCCAGGCCACCACCCGGCCACGCGTCGGAGGGGTACCCGCGTCTACGGCGACAGTCTCGGTCATGTGCACAATCTAGTGCTCCGGGGTAAACATCGGAATCTGTCGGCCCGGGCATCCGCTGGTGTCTCAGTGGGTGCGTTGAAACTTGAGTCACTCACACTCAACTTTCAGCCCGAGAAATTGACACGGACGAATCGGTTCTGGAATACTTGAGTCATCGAGGCTCAAGTCTTGAGATTACTTTGTAGTTCGTTTCGCACATGATTGAAGGAGAACAACCCACATGGCTCGTGCAGTAGGTATTGACCTCGGAACCACCAACTCTGTGGTGGCCGTGCTCGAAGGTGGAGAACCCACCGTCATCGCCAACGCTGAAGGCTTGCGCACCACCCCCTCGGTGGTCGCGTTCACCAAGGACGGCGAGGTTCTCGTCGGAGAAACCGCCAAGCGTCAGAACGTCACCAACGTCGACCGCACCATTTCCAGCGTGAAGCGCCACATGGGCACCGGCTGGACCGTCGGCATCGACGACAAGAAGTACACCCCGCAGGAGATTTCGGCGCGTATCCTCGCCAAGCTCAAGCGGGACGCCGAGCAGTACCTGGGCGAGAAGGTCACCGACGCCGTCGTGACCGTGCCGGCGTACTTCAACGACGCCGAGCGTCAGGCCACCAAGGAGGCCGGCGAGATCGCCGGCCTCAACGTGCTGCGCATCATCAACGAGCCGACCGCCGCCGCGCTCGCCTACGGCCTCGACAAGGGCAAGGAAGATGAGCTCATCCTGGTCTTCGACCTCGGAGGCGGAACCTTCGACGTGTCGCTGCTCGAGGTGGGCAAGGACGATGATTTTTCCACAATCCAGGTGCGTTCGACCGCCGGCGACAACCGCCTCGGCGGCGACGACTGGGACCAGCGCATCGTTGATCACCTGATCAAGCGCTTCAAGGAGACCACCGGCGTCGACGTCTCGAAGGACAAGATCGCCAAGCAGCGCCTGAAGGAAGCTGCTGAGCAGGCCAAGAAGGAACTCTCCTCCAGCATGTCGACGAGCATCCAGCTGCCCTACCTGTCGCTGACTGAAAACGGTCCGGCCAACCTCGACGAGACGCTCACCCGCGCCCAGTTCGAGAAGATGACCGAAGACCTGCTTGACCGCACCAAGAAGCCCTTCCAGGACGTCATCCGTGAGGCCGGCGTGAAGGTCGGCGACATCGCCCACGTCGTACTCGTCGGCGGTTCCACCCGCATGCCCGCCGTGTACGAACTCGTCAAGAGCGAGACCGGCGGCAAGGACCCGAACAAGGGCGTCAACCCTGACGAGGTTGTTGCCGTCGGCGCCGCCCTGCAGGCCGGCGTGCTGAAGGGCGAGCGCAAGGACGTTCTGCTCATCGACGTCACCCCGTTGAGCCTCGGCATCGAGACCAAGGGCGGCATCATGACGCGCCTGATCGAGCGCAACACGGCCATACCGACCAAGCGCAGCGAAACCTTCACCACGGCCGATGACAATCAGCCGTCCGTTGCGATCCAGGTTTTCCAGGGCGAGCGCGAGTTCACCCGCGACAACAAGAACCTCGGAACCTTTGAGCTCACCGGCATCGCGCCGGCGCCGCGCGGAATTCCGCAGGTCGAGGTCACCTTCGACATCGACGCCAACGGCATCGTGCACGTCTCCGCCAAGGACAAGGGCACCGGAACCGAGCAGTCGATGACCATCACGGGCGGTTCCTCGCTCGCGAAGGAAGACATCGAGCGCATGGTCCGCGAGGGTGAAGAGCACGCCGCCGAGGACAAGCGCCTGCGCGAAGTCGCCGAGACCCGCAACACGGCCGAGCAGCTCGCCTACTCGATCGAGAAGCTCATCAAGGACAACGTCGACAAGCTGCCCGAAGACGTGAAGAATGAGGTGCAGGCCGATGTCGATGCCCTCAAGTCCGCTCTCGCTGGCGACGACGACGACGCGGTGAAGACCGCGTTCGACAAGCTCAACGAAAGCCAGGGCAAGCTCGGCGAAGCCATCTACAAGTCCAGCCAAGCGGATGCCGCAGCGGGCGCCGACGAGGCCGGAACCAATGAGGCTTCCACCGAAGAGAACAAAGACGAAGACGTTGTCGACGCCGAGGTTGTTGACGACGACGAAGACGACAAGAAGAAGTAGGCCGCAACTATGGCTGACAAGAAGCATCCAGGCAAGGACGCTGCGGGGGTGCCCGATGACGGCACCGGCGCGGGCGTTCCCTCGGAAGCAGCGCCCGATGCCGCATTCGCTGGTGACGAAGAAGCCGTGGCTTCGGCCGACGGGATCGAAGAAGACGAACTGACCGTTCAGGACATTCTGGACGCGGCAGAGCGTGAAGTGGCGGAGCCGACGAGCGAACACCTCGCCGACCTCAAGCGTGTGACGGCCGAGTACGCCAACTACCGTCGGCGTACCGAAGCCAACCGCGCCATCGAGAAAGAGCGCGTGACCGGGGATATCGTCAAGGTGCTTATTCCGGTGCTCGACGATATCTACCGTGCTGAGAAGCACGGCGATCTCGTGCCCGACTCCGCCTTCGCCACGATCGCGGCGAAACTGCGGGCAAGTGTTGAGCGCCTGGGCCTGACGTCATTCGGCACGGTCGGCGACCCCTTTGACCCGACCATGCACGAGGCGATCTTCCAGCAGCCGAGTGCGGCCGTCGACACCGAAACCGTCGGCGATGTCGCGGAGACGGGGTATTACCTCGGTTCCACGCTGCTGCGCGCGGCCAAGGTCGTCGTTCAGGTACCGAGCGATGGCTAGCCAGGACTGGTTCGACAAAGACTTCTACAAGGTTCTCGGGGTATCGAAAGATGTCACGCCGGCCGAGTTGAAGAAGGCGTACCGCAAACTCGCCCGAAAGTACCACCCGGACTCCAACCCGGGAAACCCAGCCGCTGAGGCGAAGTTCAAGGAACTCAGCGAGGCGCACTCGGTGCTCAATGATGCCGCCCAGCGCAAGGAATATGACGCCGTCCGGGCCATGGGCAGCGGGGCGCGGTTCGCTGCGCCCGGCGGCCGGGCTCAGAGCGGCGGCTTCGAGGACGCTTTCGGAGGCATGTTCGGCGGCGGAAGCCGTCAGCAGAGTTACACCTTCGAGCAGGGTGGCTTCGACGATATCCTCGGGGGTATGTTCGGCAGAGGTGGCGGTGGTGGGGCCGGCTTCGGTAACCCCACCGGCGGCTACCGGGGATCGGGCGCGCCGACCAGGGGCCGCGATGTGATCGCGTCGACGACCATCGACTTCATCACGGCCACCCAGGGCGACCAGATCAGTCTGCAGACCCAGGACGGCCGACCGATCAAGGTGAAGATTCCGGCCGGAGTCGCGGACGGGCAGAAGATTCGCCTGCGCGGCAAGGGTCAGTCCAGCCCCGACGGAGGAGAATCCGGCGATATTGTGCTGACGATCACTGTGCGCAAGCATCCGGTGTTCGAACGCGACGGCCTCAACCTGCGCGTGACAGTTCCGGTCACCTTCGTCGAGGCCAGCCTCGGCGCGACGATCGAGGTGCCCACCCTCGGAGGCAGCCCGGTCAAGTTGCGCGTTGCCCCCGGTACTCCCGGTGGCCGCGTGCTGCGGGTCAAGGGTCGCGGAGTAACCACCGCGAAAGGCACGGGCGACCTGCTCGCTTTCGTGCAGGTCGCGGTGCCCTCGCACTTGTCGAAGGACGCGGAAGAGAAACTCGCAGCGTTCGCGGAAGCACTGCCCAAGGAAAACCCACGCGATGAACTGATCGCGCGGGCGAAGGGTTAGTCATGGACGAGACCACCCGGGTCTTCGTGATTTCCACGGCCGCCGAGCTTGCGGGAATGCACCCGCAAACCCTGCGCCAATACGATCGCCTGGGCCTCGTCAGCCCGGAACGTACCCCCGGCAAGAGCCGCCGCTACTCCATGCTCGACGTGGCAAAGCTCCGTGAAATCGCATTCCTGGGCTCGGAGGGTGTGAGTCTGGAAGGCATCCGTCGTATCCTCGAACTCGAGGATCACGTGCGCGGACTCGAAAATCGCGTGCGCGAACTAGAATCGACGCTCGCTGACGAACTGCTGAACCGTCCGGGCCGCCGCGTTTTTGCGGCTGGCTCGGCCGGTGACGTCATTTCGATGAAGGCGGGCACCCGCACCAGGCGCAGCAACCAGATCGTCATCTGGCGGCAGCCCAGACCATAGTCATTTGTAACAAGCTCCACGTTTCTGTTTCACAGCACGAACTGGTTGCACCGGCACCACTTTCAGGGGGAACCATGTCCGAATCGGGCACGCACGACCAGTCCGCGCCGCGGAACACCAGCAAGCACGAGAATGAGCGTGTGAACGAATTCGATTTCGACCGTCTGCGTCGTCGTCCCGACATCGAGGCGGAGAACCTCTTTGCCGTCGATGCGAGCGACCGCCTCATTCTCGACGAAGCGGCCGGCGCGCTCGCCGCCTACCGCCTTGACGGCGTCGTCGTACTCGAGGACCGCTACGGCGCCCTCACCCTTGGCGCGGCCGCCCTGCATAACGCCCGCGGCATCCGGGTCTACCAGGACGCCCTCTCGGGAGAATACGCGCTCGACAGCAACGCCTCCGGCGTCAACCTGACGGATGCTTATCGCTCGCTGCCCCTTGGCGAAGAACTGCTGAAAGACGCCCACGTCGTGCTGCTGCAGTTGCCGAAAAGCCTCGATGCCCTCGACGAGATCGCCGGCGCCATCGCCAGGTACGCCTCGCCCGACGTCATCGTCTTCGCTGGTGGCCGCATCAAACACATGACCGTGAGCATGAACGAGGTGTTGCGCCGCCACTTCGGCGCCCTCAACGTGCGCCCGGCACGCCAGAAATCCCGCGTGCTGATCGCTTCCTCGCCGCTAGCCACGTCGATCACAGACTGGCCGCACAGCGAGCGGCACGAGGACTTCGACCTCACCGTGCGCGGCCACGGCGGCGTGTTCGCCGGCACCAGTATCGATATCGGTACCCGGGCATTGCTCGAGGTGCTCGACCGCATGAAGCCCGACGCCGAACGCGCCATCGACCTCGGCTGTGGAACCGGTGTGCTCGCCGCGGCACTGGCCGCGCAGCGTCCGCTGCTGCAGGTGCTCGCTACGGATCAGTCGGCCGTCGCCGTCGCATCCGCTCGCGCGACCGTCGACGCCAACGCGCTCGCCGATCGCGTCACCGTGGTGCGCGCTGACGGGCTGTCCGGCCAGGCCGACAACTCGGCCGATTTGATTCTGCTCAATCCGCCGTTCCATATCGGAGCGTCGGTGCATGCCGGCCTGGCCGAGAAGTTGTTCATCGACGCGGCGAGGGTGCTCGCACCCGGCGGCGAACTCTGGACGGTGTGGAACACCCACCTCGGCTACCGCCCGATGCTCACCCGCATCGTCGGCTCGACCCGCCAGGTCGGCCGCAACACCAAATTCACCGTGACGGTGTCAACCGGCCGCTGACTCGTTGGCGCGGGTCAGGCACCGACGAGCTGCTCGCCGTTCAACACGTCGAGCTGCCACTGTGTCGCGTCGTCGGCGGCCACGTGGTGATGGTGCACGAGGTTGAGCGTGGCATTGCTGATGCTGCCAATGCGCTGGTCGAGGGCGTGCTCAAGGCTCAGCCGTATGAGGGTGCCGTGGGCAACGACGATGATGCGCGCACCGGGATGGCGTTCGGCCAGCTGGTGCAGCGCATCGACCCCGCGCTCCGCGACAGCCTCTTCGGTCTCGGCGCCGTGGAATCCACCGGGAAATCGCAGGGCATCAAGCTCCGGTCCGGCGCTGAGACCCTCGGCCGGCCCGTAGTTGCGCTCGATCAGGCCCGGAATGCGCCGGGCGATGTCGAGGCCGAGCTGTTCGCCGATCAGGTCAGCAGTTTCGGCGGCCCGAGACAGCGGCGACGAAACGATGAAATCCCAGCCGTAGCGCTGGAGGGGAACGACGGCATCCGCTGCCTGGCCACGTCCCACGTCGTTGAGCGGGATATCGGTGGCACCCTGGATGCGCAGGGCGGCATTCCAATCGGTTTGGCCGTGGCGGATGAGGGCGAAGGTCGTCGTCGTGGTCACCCGTCTATTCTGCCTTGGCCGACTGGGAGTGGGCGGCGTGCCGCGGATTCCACCTCGTGCTTCGGCGCAGCCCAGGCCAATCGAGCGACTTCCCTGACCGACCAGCTCAACAGCATGACGAGGAGCACGTTGCGCACGGTGAGCAGCAGGAGCGAAAACGGGTCGCCGGCGATGAGCGGCAGGTAGAAGATGGGGAAGACCAGCGTGGTCAGGCCGGCTATGGCCAGCATGAGCACGGCCGGAACCCGCCACAGCATCCAGCTGCGCCCGACACCGACGGCGACCACCGGCACCAGCCACAGCATGTACTGCGGTGACCCGACCTTGTTGAAGACGACGAACGCGCTGACCAGGGCGAGGGAACCAAGCAGAACGAGCTGGGCGGCATCCGCTCGCCGCAGTGTGGCGATGAGTAACAGCACAAAAATAGCCGCGATGGCCGCGAACATGACCGGCGTCATCAGCGAGGCAACCAGATCGGTGCCCGGGCCCGACACCTCACGCGTGGCGATGGAATAGTTCTCGTAGATGACCGTGTCGGGGCGACCCAGGGTGGCCAGCCATACCCACGGGGTGGTGATGGGCGCCTCGAGCTGCAGGGCACGGTCGGTTTGTTCCGTGATGAAGCCGGTGAGATAGCGCAGTCCGCCCAGCAGCCAAACGGATGCTGCCACTCCGGCGGACAGCGCGGCCCCGGTGAGCAGTACCGTGCGTCGTCGGGGTGACACCGTGACCACGGCGAGAATGACCGCGGCCGGCCAGACCTTGATCCAGGTGGCGAGAGTGAGCAGGGCCGCGGCTACCAGCGGACGCCGGGCGAGCAGCACGAGGCCGACGATGACGAGGGGGGCCGTTATCCCTTCGAGGCGCAGCAGGCCCACCGGGCTGAGCAGGAACGATGCGAGCAGCCAGTACCAGGCAGACTTGAACCCGCTGCGGCGGCGCCCCCAGTCGGTGAGCGCCCCGACGGCAACCGCGTTGAGCACGGTCGTCATCAGGAACCACAGCAGTTGATACAGCAGCGGACCAGCGACGCTCGCGAAGGCGATTGGGAGAATGGCGCCGATCGGGTAGACCCAGGCGGTATCGATTCCCTGCCAGACGCCGTTGCTGAAGCCGAGCTCGGCCCAGGTGCGGTAGAGCGGAAGGTCTCCAAGCACGCGGCCGGTGAGGATGGTGGGGAGGAGTGCGAGCAGGAAAACCGTGTGCAGGACGAGGAAGCCGAGCGCCAGGGTGCGCGGGCGTTGCAGGGTGAGACGGCGGCTCGGGCTGAGCGCTGTCGCCAGGCGGGCGTCAACCCGATCGAAGATTGTGGACATGGGACCGTTTCTGCAGGTGCGAGGTGGGGTCTTTGCGTGCAGCTTAGGGGTGCCGGGTTAACGTGCGGTGTCGGAGGAGGCGGTTATGCCCGGGCCGTCGGGGTCCAGGTTACGAAACCGGGCCCAGGATAGATCATGGGCTCAGTTTCCGGGCCCGGGCCCGGAAACGGGGCGGGGTCAGGCCAGGAGCTCTCGGATGTCGGCGGCGGTCAGGGCGGTGCCGGCGGGGGCGCCGTCGGTCATGACGCTTTCGAACAGACGAGCCTTGGTGGCCTTGAGGGCCATGACCTTCTCTTCGATGGTGTCCTTGGACACCAGGCGGTAGACCATGACGTTCTTGGTCTGGCCGATGCGGTGCACGCGGTCGACGGCCTGGGCCTCGGTCGCCGGGTTCCACCAGGGGTCGAGCAGAATGACGTAGTCGGCCTCGGTGAGGTTGAGGCCGAATCCGCCGGCTTTAAGGCTGATCAGAAAGACCGAGCTCGAGCCCTCCTTGAAGTCACTGATGGCCTTGGCCCGGTTGCGCGTCTTGCCGTCGAGGTAGGAGTAGCTGATGCCGGCGGCGTCGAGCCGGTCGCGGGCCTTGCCAAGGTACTGGGTGAACTGGCTGAAGATGAGGGTGCGGTGGCCCTCGGCGACTGTGTCTTCCAGCAGTTCGAGCAGGGCGTCGAGCTTGGTTGACGGCACACTGTCGTATTTCGCGTCGTAGAGGCTCGCGTCGAGGCTGAGCTGGCGCAGCATGGTGAGCGAGCGAAAAATCTCGAACCGGTTCGTGTTCATGTCCTCGATCAGGCCGAGCACCTTTTGCCGCTCGCGGGCGAGGTGCATGTCGTAGACCTTGCGGTGCCGCGGGTGCAGGTCGAGTTCAAGTACCTGCTCCTGCTTCTCGGGCAGGTCGCTGGCCACCTCGGCCTTGGTGCGGCGCAGCATGAACGGACGGATGCGGCGGCGCAGCTGTGCGAGCCGGTCGACGTCGGCATCCGTTTCAATGGGCTTGCGGTAATAGTCGGCGAACCGGCTGGGGCTCGGGAACAGGCCGGGGGCGGTGATGGAGAGCAGCGACCACAGCTCCATGAGGTTGTTTTCCATGGGTGTGCCGGTGATGGCGAGCTTGAACGGGGTGCGCAGTCGGCGCGCGCAGACGTGTGCCTTGCTCTGGTGGTTCTTCACGAACTGGGCCTCGTCGAGCAGCAGCCCGGCCCAGTCCTGCGCGTTGTACTCCTCGAAGTCGAGGCGGAACAGCGTGTAGGAGGTGATCACGACATCCGCTTCACCCATGACGTCCTTCAGGCTCGACCCGCGCTTGCCGGCGGTCTGCGTGATGGCTGCCGTCGTGAGGTCGGGCGCGAACCGGGCGCACTCGGTGGCCCAGTTGGAGACGACGCTCGTCGGGGCGACCACGAGGAATGGCTTGCGGGCTGCACCCGGCTCGGTGCGCTGGCTGTCGCGAGCGTGAGCGATGAGCGCGATGGCCTGCAGGGTCTTGCCGAGTCCCATATCGTCGGCGAGTACGCCGCCGAGCTGGTGGTCGTAGAGAAAACTGAGCCAGTCGAATCCGGTCTGCTGATAGGCGCGGAGGGTGGCGTGCACGGCCGGCGGGAGCGGGCGTTCGGCGATCGGCGCTGCCTCAGACAATCCTTCGACCGCGCTGCGCCAGGCGGCGGACTGCTCGGCGACGACCCCGAGCAACTGCAGTTCGTCCCACAGGTCGGCCTGAAAACGGCTGAGGCCGAGCGTGCCGGCGTTGCTCTCCTGCAGTCCCCGCGCCTCTTCGATCAGGCGGCGCAGCTGCTGCAGCTCGGGGCGGTCGAGGCTGAAATAGGTGCCGCTGTCGAGGATCATCAGATCCTGGTCGGTGGCCAGCGCGCGAAACAGGTCGTCGAAGGGAATGTCTTCGCCCTCGATCGAAACGGTCACGGCGAGGTCGAACCAGTCGCGAGTGTCGGTGCTTTCAGTGGTGGCGAGGCTGATCACGGGGGCTTCGTCGGCTTCGCGGTAGCTCGGGGCATCGGCTGAGACCTGAACGACGATGCCGGCGTCGGCGAGCAGCGGCACGCTGTGCTCGAGAAAATTGATCATGACGGCGCCGCGCAGCTCGGAGTGCTCGAGCAGTCGAGCCGCGCTGATCGGCGTGGCGGGCTGCCAGAGCGGCTCGAACGAGCGGATCGCGCGTTCGAGCTTGCGCAGCGTGTCGGCTTCGCGGGTCAGGTCGCGAAAGCGGGTGTCGCCGGGCGTCGGTCGCAGCGGGTGCCGGTACAGCACGGGTTGCGCGGCCACGGCGGCAGCCACGATTTCGGCAGCGTTGCCAGCGCCGGTAGTGCCCCCAGCGGATGCCGCCGCTCCGGGAGCGCCGACCGGCGCGGCCTGGTCGTCGGTCGCGGCAGTGGCCGGGCTGGTGTCGGTGGGCGCAACGTACTGCCACTCCCAAGCGAGGGTGATGCGGGCATCCGTCTGATGGGTGATGGCGAGGGCGAGCAGGGGTCGCGCGGTCTTCGGCAGTTCAAACGAAGCGTCGTGGCTGGTCAGGGTGAGTTTATGCTGCAAAAAAGGGTAGTAGTCGGCGAGAAAAGCTGCTTCGTCGTCGGCGGGAATGTGCAAGCCGCCGGTGACCGCGAGGGCACGGATCTCGGAACTGACCTGCGCGTTCAGCGGGGCGAGAACGAGCTGTCGGCCAGTCGCCAGCGGGTCGGTGGGGCTTGTGAAGGTGTACGCGCCGTGCGCCGGATCGCCCAGGAAACCGAATTCAGCGCCGCGATGCAGCCGCTCGTTCAGCAGGAGCAGCGGGGTCAGTTGCAGGCCCTCGTCGTCACGACGGATGTCGAGCTCGAGCGCGGCGGGCGTGGGGGAGAGCAGAACGGGATTCTGGGCATCCGTTGCGCAGACCATGGGCAGACCGCTCAGCTGGGCCTCGTGCAGCAGGTCCCAGAGCGCCTTGTTCTCGAAGTTGTCGAGGTAGAGCCAGTGGTCGGTGTAACTGTAATAACGCTGCCCGGTGGCCGAGAGGGCATAGAGCGCGTTGAGAATCTTGCGGTGGCCGCGATTGTAGGTGCCGGGGGTCCAGGACAGGTTGTCCCAGGTGAGGGAGCCGCGAATCCACTTACCCTTCTTGCCCATCACCATGGGGCGGGCCCCGAGTCGGCGGGGCTGTGGGCGCCGGTTGGGGCTGTAGGCGGGTTCAAGCAGATCGAATTGCAGGGCGAGGGCCGTGCTGGTGGCCGTCTCCGAGCCGGACGGTTTGGCGATCGGCGCCAGTGCGGCTCGCCAAGCTGGCACCGGTGGGCGAATGGGAATGACGGGGGCTGGGGAGGGTGGCTGGTAGGCGGCCGGCACAAAGGTCGACTCGAACACCGGGGTGCGGCGGTCTCCGATCGCTCGCACGTTGGAGGCGGTGCGCTCGGCGGTGCGCTCGGCTGGGGTGCTGCGGCTGGCCAGCAGCAGGGCGGCGACATGCTTGCAGTTGCTGCCCATCGGGCAGGTGCAGGTTCCGCTGGCTCGCACCGCCTGGCCGGCGGCATTCAGCGTAAACGAGACCAGAACGGTGTACGGCTGTGGGCTGGTGCCGCTCACGCGGCCGGTGAGGTGTGTTCCCGACGGGGCCCAGGACTGTTCGGTGACGTGACCGTTGCGGGCGTAGCGTTCACCGCGCGAGAAGGACTGGCTGCCGACGATGCGGGCGATCTCGTGCGTGCTGAGGGAATGGGCCATAGGTGTGGGAGCTCCGTAAGAACAAGGGACCAACCTTTATTATCTCACGCGAGACTGCCCCATTCCTGACGGACATCGTGCTGCGGCGTGCTGGCACGGGTCGGCGCTACGTAGTAAACTTGAGTCAGCGAGGCTCAACTTTAGAGGAGACTGTTCATGCAAGCCGGTCAGCAACCACCGCAGCAAGACGCCAAAACCGCTCTCGAACTGTATGGGGTGAACCTCACCGACATCGCCCGCAGCGGCAAGCTCGACCCGGTGATCGGACGAGACGCCGAGATTCGTCGAATCAGCCAGGTTCTCACCCGACGCACTAAGAACAACCCGGTTTTGATCGGCGAACCCGGCGTCGGAAAGACGGCGGTTGTGGAGGGCCTCGCCCAGCGCATCGTCGCCGGCGACGTGGCCGACTCGCTCAAAGACAAGCAGTTGGTCTCTCTCGACTTGGCCGCCCTCGTGGCCGGCGCCAAGTATCGCGGCGAGTTCGAGGAACGGCTCAAGGCCGTGCTCAAGGAGATCAACGACGCCGACGGAGCGATCATCACCTTCGTTGACGAACTGCACACCCTCATGGGTGCGGGCGGCGGCGAAGGCTCCGTCGCGGCCAGCAACATGCTCAAACCCATGCTCGCTCGCGGCGAACTGCGCCTGATCGGCGCCACGACCCTCAACGAATACCGCGAGTTCATTGAAAAGGATGCCGCGCTCGAGCGCCGCTTTCAGCCGGTGCTCGTCGACGAGCCCTCGGTGGAGGACACCGTCGCCATTCTGCGCGGGCTCAAGGAACGCTATGAAGCCCACCACAAGGTGACGATCGCCGATTCTGCCCTCGTGGCCGCGGCATCCCTCTCGAATCGATATATCACCGCACGCCAGCTGCCCGACAAGGCGATCGACCTCATCGACGAGGCTGCGAGTCGGCTGCGCATGGAGATCGACTCCTCGCCGGTCGAGATCGATGAGTTGCGGCGCAGTGTGGACCGGCTGAAGCTTGAAGAGCTCGCCTTGAAGAAGGAGAAGGACGACGCTTCCAAGGCACGATTGGTGAAGCTGCGCGACGATCTCGTCGAGCGTCAGGCCAACCTGAAGGAACTGCAGACCCGCTGGGACACCGAGCGGGCCTCGCTCAATCGGGTGGGCGAGCTGCGCGAGCGGCTCGACGCCGCGCGGATTGACTCTGACCGGGCCCAGCGCGAGGGCAACCTTGAGAAGGCGTCCCGGCTGCTCTACGGCGACATTCCGGTGATGGAACGGGCGCTTGCCGACGCCGAGAAGGAAGAATCTGTTGGCCCGCGCATGGTCAACGAGCAGGTTACGAGCGAGGACATCGCCGCGGTGGTCGCCGCCTGGACCGGAATTCCGGTGGGTCGGCTGCTGCAGGGCGAGACCGAGAAGCTGCTGGGCCTTGAAAATGAGCTCGGCCACCGCCTGATCGGCCAGAAGCGCGCCGTACGTGCCGTCGCCGCCGCCGTGCGACGTTCGCGCGCCGGTATCTCCGACCCCGACCGCCCGACTGGGTCGTTTCTGTTCCTCGGGCCCACCGGTGTCGGCAAGACCGAGCTGGCCAAGGCGCTCGCCGAGTTTCTGTTCGACGATGAAAAATCCATGGTGCGCATCGACATGAGCGAGTACGGAGAGAAGTTCTCGGTGAGCCGTCTGGTCGGGGCCCCTCCGGGGTATGTCGGCTATGAGCAGGGCGGTCAGCTGACCGAGGCGGTGCGGCGTCGCCCCTACTCGGTCATTCTGTTCGACGAGGTCGAGAAGGCACATCCCGAGGTCTTCGATGTGCTGCTGCAAGTGCTCGATGACGGACGCCTCACCGACGGCCAGGGCCGCACCGTGGACTTTCGCAACACCATCCTCGTGCTCACCTCCAACCTCGGGTCGCAGTTCCTTGTCGATCCGACCCTGTCGGTGGAACAGAAAGAGGAGGCCGTGCAGGGCCTCGTACGGCAGGCGTTCAAGCCCGAGTTCGTCAACCGACTCGACGACATCGTGGTGTTCTCCTCCCTCACAACCGATGAGCTCGGCGAGATCGTTGAACTTGACGTCGACCGACTGCAGAAGCGCCTGGCCGAGCGCCGCCTTGAGCTGGCTGTCACACCGGATGCCCGCCGCTGGCTCGCCGAACGCGGCTACGACCCGATCTATGGTGCGCGTCCTCTGCGGCGCCTGATGCAGCGGGAGATCGATGACCGTTTGGCGCGGGCACTGCTCGCCGGCGACATTCGCGACGGCGACACGGTACTCGTGGCGCTCGCCGCCGACGGGGATGCGCTCACCGTGGCATCCGCTCCGGTGCTGCCGGAGGTGGCGCTCGAGGACGATTTGCTCTGACCCGCCGGAGAGCGGGCAAAGCATTGGTGCAGGACCGCGGAAACAACCGATGACCTGATTTCGCGTGCAGGAAGGGGATGCCCAGAATCGCCGGTTAGGGTTTAGCAATGCTTGCAACTGTGATTCATGGTGAACGGGATGTTCGCCTCGAGGAAGTTCCCGACCCCGTGCTCTCGACCGGTGGCGACGCCATCGTTCGCGTGGTCGCGGCCTGCGTCTGCGGGTCGGACCTGTGGCCATATCGCGGCGTCACGCCCACCAAAGAACCGCACCGCATCGGCCACGAATTCGTCGGCATTGTCGAGGCCACCGGTTCCGACGTGTCGACCGTCAAGGTCGGCGACTTCGTCATCGCACCGTTCTACGACTGCGACGGCACCTGCGTCAACTGTCGGAACGGTGTGAGCACCTCCTGCCTGAACGGCGGCTGGTGGGGAGCGGAAGACCAGCTCGGCGGGTTCGCCGATGGCGCCCAGGGCGAACGCGTGCGCGTGCCCCACGCCGACGGAACCCTCGTCGCCACCCCGAGCGTTCCAAGCGACGAGCTCGTTCCGAGCCTGCTCACCCTCGCCGATGTCATGGGCACCGGACACCACGCGGCCGTCTCGGCCGGCGTTGAGCCGGGCTCAACCGTGGTCGTCGTCGGTGACGGCGCCGTCGGGCTCTGCGCCATCCTGGCGAGCAAGCGCCTCGGCGCGAGCCGTATTGTGGCCATGTCCCGGCACGCCGACCGTCAGGCGGTGGCGCGCGAATTCGGAGCGACCGACATCATCGAAGCGCGTGGCGATGAGGGTGTTGCCGCCGTCAAAGCCCTGTTCGACGGTGTCGGCGCCGACTACGTGCTCGAGTGCGTCGGAACCCAGGAATCGATGGATCAGGCCATCCGCTCGGCTCGCCCCGGCGGAATGGTCGGCTACGTCGGCGTGCCCAACGGCGGCGCCGAGCTGCCCATTCGCACCCTGTTTGGCACGAACGTGGGCGTAAACGGGGGCGTCGCATCCGTTCGCAGCTATGTTGAGGAGCTGCTGCCCGAGGTACTTTCCCGCCAGATCAACCCGGGCCGTGTCTTTGACCTGCAGCTGCCGCTAGCTGAGGTGGCTGAGGCCTACGCCGCCATGGACGAACGCCGGGCCATCAAGGTCCTGCTCCGCCCCTGACCGGTTCGCTAGAGTGCCCGGTTGACGAGGTCAAGCGGGCACTTTTGCGCTTTCGGCGGTCTAGTCGTTCTCGAGCAGCAGCTCGGCCAGGGGCAGGCGGGTGCGGGGAGCGATTTCGCGCTCGCGCAGCTCGGGGGTGAGGTCTTCGGCATTGCCGAGCACGCCCAACGCCGTCACGGTGACGACGGCCTGGTCGTCGGTGAGGTTGAAAGCTGCCGCGATGGCCGCGCCGTCAAAACCGCCCATTTGGTGCGTGTGCAGACCCTCGTGCTGAGCCTGAATGCTGAGGTGAGCGACGGCCTGGCCGACATCGTAGCGGGCCCACGGGTTCTCCCGGGTCTCATCGATCGACAGTTTGGCGACGTTCACGACGAGAACGGATGCCGTATCGGCCCACGCCCGGTTGAAACCCATCAGGGCGTCGGTGATTTTCGCGAAGCTCGCCGAACCGCGGCGCGCCACGATGAAGCGGGCCGGCTGCATGTTGCTTGCCGACGGCGCCCAACGAGCAGCTTCGAGCACCGTTGTGAGGGTGGCCTCATCGATGACAGCGGTCTTGTCGTAGGAGCGGGGGCTCCAACGCTCCGCCAGAATCTCGATGAGTGGGGACTCGGTGTCAGCGCGGCGCGAAGTGTCAGTGATGAGGGTCATGGGCGAGTCCTTTGATCGAGGAATGTAGGCGGGGCTACGCTGACCCACTCTCTCTAACGCTGCAGACTGCGCACTATTCCGCAGATGTGCCGGGGTTTCCTCTGTACCCGGGCCTGCTCGCCTGCTGCGCCTGCGCTTCAAGGCCCGCAATGTTGGGACGGGGCCCGGGCCGTGGGCCCTGGTTGGAAACTGGATTCACGGCCAGAACACGAGATCGCAGGTGGGTTGGTAAGCACGAAATGGGCGTGCGCAAGAAATTAGATCAGGCATTCTATTTTGGCGAGACGACGAGGCCTTTAGCCCCTAGAGTACAGCGCAATCAGGCCTGTCAAACGGCGGATGCGGCCGAAGTCGTGGGTTCCGAGCGCTGAGCCGCATTATTCCATTCACCTAGTTTATGTGAGTTTGTCTCGCTTTTTTGTTCGATTTGCGGTAGAATCGTTGTGAAGGAGGCACTGGCGCCCATGTTCATGGAAAACCCTGGCAGTCCGAGCTCGAATCCCGCCATTGTCGCGGTGGAGCAGGCCAGGGAAATTCTGTTGGCGGCGTTGGGTGGGGTGTCCTTTGGGTTGCTCGGTGACGAAGAATCGCTGAGCATGCTGATGGCTTTGGAGAGCGTGGGCCGGGTCGTCGACGGGGCTCGGGTGCTCTCCACGACCGATGTGCTGCGCCGCTCCGAATACTTCGATGCGGCCGCTGCTAAAGCCGCCGCTCAGGCTGCTGTTGATCGGAGTGCTGCCGCCCCGAGTACCGCTCCGAAGCGTGCTGGTGCGGAATCGGTGACGCCGGTGGGGGCGGCATCAGCTGCGGCTGCGGCAGCGGCAGCGGCTCCGAGCGTGGCGGCTCCGAGCGTGGCGGGTGCGTCGGCGGCTCTGGCGGCGCCGACGTTGGCGCGGCGGCTCGGGTGCCGCAGCGGGGTCGAGCTGGTCTGCACCCTGGCCAGGCTCTCCCGCGCCGAGGTGCGCCAGCGTGCCGCGCTCGGCGAGAAAGCCGGCCAGCGCA
>NZ_SOFW01000020.1:0-243544 GCF_004402315.1 Cryobacterium sp. TMT1-3
ACGGAAGACGCTCGACTGGGACACCCCCGCCGAGCGCTTCGCTAAACTGCTGACTACTGAATAGACCACCCGGTGTTGCAACGACCCCCAGAAACCGCCCTATCGTGGGCCCGGTGTCGCGAGGTGGGCCCCGTCGTAAAATGCCAGCATGCATGACGACAGCGCACTCGTTGAGGCTCGGCTGAACCGGTTCGTTCGTGAACGGCTGCAGCCGGCGATCTACCGGGCCACCGCCCCGCTCACGGTCACCGCCTGGGTGGCGCCCGGGGAACCGGTCTCGCATCCGTTTGCGCCATTCGCTGCGGGTGACGCGTGGGGGCGCCCGTGGGGAACCGTACGGTTCCACCTGACCGGGCTGGTACCGCCCAAATGGGGCGGCCTGGCCCAGCCGCATCGAGGTCGTCGTGGACCTCGGCTTCACCACCGCCGTGCCCGGGTTTCAAACCGAGGGAATCGCGTACAGCTCCGATGGTCGCCTGCTCAAGGGCATTGAGTCGCTAAACCGCACGGTCACGGCGACCGATACTCGGATCGACCTCTACATCGAAGCCGCCGCCAACCCTAATATCGCCGCCGATTTCAGCTTCACCCCCACCGCGCTCGGCGACCTCGCCACCGCCGGTACCGCGCCGCTTTACCGGCTGCGGCAAGCGGATGTCGCCCTGCGCGACACACAGGTCTGGGACCTCACCCAGGACAAAGTCACCCTCGACGGCTTGCGCCGCGAGCTGCCGTCGGCCCAACCGCGCCGGGCCGACATTCTGCGGGCCCTGGAACACTGCCTTGACCTGCTCGACCCCGACGACGTGGCCGGCACGGCCCTGGCCGGTCGGGCCTCGAGCTTCACCGCGGCACGCTGACCTCGCAGGCCCGCACCAAGCGCGGCAACCGGCGCAGCGAACACCTGCTGCGGGAGGCAGAATTGTGGGCCACCACGGCTGTTGTTCGGGCGGGGGCGGAGGATCCACGCGCGGCCCTCGAGAACGCGTGGCGGACGGTGTTGCTGCACCAGTTTCATGACATTCTGCCGGGGTCATCGATCACCTGGGTGCACCAGGAGGCGGAGCGCGAGTATGCGCGGATCGCGGGGGTGCTGGAGGGGGTGATTGAGGTATCCGTTCGGGCGCTGTGCGGGCCGGGGGAGGGCGCGGTCGTGCTGAACGCCGGCCCGTATGGCCAAAGCGGCGTGCCCGCGCTTGGCGGTCTGGCACTCCGGGCAGACTCGCTGCTCGGGGCGAGGATCGCGCCCACCCTCGACGGCTGGGTGCTGACGAACCGGCACGTGCGGGTGACAATCGATCCCGACGGTGTGTTCAGCTCGATCTACGACCGCCACGCCAATCGCGAAGTGGTCCCGATCGGCGCGCGGGCCAACCTGCTCACCCTGCACCGGGATACTCCCACCCAAGGGGACGCCTGGGACCTCGACACCCCCGCACGCCCGAATGTTCGAGGCTCTCACTGACGCCGAATCGGTCGAGAAACTCGACGGGTTGCCTATCGGCCGAGCGGGCGTGCGCATCCATCCGGCGGTGGTGATCGAGGCCGTGAAGCCTGCCGAAGACGACAGTGGCGATGTCATCCTGCGGGTCTACGAGGCGCACGGAACCCGGGCTGGAGCGCGGGTCATCCGCTCGTTCGATGCGACCGGGGCCTTCGAGACCGACCTGCTCGAGCGCCGCGTCGCCCCGAACGCCATCCGAGCGAGCGATGACGCTGCCCGGACGCTGGAGCTGCGCCCGTTCCAGCTGCTGACCCTGCGCTATCAGCGCACGTAACCCCGGTAAAAGTTACGACACGCCGTTAACACCCCTCAACCGACACGGCGTGTCGCATATTTACCGGCAGAACGTACCAGCTTGGCGGGTTAGACCAACAGCTGGTGCTTGGCCAGGTCGCGATAGAGGGGAGTGGAGACCACGAGTTCGGAGTGGGTGCCCACTCCCACGACCTGGCCGTGGTCGAGTACCACGATCTGGTCGCTGTCGACGACGGTCGACAGGCGGTGCGCGATCACGATGAGGGTGCGGTCGGCCGCGACGGCGTCGATGGCTTCCCGCATCATCTGCTCGTTCTTACCGTCGAGGCTCGACGTCGATTCGTCGAGCAACAGAATGGGCGGTGCCGCGAGCAGCGCCCGCGCGATCGCGAGCCGCTGGCGTTCGCCGCCGGAGAGTTTCACTCCCGACTCGCCGACCGCGGCGCCCAGTCCGGCCGGGTCTCGGTCGAGCACCTCGCCGAGGTTGACGGCGTGCAGCACCTTGATGCAGTCCTCGTCGGTGGCGTCGGGGGTGGCCAGGATGAGGTTGTCGCGCAGTGATCCGGCGAGCACCGGGGCGTCCTGCTCGACGTAGCCGATCTGCGCGCGCAGGGCGGTGCGATCCAACGAGCGGATGTCCAGCCCACCCAGCCGCACGGTGCCATCGGAGACGTCGTAGAACCGTTCGATCAGGGCGAGGATTGTGCTCTTGCCGGCGCCGCTGGGGCCGACCAACGCCGTGCGCAGGCCGCGCGGTGCGCTGAACGACACATCCGTGAGCACCGGGCGCGGGCCGGTGGCCGCCGCCGAGTCTGCCGTGTCGTCGACCGGGCTGGCGGCATCCGTTGCAGCGTCGATCTCCACCGGCGCGACCGCGTAGCCGAAGTGCACGTTCTCAAAGCTGATCGCGGCGGCCTCCGGGCGCACCTTCTCGTTGGCGGCGCCGACGGTCATGGCGAGAGGGGCGATCTCGCGGTCGAACTGGTCCTCGGCGGGCAGGTCGATGATCTCCTGGATGCGACCGAGCGCACCGAGCGCCGAATTGACCGAGGTAATCGCGCCGAAGAACTGGCCGAGCGGCATGATCATGAGGAACAGAAACAGGATGAACGCCACCAGATCGGCGATCGTGATGGCGTCGCTTGCGACCCGAAATCCGCCGACGCCGAGCACCACGAGAAATGACACCTGCATGGCGATGCCGGCGATCGGAACGACGAGGGCACTGATCTTGGCGACCTTGATTCCCATGCGCCAGGCGCCGCGGGCGTCCTCCTCAATGACGGCAACCTCACGTTCGGTCGCGTTGGAGGCACGCACGGTGCGAATGGCGCTGATGGCACGCTCGACGCTCGCGGCGAGGTCGCCGACCTTCACCTGGGCGGCGGTGCTGGCGGTGCGAATGCGCTGCGACAACAGTGTGACGGTGACGACCGACACCGCGATGACGAGCACGGTGAGGCCGAGCAATACCGGGTCGATGATGAGCATCGCGATGAGCGCGCCGATGAAGGTGAGCGACCCGCCGATCGCTTCGACCAGCCCCTGGGTGAGTACCGCACGCAGCAGGGTGGTGTCGCTGCCGACGCGGGAGACGAGGTCGCCGGTGCGGCGCGCGTCGAACTCGCTGATCGGCAGGCGCAGCAGGCGACTGACCAGTTTGCGGCGGCTGGAGAGCACGACACCCTCGCCGGTGCGCTGCAGCAGATAGTGCTGGTATCCGCTGATCAGCCCCGAGATCACGACGAGCGCGATGAGTGCACCGACGAGGGACCCGAGCGGATCATTGGCCTGCACGATCGTGATGACCTGGCTCACGAGCAGCGGCTGAGCGAGACTGGCGGCGGCGCCGAGCACGCTCAAAACGATGACGACGCTGAGCACCTTCTTGTGCTCGAACAGGTAGGGCAGCAGCTGGCTGAACTTGGCGCGCGGCCCGGTGGGAGCTGGGCGGCCGCGTCGGCCGCGGGGAGGCTTCACAGCGGTCGGGGAAACGGATGAAGCAGGAGTTCCAGGCACACGAGTAGCGGTAGTCACTTATAAATCTTAACCGCCATCGCTGCGAACAATCCCCAATGTCCGGCGTGCGGTCTACAGTGGGGAACTGTGCCAGACCCTGTCATCGTCAGTCAGAATCTCGTCAAGCGCTACCAGGATTTCGTCGCCGTTGACGGCATCAGCTTTGAGGTTGCGCCGGGGGAGTCCTTCGGGCTGCTCGGCCCCAACGGTGCGGGAAAATCTACGACGATGCGCATGATCGGTGCCGTCTCCACCCGAACCGGCGGTGAACTGCGCGTGCTCGGTCTCGACCCCAACGAGTACGGTCCAGAGATCCGTTCGCAGCTCGGCGTCGTGCCGCAGGAGAACAACCTCGACCTGGAATTGAAGGTGCGAGAGAATCTGCTGGTCTACGGTCGCTACTTTGGGCTGCCGCGCGCCCGGGTGGCTCGCCGCGCCGACGAACTGCTCGAGTTCGCCCAGCTCGCCGACAAGGCCACGCATAAGGTCGACGACCTCTCCGGCGGCATGAAACGGCGTCTCACCATCGCCAGGGCCCTCATCAACGACCCGCGCCTGCTGCTGCTCGACGAGCCCACCACGGGCCTCGACCCGCAAGCGCGCCATATTCTGTGGGACCGCCTGTTTCGCCTGAAGGAACAGGGCACGACCCTGCTGGTCACCACCCACTACATGGACGAAGCCGAACAACTCTGCGACCGCCTCGTCGTCGTCGACCAGGGCCGCATCATGGCCGAGGGTTCCCCGGCCGACCTCATTCGCCGCTACTCTTCCCGCGAAGTGCTCGAGGTGCGGTTCGGTTCCACCCAGAATGCCGAGGTCGCCGAACGCATTCAGGGGTCTGGCGAACGGGTCGAGGTGCTGCCCGACCGCATATTGGTCTACAGCGACAGCGGTGAGAAAGAATTAGAGCGGATGACCGCGGCCGGCCTCCGCCCGCTCACCAGCCTCGTGCGTCGCTCCAGCCTCGAAGACGTGTTTTTGCGGCTCACCGGCAGAAACCTGATCGAATGAGGCAGGTGAGTGACGGCATCCGCTCTGCTGCGCTCGCTGCTGCGGTCGCGGGCGCGGCGCGTACCCGGCGCTACGGCTCCTGGTATGTGGCCGAGCACCGGTTTCGGGTGATGCGGTCGTACGCCCAGACCGTGCTGTTCACCGCTGTCGGCAGCCCGCTGGTCTACCTCTACGCGATGGGCGTCGGCCTGGCCAGCCTCGTCGACGGCAATCTGGGCGACAACGCCGTCAACGGGGTGAGCTACCTCGCGTTCCTGGCGCCGGCGCTGCTCGCGAGCAGCGCTATCGCGGTGGCCTCCGAAGAGTTCACCTACCCGATCATGCTCGGCTTCAAATGGAATCCCACCTTCTTCGCCATGAACGCGAGCTCGATACAACCGGGCCAGATCATCAACGGCATCGTCATCTCGGTCGCCGCCCGCATGGTGCTGACCTGCACCATCTTCTACGTTTTCATGCTGGTCTTCGGTGCGGCGCCCGGCCCGCTCGGGTTCGTCGCGGTGCCGGTGGCGTTGCTCACCGGCCTGGCTTTCGGCGCGCTCGTGATGGCCTACACGGCCACTCTCAAAGACGACACCGGCCAACTCGCCATGGTGCAGCGATTCGTGATTTTGCCGATGACCCTCTTCTCCGGCACGTTCTTTCCCCTCGACGTGCTGCCGCGGTACCTGCAGTGGATCGGCTGGATCTCTCCGCTCTGGCACGGCACCGAACTGTCTCGTGTCTTCGCCTACGGCATGCCCGAACCGATCTGGCTGAGCCTCGTGCACGTGCTGTATCTCGCCGTACTGTTGGCCGTCGGCTGGGTCTGGGCCCGCCGCCTCACGGTGCGGCGGCTCAACAAATGACCCGCCCCAACCTGTCGCCATCGACGCTCGCGGCCGCCACTGGCACCGCGCTCCTCTTCGGCAGATTCCCTGTCGGAAAGTACTACTCCGGCAACGCGCGCAGCGTGATGGCGCGCGGGTGGCGGGCGACCCGCAGCACCAACTCCCTCGTCGTGATGAGCGGTATCGTCGAGCCCATCTTCTACCTGCTGTCGATGGGCCTCGGCCTCGGGGCGCTGATCGGCCAGGTGCAGACCGAAGACGGCCAGCGTGTGCCTTACGCTGCCTTCATCGCGCCGGCCCTGCTCGCGGTGGCAGCGATGAACGGCGCCATCTACGACTCGACCTGGAATGTGTTCTTCAAAATGCAGTTCGCCAAGCTCTATGAGGGCATGCTGGCGACCTCGCTCGGCCCGCTCGACGTGGCGCTCGGCGAGATTTCGCTCGCGCTGGCGCGTGGGCTGCTCTACGCAACCGGATTCATGCTGGTGATGCAGGCGCTCGGGCTCAACCTGTCCTGGTGGGCGCTGCTCGCCCTGCCGGCGGTGCTGCTCATTGCGTTCGGCTTCGCCAGCGTGGGCATGGCGGTCACGAGTTATCTGAAGACGTTCCAGCAGATGGACTGGATCAACTTCGTGCTGCTGCCGATGTTCCTGTTCTCCGCCACGTTCTATCCGCTCAGCGTCTACCCGCAGGGCATCCAGTACGTGATCCAGGCGTTGCCCCTCTGGCACGGCGTTGAACTGGTGCGCGCCCTGACCACCGGCCAGGTGAATGCCGGGCTGCTCTGGCATGTGCTCTACTACGCCGTGATGATAGCGGTCGGCCTGTTCCTGACGACCCGCCGACTGCGCGCCCTCTTCCTCGATTAACGCGCGAGAGCGGGAAAATTGCTGCCTCGAGTCCTTCGAAGCAACAATTTTCCCGCTCTCGGGTCGTGCTTAGCGGTGCAGGTCGAGATCCTTCGTTTCGCGGCTCAAAACCAGCGCGATCAGGGTGATGACGGCCATGATCGAGAGGTAGATGCCGACCCAGAAGGGGCTGCCCTCACCGAGGGTCCACAGCCAGACGGCGATGAACGGTGCCACGGCAGCGCCGAGGATCGAGCTGACGTTGTAGGCGAACGCCGAACCGGTGTAGCGCACGTTGGTCGGGAACAACTCGGGCAACAGGGCGCCCATCGGACCGAAGGTCATGCCCATGAGCGAGAAACCCACGATGAGGAACAGCATCACGCCGGGGAACCCGGCCCCGAGCAGCGGCACGAAGAGAAAACCGAACACGACGATGAACAGGGTCACGATGATGAGCGTCTTACGACGTCCGTGCCGGTCGGCCCACGGGCCGGAGGCGAGGGTGAAGATTCCGAAGAACACCACGCCGGCGATCATCATGAGGATGAAACTGTTGTAGGTGAATCCGAGACCCGGAACCGCGGCATCCGTTGCGGCGCGACCGTAGCTGAGCGTGAACGTAGTCATCAGGTAGAACAGCACGTAGGTGGCGAGCATGATGAACGTGCCGAGGATCAGTTCGCGCCAGTTGGACTTGAACACCGCCGCGAGCGGCAGCTTCTCGACCCGGTCGGCCTTGACGACCTTGGTGAAGACGTCGCTTTCGACCAGGCGCAGACGCACCCACAGTCCGATGATCACCATGACCGCCGAGAACAGGAACGGGATACGCCAGGCCCATTCGAGGAACGCCTCGGACGGGCGGGTCGGGTCGGTCGACGGCAGGGCCAGGGCGAGGCCGAGGAACAGTCCGTTGGCGATGATGAAGCCGAGCGGGGCGCCGACCTGCGGGAAGGTGCCGTACCAGGCACGTTTGCCGACCGGGGCGTTCTCCGTCGCGACGAGGGCGGCGCCGCTCCATTCGCCGCCGAGGGCGAAGCCCTGGGTGAGGCGCAGGATGACGAGCATCAACGGTGCCCACCAGCCGATCATGGCGTAGGTCGGAAGCAGACCGATCAGGAAGGTCGCGATCCCCATCGTGAGCAGCGCGCCGACCAGGGTGGCCTTTCGGCCCTTGCGGTCGCCGAAGTGACCGAAGAACAGAGCGCCGATCGGGCGGGCGACCATGGCGGCACCGAAGACCGCGAAGGAGGCGAGCAGCGCCGTGGTCTCATTGCCGGTGGGAAAGAACAGGTGCGGGAAGACAAGTACCGCGGCGGTCGCGTAGACGTAGAAGTCGTAGAACTCAATGGTCGTGCCGATGAGGCTGGCCATGATGACCCGACTCTTCGGATTAAGAGGTGTGGTCGGCGTCGAAACTGACGCGGTCGTTGCTGACATGAGGGTGGAACACTCCGGTGGGATGGCTGAGCGCCGACGAAACCCGCAAGTCGATCAGACTTCCCGCAGCAGCGTGTACGCACGAATAGTAGTGTGGCCGCCTGTAGAGGTCACAAAATACCTTACCGCCGGGACTGTTGCCCGCTGAACCAGTTACTTCCAGAGCACCGCGATGACAACGTTCGCGAGGGTCAGGGCGCCGATGGCCCAGAGCACGAGCGACGACACGCTCGGCTTCTTGCGATTTACGATCACGAGCACGGTGATCACAATGAGCACGAGCAGCTTGACGCCGATCTTGGCATTGTCGATGTGGCCGAGCGAGCCCATTTGGATGATGCCCACGAGCAGCAGGCCGGTGACCAGCTGGGTCAGCGCACCGTGGAACATCGCGGCGACGATCGTTCCCTTGCCGGCAATGATCGGCTTGATCTGCACGAGAAAGCCGCCGAGCAGCGAGGCAAGGCCGACGAAGTGCAGAATGAGCAGAATGTTGCGTAGAAGGTCCATGCGTTCAGCCTAGGCACTCAGACGCACCGCGAGTTACCCGATGTGGTCGCGCAGCTCCCGCAGCACGAGCGCGGTAGCCAGCGCAGCGGATGCCGCCTCCTCGCCCTTGTCCTCCCTGGATCCGGGTAGCCCGGCCCGGTCGAGGCCCTGCTGCTCGTCGTCGAGGGTCAACACGCCGAAACCCACGGGCTTGCCGGTGTCGAGGGCGACGCGGGTGAGGCCATCCGTTGCCGCATTCGAGACGAACTCGAAGTGGGGGGTGCCGCCGCGAATGATCACGCCGAGGGCGACGACCGCGTCGGCCCCACTTTCGAGCGCGACCTTGCAGGCGACGGGCAGTTCGAAGCTGCCGGGAACGCGCACGAGGGAGAACTCCGCCTGGCTGGCTTCGAGTACCCGGGTGGCGCCGGCGATGAGGCCGTCGGTGATGACATCGTGCCACTGCCCGGCCACGATGACGACGCGCAGGCCCCGTGCGTCAACCGTGATTGTGGGTCCTGTTCCAGCCATTAGGCGATTCCGTTCATGATTTCGGCGTTCGTGATGTGGTGACCCATGCGGTCTCGCTTGGTGGCGAGGTATTCCTCGTTGTATTCGCCGATGCCGACGACGAGCGGCACCCGCTCGCTCACGGCGACACCGTGCAGCTCGAGCTGTCGCACCTTCTCGGGGTTGTTGGTGAGCAGTCGCACCGAGTTCAAGCCCAGATCGTGCAGGATGCTGCTGGCCGCGCCGTAATCGCGGCTGTCGATGGGCAGACCGAGCGCCACGTTCGCATCGAGGGTGTCGAGGCCGTCTTCCTGCAGTTCGTAGGCGCGCAGCTTGTTGATGAGGCCGATGCCGCGGCCTTCCTGACCGCGCAGGTAGACGACCACCCCGCCCTCCTCCTGGATGATGTCGAGGGAGGCGTCGAGCTGCGGCCCGCACTCGCACTTGAGCGAGCCGAAGGCTTCGCCGGTGAGGCATTCGGAATGCACCCGCACGATGGCGCCGTCGACCGGGGTGCCGGCGACGAACGCCACGTGGTCGGCGCCGGTGGAGCGATCACGGTATGCGCGCACCCGGAAGGCGCCGTGGCGGGTGGGGACGGTGGTTTCCACCTCGAAGTCGACCCGCGGCGCTTCGGTGAGCGGGGCGATGGTCGGCAGGGCTTCGTTGGGATGAACCTCGTTGAGGTAGCTGATCAGGTCTTTGATCGTGATGACGAGCAGTCCTTCGCGCTCACCGAGTTCGAGCAGGCCGGGCAGACGCATCATCTCGCCGTCCTCGGCGACGATCTCGGCGATCGCCGCGACCGGAAACAGGCCGGCGAGTTTCATCAGGTCGACGCCGGCTTCGGTGTGTCCGCCGCGCTCGCGTACGCCGCCGTCGCGGGCTCGCAGCGGCAGGATGTGGCCGGGGCGGTGCAGGCTCGCCGGGGCCGACTGGGGATCGGCCAGCACGCGAAGGGTGTGGGCTCGGTCGGCGGCGCTGATGCCGGTCGACAGCCGGTCGGCGGCGTCGACGCTCACTGTGTAGTTGGTGCCGAGCGGGTCTTCGTTGTTCAGCACCATCACCGGCAGGTCGAGCTGGTCGGCGATTTCGTTGGTCATCGGGGCGCAGATGAACCCGGAGGAGTAGCGCACCGTCCAGGCGATCCATTCCTGGGTGGCGAGCTGGGCGGAGATGATCACGTCGCCCTCGTTTTCGCGGCCCTCGTCGTCGGCGACGATGACCGGTCGGCCGAGGCGCAGGGCGTCGAGTGCGGAGGGAATATCGGCGAGGCTCATGATGCGCTCCTTGTTTCGGGGTGGGAATTGTGGGTCGCGCGAAGGTCCAGCATCCGCTCAACGTGTCGGGCCAGAATGTCGGTTTCGAGGTTGACGCTGTCGCCGACCTGGCGTTCGCCGAGGGTGGTGGCGGCGAGGGTCTCGGGAATGAGCGACACCTCGAACCATTGGCTGGCCTCGGCGGCCGGGCTGATATTGCTCACGGTGAGGGAGACGCCGTCGATGGCGATCGAGCCCTTGCCGACGACGAGTGGCGCGAGTTCGGTGTTCAGGCTGAACCGCAGCACTCGCCAGGCGTCACCCGGCGTGACGGCGAGTACGGTGCTCGTGCCGTCGATGTGGCCCTGCACGATGTGACCGCCGAGACGGTCGCCGACGAGGGCTGCGCGTTCCAGGTTGACCGGCGCGCCGACGCGGGCGTCGGACAGCGTTGACATCGACAGGGTCTGCGCCATCACGTCGGCGGTGAACGTGTCGGCGGTGCGTTCGACCACGGTGAGGCAGACGCCCTGCACGGCGATGGAATCACCGTGGCCCACGCCCTCGACGACGAGCGGGCCGCGAATGGTGAGGCGGGCGGCATCCGCTGTGGTCTCGATGCGCTCGATCTGACCGAGCTCCTCGATGATTCCGGTGAACATGGGGTTCCTTAGTTGGTGCGAGGCCGGGCGACGAGGCGAATATCGTCGCCGAGCCGGTCGAGGGAATAGATGGAGAGGCGGCGCTGCTCGCCGATGGTGGACACGCCCAGATCGGTGATGGCGAGCCGCGGCCCGCCGATCAGGGTCGGTGCGAGGTAGATGAGGTATTCGTCGACCAGCCCGGCGGCGACGAAGGCGCTCGCTACGGTCGGTCCGCCCTCGATGAACACGCTGCGCAGGCCCCGCTGGTGCAGGTTGGTCAGCAGTCCCGGTAAGTCGAGCCCGTCGAAAAACAGTGGCTGCTGTGGGTGGTGCAGCAGGGCAGCGGATGCCGGCACCTCACGGCGGCCGACCACAACGGGCACCGGCTGCCGGGGGAGCAGCCCGCCGTCAGCGCCCCGCGCGGTCAGGGCCGGGTCGTCGGCGAGCACGGTGCCGGTGCCGACCAGAATCGTGTCGCAGGCCGCGCGGCGCCGGTGCACGTCGAGGCGGGCATCCGGCCCGGTGATCCAGCGGCTGGAACCGTCGGCGGCGGCGGCGCGCCCGTCGAGGCTCGACGCCCATTTAAGTGTGACGAACGGGCGGCCGAGGCGAGCGGCCACGAGCCAGTCGCCGAGGAACGCCTCACCGTTCTCGGCGAGCAGGCCGCCCTGCACCCCAATGCCGGCGGCACGCAGCCGTTCCGCGCCGCCGCAGGAGTGCTCGCCGGGGTCGGTCACCGAGTAGACGACGCGGGCAACACCGGCCTCGATCAGGGCCAGCGCGCACGGACCGGTGCGGCCGACGTGGTTACACGGTTCGAGCGTGACGACGACGGTGCTGCCGCGAGCGCCGCCAGGAGCGAGCTTCGACAGGGCGTCGACCTCGGCGTGGCGGCTGCCGGCGCCGCGGTGCCAGCCTTCGGCGAGCACGTCGCCGTGCGCGTTCAGAATGACGCAGCCGACCCGCGGGTTCACCCCGGTGGCGGGGCCGTGGGTGGCCAGTTCGAGGGCACGGAGCATGGCGCCGTGCAGCACCGACCGATCCAGGCCGACTGCCGCTTTGTTGGTCATCCCGCCCTCATCCTGTGTCGGACGAGCTCCGGGGGGTATGGGGGTACGCAGACGCGCACAAACCCGTCGGTCGACCGTAGGAGCCAACCAACTCGTGCGCCTCCCGTCCGGACTTTAACCGTCGGTGCTGGAATTTCACCAGCTCAACCGTTTCGCCCCTCAAACCTTCTCAAGGAACTAACGGGTCGCGGACTCTAACCGCCGGTTCGGATTTACACCGACCCCGGAGCACGTGTTGTACTTCTATTTATAGTGCAACACCGTACGCTCCGGCGTATTCCGTTCAATATCCGATCAGGGTGCCTCGACCAGGGCGCGGGCCGTGCTCTCATCGACGAACAGGTCGGTGATGAGCCGCGCGGCCAGGGCTCCGCGCAGGCTCGCGAGTTTGGAGCGGCCGGCCACAACGCAGATGCGGCGTGGGGTGCGACGCAGCACGGTGAAGTCGGGGCCGGTCGAGCGTTCGTTCAGGGTGATGCCGTCGGTCGAACCGTCGGCGCGGTAGAACACCGTCGCCACATCACCGACCACGCCGGCCGTGCTGAGCGCATCGAATTCGGCCTGTTCGAGGTAGCCGCCGGCGTAGACGCGACTGATCACACCGGAGAAGGGGGAGCCGAGGCCGAACAGGGCGATGTCCATGGTGGCCTGCATGTCGATCAGGCGGCTGATGCTGCGTTCGCGCCACAATGCCTGTTTCGTTGCCGGGTCGTCGAAGAAGGCGGGTACCGGAAACTGCTGAACGTGAGCGCCGAAGGCCGTACCGAAGCGGCCGAGAATCTCACTCGCGTAGCCGAGACCGGTCGTGCGCATGTTTCCGGCGCCGTTGAGCTGCACGACCTGCGAGTTGTGGGTCTGTTTCGGGGTCACGTGCCGGCTGATCGCGTTCATGGTCGAACCCCACGCGATGCCCATGGTCATGTTGGAGTCAAAGTATTGGCCGAGAATCCGTGCAACCGAGAGCGCCACGCGCTCCAGCCGGTCGACGTCGCTCGCGCTGTCCGGAACCGGAACCACGTGTGCGGTGACCTGGAATCGGGCTTCGATCTGCTGCTCGAGGTGACTCGGGGCATCCAATGGCGACTTGATCTGAATGTTCACCAGACCGGTCTCCCGGGCGTGACTGAGCAGGCGGGAGACCGAGGAACGGGAGGTATGCAACTCCTGCGCTATGGCCTCCATCGTGAGGTCCTGCAGGTAATACAGGTGCGCCGCGGTGAGGGCATCGCGGCTGCGATCGGACTGCACTGGATCGGTAGCGTAGGTCACGGCGGCTCCTTGCACGTATGTTCAATCCGATTGAGAAATTGTGTCGGACTGTCAGACTGAATCTATTCATACGGCCTGCCCCGCGCAAATCACGGGCCGGCCCCGAGACAGAGGTGACAACAATGTCGTTCTTAAACTCACAGACGTCAACCGCGATCTCCGACCGCCCCCGCGCCCAGGTGCTCATCATCGGCGCCGGCATCAACGGCATCGCGACCTTCCGTGACCTGGCCCTGCAGGGCGTTGACGTGGTCATCGTCGAGAAGAATGACTTCGTCTCCGGAGCCTCCTCGGCCAGCTCGCACATGATCCACGGCGGCGTGCGGTACCTTGAAAACGGTGAGTTTCGCTTGGTGAAGGAATCGGTCGAGGAACGCAACGGCCTGCTCAAGATCGCACCGCACTACGTCAAGCCGCTGCAGACGACCATTCCCATCTTCTCCACCTTCTCCGGAGTGATGGCCGCGCCGCTGCGCTTCGTCACCCACAAGCAGGGCGCCAAGCACGTCGAGCGCGGTGCCATGCTGATCAAAATCGGCATGATGATCTACGACGCCTTCTCGCGCGACGGCGGAACGGTGCCGCGCCACGAATTCAAGGGCCGCACCAAGGCGCTCGCTGCCCTGCCGCTGCTGAACCCGGGCCTCAAGTACACGGCCACCTACTACGACGCCGCCATGCACGACCCGGAGCGCCTCGCCCTCGACGTGCTGCGCGACGGCCTCGACGCCGGCTTGCACGCCCGCGCCGCCAATTACGTTGAAGCTGCCGGCATGACCGAGAACGGTGTGCTCCTGCGCAACTCGATCACCGGTGAAGAGTTCACCTTCCAAGCGGATGTCGTCGTCAACACGAGCGGGCCGTGGACCGACCTGACCAACACGGCTCTCGGCCAGCCGAGCACCTTCATGGGCGGCACCAAAGGTTCGCACATTGTGCTGGACAACCCTGAGCTGCTCGCGGCGACGGGTGGTCGCGAGATCTTCTTCGAGCATGAAGACGGCCGTATCGTGCTGATCTACCCGCTCAAGGGACGTGTTCTGGTCGGCACCACCGACCTCGAGCACGACATGACCAAGCCGATTCGTTGCACCGAAGACGAGATCGACTACTTCTTCGACCTGGTCGCGCACGTTTTCCCAACCGTTCCGGTCGACCGGTCACACATCGTGTTCCGCTTCGCCGGTGTGCGCCCGCTGCCTCGCCACGACGAGGAAGCCCCCGGTTTCGTCTCCCGCGACTACCGCATCGAGTCGCGTCCGCTGCCCCGCACCGGAGCCGCCGACGGCACCCTGCTCAGCCTGGTCGGCGGCAAGTGGACCACCTTCCGCGCTCTGGCCGAAAACCTGAGCACCGACATCCTGACGTTGCTCGGACTGCCGCGCACCGTCTCGACCGAGGGGCTCGCCATTGGCGGCGGCCGCGATTTTCCGGCCACCGAAGCCGCCCACCTGGTCTGGGTCACCGCGCACGGCGATGAGGTCGGTGCCGACCGTGCGGCCGCCCTGCTCTCCCGCTACGGCACGCGCGCGAGCGAGGTCATCGACTTTCTGACCGACCCATCGAGTGAACCGGATGCCCCGCTCCGCCACAACGCCGCCTACACCCGACGCGAGATCGAATTTCTCGCCGGGACCGAGAGCGTCGTGCGCCTGATCGACCTGCTCCTGCGTCGCACCAGCATGGCCTTCGTCGGTGCCGTCACCACCCCGTTGATCGAAGAACTCGCACTCGTCGTCGCTCCCGTTCTCGGCTGGGACGCCGGGCGCCGAGCCGAGGAGATCGAGCTGACCCGCGGCATCCTGATCGACGTGCACGGGGTCGACCTCGCCCCGGTCAGTTCCGGCTCGGTCCTCACCTCGTAGTACCCGCACCGGCCGGCAATCTGCACGAACGTGCAGCGAAAACCGGCCGGTGCCTGCCCGGGCGCCGATACGTTTTTAAGCACGCCAGAACGATCGCCGCACTCGACAACAAGGTCGGTCGGCGCACGCAACACCCATCTGAAAGGTCAATGTGGACAATCTCGGTGTCGTCTTTATGTCAGAGGTCGTGGGAACGGCCATCCTCGTCTTGCTCGGCTGCGGCGTGGTCGCCAACGTCGCACTCGCCAGGAACAAAGGCTTCGGCGGCGGCTTTCTCATGGTCACCATCGGGTGGGGCCTCGCGGTCTACGCCGGAGTCATCGCCTCATACAACTCAGGCGCCCACCTGAACCCGGCCGTCACCCTCGGCCTCGTCGCGAGCGGAACCGACACCTTCGGGTCCGGGGTGCCGGTCAACGTCGCGTCAACGCTCGTCTACATCGGCGCGCAGCTGATCGGCGGTATTCTCGGTGCCGTGGTGGTCTGGCTGGCCTACAAGCAGCACTTCGATCAGGAACCGGAACCGGCCAATAAGCTCGGTGTTTTCTCGACCGGGCCGGCCATCCGGTCCTACGGCTGGAACCTCGTCACCGAGATCATCGGCACCTTTGTGCTCGTCTTCGTTGTCATCGGCTTCGGCCGCAACGGCGACGCCGGCGGCCTCGCCGCTCTCGGTGCGCTGCCGGTGGCTCTGCTCGTGATCGCGATCGGCGCATCGCTCGGTGGACCGACCGGTTACGCGATCAACCCGGCTCGTGACCTGGGCCCCCGCATCGCGCACTTCCTGCTGCCGATCAAGGGCAAGGGGTCCAGCGATTGGTCCTACTCCTGGGTTCCGGTCGTCGGTCCCATCATCGGCGGCGTCGTCGCCGGCGCGTCTTCCGGCGTGCTCATGCCCATCCTGGGCTGAGCCGGCCGACGCAGGCTGCAGCATCCGTTTCTATACTTAATTCCCACCTGGAACAACAAAGGAGTTACACATGGCCAAGTATGTTCTCGCCATCGACCAGGGAACCACGAGCTCCCGCGCCATCATCTTCGACAAGGCCGGGTCGATCATCTCGACCGGGCAGCTCGAGCACGAACAGATTCTGCCGCAGGCCGGCTGGGTCGAGCACGACCCCAAGGAGATCTGGGACAACACCCGTGAGGCCATCGGGCAGGCGTTGTCGAAGGCCAACATCACCCGCCACGACATTGAAGCCGTCGGCATCACCAACCAGCGCGAAACCGCTGTCGTCTGGGACAAGAACACCGGCGTGCCCGTTTACAACGCCATCGTCTGGCAGGATACCCGCACCCAGTCGATCGTCGACCGCCTCGCGGCTGACGGCGGCGTCGAACGGTTCAAGAACAAGGTCGGCCTGCCGCTGGCCACCTACTTCTCCGGCACCAAGATCGTCTGGATTCTCGAAAACGTCGAGGGGGCACGCGAGAAAGCGGATGCCGGCGACCTCCTGTTCGGCACCACCGATTCCTGGGTGTTGTGGAACCTGACCGGCGGCACCGAGGGCGGCGTGCATGCGACCGACGTCACCAACGCGAGCCGCACCATGTTCATGGACCTGGAAACCCTGCAGTGGGACGACGAGATCCTCGCCGTCTTCGACGTGCCCAGGGCGATGCTGCCCGAGATCAAATCGTCATCCGAGGTCTACGGCATTGCGAGCGGGCACAGCCTGCTGCGCGAGGTGCCGATATCCGGCATCCTCGGCGACCAGCAGGCGGCGACCTTCGGCCAGGCCGCCTTCGACCAGGGCGAGGCGAAGAACACCTACGGCACCGGAAACTTTTTGATCTTCAACACCGGCACCGAGATCATCCACTCCAAGAACGGCCTGCTCACCACCGTGGGTTACAAGCTCGGCGATGCTCCGGTGCACTACGCGCTCGAAGGCTCGATCGCGGTGACCGGCTCACTCGTGCAGTGGATGCGCGACCAGCTCGGCATCATCAGGAACGCCTCCGAGATCGAAGACCTCGCCAAGACGGTCACCGACAACGGCGGCGCCTACTTCGTGCCGGCCTTCTCCGGCCTGTTCGCGCCGTACTGGCGCTCCGACGCCCGCGGCGCCCTGGTCGGCCTCACCCGGTACGTCAACAAGGGCCACATTGCCCGTGCGGCCCTCGAGGCCATCGCTTACCAGACCCGCGAGGTGCTCGACGCGGTCAACGCCGACTCCGGTGTGCCGCTGACCGAGCTCAAGGTCGACGGCGGAGCCACGGCCAACGACCTGCTCATGCAGTTCCAGGCCGACATCATCGGCGTGCCGGTCGTGCGCCCGGTCGTTGCCGAGACCACCGCCCTCGGCGCCGCCTACGCCGCCGGCCTGGCCGTCGGCTTCTGGAGCGGCCTCGACGACCTGCGCTCCAACTGGCAGGAAGATGCCCGCTGGGAGCCCGCCATGGACAAGGAGGAGGCCGCCCGCCTGCTGCGCAACTGGAAGAAAGCCGTCACGAAGACCCTCGACTGGGTAGACGAAGACGTGCGGTAACCCGCACCAGACCGATCCGGCGTTACGGCCCGGCCCGCGCCTCTGCGCGGCCGGGCTTTCGGCATCGTCCGTGTTCCTCTCCTCGTGCGCACTCTCTCCGTGGCTAATTCAGGAAATCCGTTGGTATGGCGGCCGGTGGGCCGCGGATCTGCGCGGCCAGTTCCCTTCGACCCCGAGAATTTCCTGAATTGGCCACGGCACGGGCGGGGAACCTCGGGGGACGTGCCGAGCGCCGCATCCGTTCACCCTGGCAAGTGCCAGGATCGGGCCTCCCGCGTGGGCCGGACGGCCAAGACCGGTCTGCACGAACCTGACGGGGGCCAATTCAGGAAATCCTCCTGCACACCGCCGAGCCAGTGCAGCGGACGTACCTGTGAAATCGAGAATTTCCTGAATTCGCCACGCTTTTCGGGTGCAACAGTGGGTTCTTAAGTTCTCCACAGGCACTGATTCGCGCGTCTGTCCACTGAAACATCCAGTCGCGGTTTCAATAGGCCCGTTGATTACCATGCTGGGTCCTATGACATGGGAAGTGCTCTTTCACGAATCCGACCGGTCCGTCATCGAGACCGGTGAACTGCGGGCCGCCGGCGCGACGTGGAGGTCACTGAAGGCGGCCGTCGACAACGGTTTCCTGGTGCGCTGTCGCCGTGGGCACTACGCGCTCCCCTCCACCAACCGTCACATTCTTGAAGCCGTGCGCGTCGGTGGCCGGCTCGGCTGCATATCCGCAGCTGCCGATATGGGAGTCTTTGCCCTCGACAGCAGCTCCACGCACGTTCATCTTGACCCGAATGCTTCGAGACTGCGCGCACCACAGGATCGCTTTCAGCGGCTCACTGTGGCGAACCGCAACGGTATTGAGTTGCATTGGGATCAACTTCTGGCATCCGAGGACGGCACCGAATACAGCATCGGCCTAACGGATTCCCTAATCCAGATCTTCCGATGCCAACAACCACGATTTGCATTAGCCTCCCTCGACAACGCCCTGCATTTGCGTCTGCTGCCGAGCGAGGCCGTCGTGTTGATTTTCGCGGCCCTTCCCGAGGATTTACAGTATCTCCGTGCGTGGGTCGATGCGCGGAGTGAATCGGGCCAGGAGACGGTGCTGCGGTTCATCGTGCACCTTGCGGGGTTTCAGTTCGAAATTCAGGTGTCGATCAGCGGCGTGGGGCGCGTGGACATGGTCATAGAAGGATGCCTCGTCGTCGAAGCCGACAGCCGACAGTTCCATGACGGCTGGGACGCGCATCTGCGCGACCGCACCCGTGATTGTGACCTCGCCGGCATGACCTATATGAGTTACCGCGCCATCCACCGGGACATTTTCTACCACCCGGAGCGCGTCGTGGCGGCGATAACTGGACTCTTGGCCGTGCGCAATCACTTCCGTACATACGTGCTGTAGCGAGCGGCGAATCGCCCAGCAGACCCCCGCCGCGTGGCCAATTCAGGAAACCCGTCAGTTCCGCGCACGGCCAGCCCCGTGTTTGCAGTGGTGGCTGCATTCGCTCACGCTACTCTCCTGAATTAGCCACGCGGCGGCTCGATGGTCGGCCTGCTTCGTGCTCGGTGGTGTGTGCCCGCAGTGTTCGGCTGTCGCGTGTCACCGCAGACGACGAATCGCCCCGGTGCGCGGTGGCTAATTCAGGAAGTCAGGAGCAGGCGTGGTCCACATCTCCCCAAGTTCCGGGGGCTTCGAGCGGCCAGCGCGTCGATTTCCTGAATTAGCAACGAAACGACGCTTCTGACCCGGAGACGTGCGAGGGGGGGGACACCCGAGGGGTGATGACCGGGCTATTGGCTGGTCAGGGCGAACGGCAAGTCGGCGAGGGTCCCTATTCGCAGCACTCCCAGGTGGGCCGCCTCGATTGAGTCGGCGCCGGTGGTCGGAGGGAGACCCGTGGCTGCGCGCGGCGAGGGGATGGCAGACCCAGTTGGGGCAGCGGATGCGCCGGCGCGGTCCAGCCAGACCCCCGTCAGCCCCGCAGCGGCAGCGCCCACAGCGTCCGTGCGCAGCCGGTCCCCGACATAGACCGCCTCCGAAACCGGCACGCCGAACACGGCGCAGGCGTGCTCGAAGATGCGGGGGTCGGGCTTGGCGAAGCCGAGAGCACCCGAGGTGACGACGTGCTCGAACCGGTCGGTCAGGCCGACCCGCCGAATCTTCTCGCCCTGAAAGACCGGGTCGCCGTTCGTGATGAGGCCGAAGCGTACCTCGGGCAGAAGCTGCGCCAGCGCGTCCAGGCAGGGGAGAGCGTCGTCGTGCAGGCGCCAGCTGGCCCGGTAGCTTTCGAAGTACTCGTCGAACCAGGTATCGGCCTCGGCGTCGGTCAGCATGATGTCGAACGACGCCGCGAAATCCTGGGCCCGGGCGCGGCGTTGGCCGGCGAAGTCCAACGATCCGGCGAGGTAGGAGTGGTAATGCTCCTCTTCGAGCGCATCCCAAAGCCCGGTCGCCGCGACCCGGTCGCCGGTCGCGAACGCGCCACCAACCCGGTCGAGGTGCAGCAGAATACCCGCCGCAACCGCACCCCGATGGGCGAACAGGGTGTCGTCGAGGTCGAACAGCACCACCGCCGGTTGGTGATGCCGCACAGCGTGCCGGACTGACGGATCCAATCCGGCAGAACCTGCGGTCTCCTGACCGGCCGCCACCGAAACCGGTACAAGCACCGGACCAGGCACAGAAACCGGCATCAGCGCAGCGGCAGGAAGCCGACGCGGTCGTAGACGGTGGCGAGGGTCTCGTTCGCCACGTCGGAGGCTTTCGCGGCGTTCGACGCGAGCACCCGGTCGAGTTCGGCGGGGTCGCCGATCAGCTCGGCGACGCGCTCACGAATCGGGTCGAAGGTGCCGAGGACCACCTCGACCAGCCCCTTCTTCAGGTCGCCGTAGCCGCGACCGGCATACTCGTTCTCGAGCGACTCGATCGACTGAGAAGCCAGCACCGAGTAAATCGTGAGCAGGTTGGCCACACCGGGCTTGTTCTCCCGGTCGAATACCACACCGCCGTCGGCATCCGTCACGGCTCGCATGATCTTCTTCTTGGTGACCCCCGGCTCGTCCAGCAGCCAGATGACCCCGGCGTGTGACTCTGCCGATTTGCTCATCTTCGACGTGGGGTTCTGCAGGTCGTAGATCTTCGCGGTCTCCTTCACGATCGCCACCTCGGGAATCGTGAAGGTCTCGCCGAACCGCGAGTTGAAGCGCGACGCGAGGTCACGGGTGAGTTCCACGTGCTGGCGCTGGTCTTCGCCAACCGGCACCACGGACGTCTGATACAGCAGAATATCGGCGGCCATGAGGGTCGGGTAGGCGAACAGGCCCACCGTCGTGGCGTCGGCGCCGTGCCGCGCAGACTTGTCTTTGAACTGCGTCATGCGGCTCGCCTCACCGAAACCGGTGATGGTGTTGAGCACCCAGGCCAGCTGAGCGTGCGCCGGCACGTGTGACTGCACGTACAGCGTCGATGCCGACGGGTCGATTCCGGCCGCAATGTACTGCGCCGCCGTGCGGCGCGTGTTCAAGCGCAGCTTCGCCGGATCCTGGGCCACGGTGATCGCGTGCAGGTCGACGATGGAAAAGAACGCGTCGTGCGTTTGTTGCAGGGTCTTCCAGTTCAGCAGCGCGCCGATGTAGTTGCCGATCTGAAGCGATTCCGCTGAGGGCTGCATACCCGAATAGAGGCGGGTGAGGGTCATGAGTGTGCTGCTTTCGAAAGGTCATAGTCGACGACCACGGGGGAGTGGTCGCTCCAGCGCTGGTCGTACGCCGCGGCCCGGTCGACCGCATAATTCAGAACGGATGCCGCCAAAAGTGGGCTGGCCAGATGGTAGTCCAGTCGCCACCCGGTGTCGGTGTCGAAGGCCTTGCCGCGCTGGGACCACCAGGTGTACGGCCCCTCGACCTCGCCGGCCCACTTACGTCCGACATCCACCCAGCCGAGTCCGGCACCCGCGTTGTACCGCGGGTCGCCTTCCGCTCCGAGGATGCGGTCGAAATACTCCCGCTCCTCCGGCAGAAAGCCGGCGTGTTTCTTGTTGCCGCGCCAGTTCTTGATGTCGAGCGTGCGGTGTCCCACGTTCAGGTCGCCGAGCACCAGTGCGAGCGGACTGTGCGCGGTGAGCTCGGGCAGCCGGGCAACCATGGCGTCCAGAAACTTGTACTTTTCCACCTGCTTGGGGGTGTCTGTCTCGCCGGAGTGCACATAGGTGCTCACGACGGTGATGATCTGCCCGTCGACCTCGTAGTCGGCTTCCAGCCAGCGGCCGGCGCTGTCGAAATCCTCGGCGCCGAGGGCGACCCGGTGAATGGATGCCCCGGCGCGGCTGGCGAGGGCCACTCCGGCCCGACCCTTAGCGGTGGCAGCGTCGTGCAGAATGTTCCAGTCCGGCCCGAGCAGCCCCTCGAGGTCCTCGGTGGAGGCGCGCACCTCCTGGATGGCCAGGATGTCGACGTCGCGGGCAGCCAGCCAGTCGCCCATCCCCTTGCGGTACGCGGCTCGTACCCCGTTCGTGTTGATGCTGGCAATGCGAAGGGGTTTGGCGGAAGACATGGGTCAAGTCTAGTTAGGGGGCGTGGGCGTCATCCGCCGCAGCATACTCGGCCACCCGCGCCTCGGCCGCCCTGAGCCGCCGTCTGGCCGCCCACCGGGCATACCAGGGCGCCGCGTCGCGGTCGGCCCGAGCCGCCGTGAGCTCGGCCTGGGCGGTCAGCCGCAGGGCGTCCTGCATCCGCTTTTCCTGGTTCTCGGCTGCTTCGTCGGCGCTGAGCGATTGCGGCGGAATGCCCGCATCGTTCATGCCGACGGCGATCCAGGCGGCGGCGATCAGGGTCACGGTACTCACGAGGTTGAACCAGATGAGCAGCCCGATGATGACCGCGAAGGTCGCGAGCAACGGATTGCGGCTGGCGCCGCCGAGCAGCGCCCCGCCGAGAATTTTCAGCACGCCGAGGGCGACACCGCCGAGCAGCGCCCCCGCGAACAGGCGCCGCACCGGGATGCGCACCCGCGACAGCACCCGGAACAGGCCGGCGAGGGTGAGCGTATCAATGATGAGCACCACCGCGAGGCCGATGCCGCGGGCGGACGCCTCGTAGAAGAACGAGTCCTGAGGAATCTGAAAGAGACCGAACAGGGCGCCCAGCAGCGCGGTGCTGGCGAGGGAAACCAGCGCCGACACGACCAGGGCGAGCCCGAACACCAACCCGAGGCCGAGCTCGCGCAGCTTGACCCAGATGAAGAACGTGGTCTGTGGGGGCATGCCGAAAACGGTGCGCACCGCCTGGGCGGTGGTCGAAAGCCAGCCGAGCGCGGTCAGCAGCAGTCCGGCCAGGGCGATGGCACCGGTCCAGGTGAAGATCCCCGCCGTGGCGAGCAGATCGGGGTCGATGATGCCGTCGGAACCGATCAGGCCCGGAATGGATTGGTTGATGATGGCGTACAGCGCGTTCAGCAGTCCCTGATTCGCGGTGAGGAACAGGCCGGCAATGGAGAACCCCACCCAGACGGCCGCGAAGATGGCAAAGATCGCCTGGTAAGACATTCCCCCGGCGAGGATGCTGCCGCCCACGTTGTTGAAGTGCGTCACCACCCGCACGGGTCGCCACCCAAGAATGCGCTCCACAAGCTCTTTCACTGTGTGAGTGTAACTGCTGTGTGAGTTTAACTGCTGTGTCAGCTTATTTGCTGTGTCAGCCTAGGCGACCAGACAAAAACACCCCCGTCACAATGACGGGGGTGTTTGTCGTTCAGTCAGTCAGTTACGCCTTGCCACGCATGATGGCCTGCTTGACCTCGGCGATGGCCTGGGTCACCTGGATGCCGCGGGGGCAGGCATCCGTGCAGTTGAAGGTCGTGCGGCAACGCCACACGCCCTCCTGGTCGTTGAGGATGTCGAGGCGCACGGCCGCATTCTCATCGCGGGAGTCGAAGATGAAACGGTGCGCGTTGACGATCGCGGCCGGACCGAAGTACTGGCCGTCGGTCCAGAACACCGGGCAGCTCGACGTGCAGGCGGCGCAAAGGATACATTTCGTCGTGTCGTCGAAGCGGGCGCGCTGGGCAACGGTCTGCTGGCGTTCCTTGCCGTCGACCGGCTTGCTCTTGGCAACGAGAAAGGGCTGCACCGCCTTGAAGGAGTCGAAGAACGGCTCCATGTCGACGATGAGGTCCTTCTCGAGCGGCAGGCCCTTGATGGCCTCCACGTAGATGGGCTTCGTGACGTCGAGGTCCTTCATGAGCGTCTTGCAGGCCAGGCGGTTGCGGCCGTTGATGCGCATGGCATCCGAGCCGCAGATGCCGTGCGCGCAGGAACGACGGAAGGTCAGCGAACCGTCCTGCTCCCATTTGATCTTGTGCAGGGCGTCGAGCACGCGGTCGGTCGGGTACAGCTGCACATCGAAGTCCTGCCAGTGCGGCTCGTCATCGACCTCCGGGTTAAACCGACGAATGATGAGCGTGACCGTGAAGGACTGGATCTCTTCGGGTACAACGGGCTGGTTGGCAATCGTGGCGGTACTCAACTCAGTACTTCCTCTCCATCGGCTGGTAGCGGGTGATGACCACCGGTTTCCAGTCGAGCTTGATGTGGTCGGCGGCGTCCGCGCTCATCGCGTCACCCGTGAGGTATGCCATCGTGTGCTTGAGGTAGTTCTCGTCGTCACGCACGAGGTAGTCCTCACGTTGGTGTCCGCCGCGGCTTTCCTTGCGGTTGCGGGCGGAGTAGACGACGACCTCGGCCAGGTCGAGCAGGAAGCCCAGTTCAACGGCTTCGAGCAGGTCGGTGTTGAAGCGACGACCCTTGTCCTGCACGGCGATGTTCTTGTACCGCTGACGCAGCAGGTGGATGGTCTCGGTGACCGAGGCGAGGGACTCGTCGGTGCGGAACACCTGAGCCTTCTTGTCCATTTCTTCCTGCAGAATCTTGCGCAGCACCGAGATGCGTTCGGTTCCGGTCGACGAGCGGATGCCTTCGAGCAGTTCGCGCACCTCCTTGGCCGGGTCTTCCGGCAGCGGGGTGAACGAGGCCGTCTTGACGTACTCGACCGCGTTGTTGCCGGCGCGCTTGCCGAACACGTTGATGTCGAGCAGCGAGTTGGTGCCCAGGCGGTTGGAGCCGTGCACCGAGACGCAGGCGCATTCGCCGGCGGCGTACAGTCCCGGAACGACCTGCTCGTTGTTGCGCCAGACCTCGGCCTTCACGTTGGTCGGGATGCCGCCCATCGCGTAGTGCGCGGTCGGCATGACCGGCACCGGCTCGGTGACCGGGTCGACGCCGAGGTAGGTACGGGCGAATTCGGTGATGTCGGGCAGCTTGGTCTCGAGCAGTTCCTTGCCGAGGTGGGTGCAGTCCAGGTACAGGTAGTCCTTCTCGGGGCCGGCGCCGCGACCTTCTGCGACCTCCTTGAGCATGCAGCGCGACACGATGTCACGCGGGGCGAGGTCCTTGATGGTCGGCGCGTAGCGTTCCATGAAGCGCTCACCACTCGCGTTACGCAGGATGGCTCCCTCGCCGCGTGCGCCCTCGGTCAAGAGGATGCCCAGCCCGGCCAGGCCGGTCGGGTGGAACTGGAAGAATTCCATGTCCTCGAGCGGCAGCCCCTTGCGCCAGACGATGCCGACGCCGTCACCGGTGAGGGTGTGGGCGTTGGAGGTGGTCTTGAAGATCTTGCCGAAGCCACCGGTAGCGAAGATGAAGGCCTTGCCCTGGAACACGTGAAGTTCACCGCTCGACAGGTCGAGGGCGACCACGGCGGACGGCTGGTCGACGCCGTCGACGTTGGTCATGACGAGGTCGAGCACGTAGTACTCGTTGAAGAAATTGATGCCGCGCTTGACGCAGTTCTGATACAGCGTCTGCAGGATCATGTGGCCCGTGCGGTCGGCGGCGTAGCAGGCGCGACGCACCGGGCTCTTACCGTGATCGCGGGTGTGGCCGCCGAAGCGACGCTGGTCGATCTTGCCCTCGGGCGTGCGGTTGAACGGCAGGCCCATGTTCTCGAGGTCGATGACCGCGTCGATTGCTTCCTTGGCCAGGATCTCGGCGGCGTCCTGGTCGACCAGGTAGTCGCCACCCTTGATCGTGTCGAAGGTGTGCCATTCCCAGTTGTCTTCTTCGACGTTGGCGAGGGCCGCAGCCATCCCGCCCTGCGCCGCACCGGTGTGCGAACGCGTCGGGTAGAGCTTGGAGATGACCGCCGTGCTGGCGTGGGGGCCGGCTTCGATGGCGGCACGCATGCCGGCTCCACCCGCTCCCACGATCACGATGTCGAACTGGTGGTAGTGAACGCCGTCCACAAGGGTGGAGGTAGGTGCGGGTGCAGGTGTCGTCATGATGAGTGTGTGCAGCTCCTATAGGTTCGAGCAGAGAGCGGGAAGAAGGTCGGCGGGCGAACCGGCCGGGCAGGCGTCGAACGTGTAGACCACGAGGGTGCCGAGAACGATCAACGAGACAACGCTGAGCAGGATCGCAACCTTCAGGATGCCGCGGCTGATGCGCGACGTGGCGTAGTCGTTGACCAGGGTGCGCATGCCGTTGCCGCCGTGGATGAGGGCGAGCCAGAGCATGAGTACGTCCCAGGTCTGCCAGAACGGGCTCGCCAGCTTGCCGGCGACGAACGCGAAGTTCAGGGCGCTGACGCCCTCGCCGACCATGAGGTTGACGAACAGGTGGCCGAAAATAAGCACGATCAGCACGACGCCGGAGACGCGCATGTAGATCCAGCCCCATTTTTCCCAGTTGAGACCGCGTTTTTTCGCCGAGCGCGTGTACGGGCTGCGGGGAGCTTCGATTGTTGAAGTCATGTCTGTCGCCCCCTAGTGGCTGAACACGTTGATGAGGTGGCGCGGCGCGAAGCCGAGCATGGTGACGACCCACAGGCCGATGACCACGTAGAACAGCACCCGCTGGTACTTGGCATTCCAGAAGTCGATCAGGATGATGCGCAGTCCGTTGAAGGCGTGGAACACGATGGCGCCGACGAGTGCGACCTCACCGAGTCCCATGATCGGCGTCTGGTACTGCGAGATGACCGCGTTGTAGGCCTCGGGGCTGAGGCGTACGAGGGCCGTGTCGAGAATGTGAACGAGCAGAAAGAAGAAAATCGCGACGCCGGTGATGCGGTGCAACACCCACGACCACATGCCCGTGTTACCCCGATAGAGGGTGCCGGCGGGGCGACGTGATGTCGTCTTCTGCTGAGAATCTAGGGTTCCTGCCGTCTGTGGCATGAACAACCCTCCCTGGCTGAATTATGGCTCTTTAGTGAGACCGAGAATGCGCTGTAAGCACATTTCTGTATTCTACAAGTGCTCCCCCCACTCGTGCCGGTTAGGGTAACCTAACGTTGCATTGAGCGCGGGACGTGGGTGTTGGCGCGCACCGCGAGACGCTCGTCGATGGCCTGCTCGTAGTAGTCGACCAGCTCGGTGCACACCGTCGGCCAGGAGCGACCGAGCACCGCACGACGCCCCGCTTCACCCATCCGCGCCCGCAGCATCGGGTCACGCACGAGCTGACCCACCCAGTGCTTGAGGTCACGGTCGTCGTCCGGCCGAAACAGGTAGCCGTTCTCACCGTGCGCCACGAGGTCGATCGGCCCGCCCGCGTGGGGAGCCACCACGGGCAGTCCGGCGGCATGCGCCTCCTGAATGGTCTGCCCAAACGTTTCCTCGGTGCCGGCGTGCACGAACACGTCGAAACTCGCGTAGGCGACGGCGAGCTCGGCACCCGAGAGCCGGCCCAGCCAGGTGACCGGCATGCCGGCGAGCGCACGTCGTATAGAAGGAACGCTCGGCCCGTCACCGACCAGCGCCAAACGGATGCCCGGAACCCCGCGCAGCGCACGCAGCCGCTCCACCTGCTTCTCCGGAGCCATGCGGCCGACGTAGCCGACGATGACGTCGCGGGCTGCACCGCCCTGGGGCGTAGGCGCGATGCGTTCCCGAAGATTCCAGACCGCCGGGTCGTTCTTCAGGTTCGGGTGAAAGCCGGTGAGGTCGACGCCGCGGGTCCACAGGGCGAGCCGGGGCACGCCGAGGCGCAACAGGGCAGCCATCGACGACGACGACGGAACCAGGGTGCGGGTGGCTCCTTCGTGCACCCACTTCACGAATCGCCAGGCCAGAGCCGTGGCGGGGCCGAGGTGGTTTCGGTGAGCGTAGCCGGCGACATCCGTTTGAAAGATCGCGACCGAGGGGATATCGAGCCGATTGGCCGCGCTGATGCCCTGGGCGCCGAGCAAAAACGGCGACGCCGCGTGCAATACGTCGGGCCGAAAGTCGGCGAGCAGCTTCTGCACCTGCGGGCTCGGTATGCCGACCGGAAACTCACGGTAGTTGACGGCGGAGACGGTGTGCACCGGAAATCCGGCATAGTGCGACGGGGCGCCGGATGGCGCGATGACCATGGCCTCGTGTCCGTTGGCAGCGAGGTGCTCGAGCACCTTGCAGACGCTCGTGGTCACCCCGCTGATGGTGGGGAGAAAACTTTCGCTGATGACTGCGATCCGCATAATTCGAGGTTAGGCAGCGGCCATTGCCGTCGGGTGACGCGCGCATGAACAGTGGTGTTGGGGCTGCCCGATAGTCTGGGCGAATGATTACGTCCAGTGAGCCCCTCGCCCGCCTGTACAGCGTGATTCCCGCCGGCGGTATCGGCTCCCGCTTGTGGCCGCTGTCGCGAGCGGATGCCCCCAAATTTCTGCACGACCTCACCGGTTCGGGTCAGACCCTGCTGCGCGACACGTGGGACCGCCTCGTTCCGCTGTCGGGCGAGCAGCGCATCATGGTCGTCACCGGGCGCGCCCACCGCGCCGCGGTCGAGCAGCAGTTGCCCGAACTGGCCGATCCGAACGTGGTGCTTGAGAGCGAACCGCGCGATTCGACCGCCGCGATCGGCCTAGCCGCCGCCATTTTGCAGCTGCGGGAACCGGGCGTGATCATCGGATCGTTCCCGGCCGATCAGGTCATCAAGGGTGACGGGCTGTTTCGGTCGGCGGTGACCGAAGCTGTTGCCGCAGCGGATGCCGGCTACATCGTCACGATCGGAATCCAGCCGACCGAGCCGGCGATCGGCTTCGGCTATATCAAGAGCGCGGCCGCGCTCGCGATCGACGGCGCCCCAACCGCGCTCGCCGTGGATTCCTTTGTGGAGAAGCCGAGCCCCGAGGTTGCTGAACAGTACGTCGCCGAGGGCAACTACCTGTGGAACGCGGGCATCTTCATCGCGCGCGCCGATCGTTTGCTGGCCGAGATCGAAGCGGCCGAACCCGAGCTGCACGCCGGGCTGATGAAACTCGCCGAGGCCTGGGACACCCCGGCCCGCGGCGCCGTGGTCGATCAGGTCTGGCCGCGCCTGAAGAAGATCGCCATCGACTACTCGGTCGCCGAACCCGCCGCGGCGGCCGGCAAACTCGTCGTGATTCCCGGCCAGTTCGAATGGGACGACGTGGGGGACTTCGCCTCGATCGCCAAGCTGCACTCCGGGGGTCGCAAATCCAACCTCGCCATCCTCGGCGACGGTGCCCGGGTGCTCGCCGACTCGTCGAGCGGCATCGTGGTCAGTCACACCGGTCGTATGATCGCGCTCATCGGCGTCGAAGACATCGTCGTGATCGACACCCCCGACGCACTCCTGGTCACCACGAGCGCGAACGCCCAGAAGGTCAAAGCCGTCGTCGACGCCTTGAAACTCTCGGGGTCGAGCGACGTGTTGTAGGCCCGACCTGACTAGAATTCCAATTCATGCTTAAGGGAGTGTCCATGCGTCGTGTGATCGCTGTTTCTGCCCTCGCGGCATCCGCTCTACTGCTGGCCGCTTGCGCGCAACCGCCGACACCCACCGCCACAACGGATGCGACGAAGCCGGAATACTGCGCCCGGATGGTCACGAACTCGGGCGGTCTCGACGACCGCTCCTTCAACCAGTCCAGTTGGGAGGGGCTGCAGGAGGCGGCGACGAAGTACAGCATCGACACCGACGCGATCGTATCGACGTCGGAGACCGATCTGGCCCCCAACGTGAGTGAGGCCGTCGCTACCGGGTGCCAGTTCGTGCTCACCGTCGGGTTTGAACTCGCTGACGCCACCCTCGCCGAGGCGACTGCCAACCCCGATGTGCACTTCGCGATCGTCGATGAGGTCGTCGAGGCGCCGAACGTGAAACCGATCGTCTTCGACACCGCCCAGGCCTCGTTTCTGGCCGGCTACCTGGCCGCCGGCGTGAGCAAGACCGGCACGGTGGCCACCTTCGGTGGCGGCAACCAGCCGCCCGTCACGCTGTTCATGGACGGCTTCGTCGACGGTGTCGCAATGTACAACGACAAGCACGACACAGCGGTGAAGGTGCTCGGCTGGAACAAGGACGCCCAGGACGGCAGCTTCACCGGCGACTTCGAGGATGTCAACAAAGGCAAGGCCCTGGCGCAGTCGTTCATCGACCAGGGCGCCGACGTCATTCTGCCGGTAGCCGGTCAGGTCGGCCAGGGCGCTGCTGCTGCCGCGATCGAGACACCGGACGTGTCCATCATCTGGGTCGACAACGACGGCTATGTCACCCTGCCGGAGCAGTTTCGGTCTGTCGTGCTCACGAGCGTGCTCAAGAACACCTCTGCCGCGGTCGTCGAAACCATTGGGGCTGACCTCGACGGCACCTTCGACAACACGGCTTTCGTGGGCACGCTGAAGAACGGCGGCGTCGAGATCGCCGACTTCCACGACCAGGCAGCTCGGGTGACCGCGGAGCTCACTGATGAACTTGACCAGATTCGGGCCGCGATTATAGCCGGGATCATCTCCGTGGACGGTCCCAGTTCACCCCAGTAAGGGGAGAATTGTCTCGACAATGTCGCGGCTTGGTAACGACTCGGTCGCGCACGCACATTGCTCATCTGCGCGGCGTCACATTCGGTAACGTGGATCGCACCACGCCCGTGCGATCTCGCTGGGCAGCATCCTGGAGGTCATCTTGACAATTTCGACCCGTAAGACCGTACTTTCCGGTCTTGCAATGTTCGGCACCGTGGCGATGCTCGCCGCCTGTGCTCAGGCGCCCGCCACGACCGACGACACCAACTCCGCCGCCGCCAGCGACTTTCTGCCCTGCATGGTGTCTGATGCCGGCGGATTCGACGACAAGTCCTTCAACCAGCTCGGCTTCGAGGGCCTCAGTGAAGCTGCTGACACTCTCAGCGTTAAGCCGATCACGGTGGAGTCAACCTCCGAAACCGACTACCAGTCCAACGTGCAGAACCTCGTCGTCCAGGGCTGCAGCCTCATCGTGACCGTCGGGTTCAACCTCGCCGCAGCGACCGTCGAGTCCGCCCTGGCGAACCCCGAAGTCAACTTCGCCATCATCGACAACGATGCCGACCTCAACTTCGACGGCAAGGTCGACGCCCCGAACATCAAGCCCATCATCTTCGACACCGCCCCGGCCGCATTCATGGCCGGCTACGCGGCAGCCGGCTACAGCAAGACCGGCGTCGTTGGAACCTATGGCGGAATGCAGTTCCCGACCGTCACCATCTTCATGGATGGCTTCGCTGACGGCGTCGCGTATTACAACGAGCAGAACGGCACGGACGTCAAGTCGCTCGGCTGGGACGTCGCATCACAGACCGGGTCGTTCACCGGTGGCTTCGCCGCCGGCGTCGAATCGCTCGCCAACGCTCAGGGCCTCATCGACCAGAATGCCGACGTGCTGCTGCCCGTTGGTGGACCGATCTTCCTGAGCGCGATCGAAGCGATCAAGAGCTCGGGCAAGGACATTGCCATGGTGGGCGTTGACGCTGACCTGTATGAGACCGACGCGACCAACAAGAGCCTGTTCCTCACGAGCATTCTCAAGGGCATCAAGGTCAGCGTGTCCGACGTCGTCACCGGCGCTGGTGAAGACTCTTTCGACGCCACCCCGTATGTCGGCACCCTGGACAACGACGGCGTGGGCATTGCGTCGTTCCACGATTTCGAATCCAAGGTCCCCTCGACCCTGAGCGACGAACTCGACGCCATCAAGGCCGGCATCATCGACGGTTCAATCACGGTCGAATCGCCTTCTTCGCCGAAGCAGTAATACGCTGTAGTGACCTGGGGAGGCCGGATTGTCGGCCTCCCCATTTCATTTCCCCACGCTTTTCCCCCGTCGTGCTCGACCCAGGAATCCAGGATCAATGAAGCTCGAACTTCGCGGCATCACCAAGCGCTTCGGCGCACTGGTCGCCAACAACAACATCTCCCTCACCGTCGAGTCCGGTGAGATTCACGCCCTCCTGGGCGAGAACGGCGCCGGCAAATCCACGCTCATGAACGTGCTCTACGGCCTGTATATCGCTGAAGAGGGTGAAATCCTGCTCGACGACGTGGTGCAGAAGTTCGCCGGCCCCGGCGACGCCATGAATGCGGGTATCGGCATGGTGCACCAGCACTTCATGCTCGTTCCGGTGTTCACCGTCGCGGAGAACGTCGTGCTCGGCCACGAGCAGACCACCTTCGGCGGTCGCCTCGACCTCAGCGCTGCCCGCGCCAAGGTGCGGGAGATCTCCGACCGGTTCGGTTTCGACATCGACCCCGACGCCCTCATTGAAGACCTGCCGGTCGGTGTGCAGCAGCGTGTGGAGATCATCAAGGCGCTGTCGCAGGATGCGAAGGTGCTGGTGTTCGACGAACCCACCGCCGTGCTCACCCCGCAGGAGACCGACGAGCTTATGACGATCATGCGCCAGCTCGCGGCATCCGGTACCTCCATCGTGTTCATCACCCACAAACTGCGGGAGGTGCGCGCCGTGGCCGACCGCATCACCGTCATCCGCTTGGGAACCGTCGTCGGCGAAGCATCACCGACCGCGACGAACGCGGAGCTGGCCTCGCTCATGGTCGGCCGCGCGGTTGAACTGACCGTACACAAGAACGCCCCGGAGTTGCGCGGAACCGCGCTGGCGGTGAAGAACCTCTCAGTGATCGACTCCCGCAACCAGATCGTCGTGAACAACGTGAGCTTCGACGTGCAAGCCGGTGAAGTGCTCGCGATCGCGGGCGTGCAGGGCAACGGCCAGACAGAACTCACCGAGGCCCTGCTCGGCCTACAACAGCACGTGACCGGGTCGATCGAGCTCGACGGCAAACCGTTGCGAGGCTACAGCGTGCGACACATTCTCGACTCCGGTGTCGGCTTCGTGCCAGAGGACCGCACCGAAGACGGCCTCATCGCCGATTTCAGCATCGCCGAGAATCTCATGCTCGACCGCAGCTCCGGGGCACCCTTCGTGAAGGCCGGCAACCTACAGCTCGGGTTCCGGGCCAAGTTCGCCGCCGAGAAAATTCACGAGTTCGACATTCGGTCGCAGGGCAGCGAAATGGAAGCCGGCCGACTCTCCGGCGGTAACCAGCAGAAGGTTGTGCTCGCGCGCGAACTGAGCCGCGACCTGCGCCTGTTCGTGGCGGCCCAGCCGACCCGCGGGCTCGACGTCGGCTCGATCGAGTTCGTTCACACCCGCATCATCGAAACCCGGGACTCCGGCATTCCGGTCATAGTCGTTTCCACCGAGCTGGACGAGGTCGTCGCTCTGGCCGACCGCATAGCGGTGATGTATCGAGGAGAAATCGTTGGAATCGTGCCCGGCAACACCCCTCGAGCCACGCTCGGTCTCATGATGGTCGGCGAACACGCTCCCGCAACGGAGGCCGCACTGTGAGCGACAAAACGAACACCCCGCCAGTGGGCCCCGCCAGCAAAGACGGGTCGGAGCGCTGGAACCAGACGCTGCGCGACATCACCGGCGGCAGCGCGATGATCTCCATCCTCGCCGTCTTCGTCGCCCTCGTGGTCGGTGCCATTCTGATCGCGTTCACGAACGAAGGCGTGCAGGAAACGGCGGGGTATTTTTTCTCTCGGCCGACTGACCTGCTGCAGGCCGTCTGGGACGCCGTCGCGGGCGCGTATTCCGCCCTGTTTCAGGGCGCTATCTATAACTTTCGCGCCGACAATTTTCTCACCGCCATTCGTCCGTTGACCGAGACCCTCACCTTCGCTACGCCGCTGATCGCGGCCGGCCTCGGGGTGGGACTCGCCTTTCGCGTGGGCATGTTCAACATCGGTGGCCGTGGGCAGATGCTCATCGCCGCGGGGGCCGCCGGCTGGGTCGCCTTCGCGGTCGAGCTGCCGGCCGGCATCCACTTGATCGTCGCCATTCTGGCCGGCCTGCTCGGCGGCGCCATCTGGGGCGGAATCGTGGGCCTGCTCAAGGCTCGCACCGGCGCCCACGAGGTGATCGTCACAATCATGCTGAACTTCGTGGCGCTGTATCTCATTCAGTTTCTGCTGCGCACCCCGGGCGCCCTGCAGGCTCCGGGCAGCAACAACCCGAAGACGCCGGCCATGTTGCCCACCGCGGTGTTCCCCGACCTGTTCGGCCCCCGGTACAACCTGCACGCCGGTTTTCTCACGGTCATCGCGGCCACCATCTTCGTCTGGTGGTTGCTCGACCGTTCCAATCTCGGGTTTCAGTTTCGTGCCGTCGGGCAGAACCCCAATGCGGCCCGCGTCGCCGGCATCAACGTGAAGAACGTCTACATGTATGCCATGGCCATCTCGGGCGCGCTCGTGGGCCTGGCCGGCGTCAACCAGGTGCTCGGCACCCTGACCAGCGGTTTCAGCTCGGGAATCGATGCCGGCATCGGTTTCGACGCCATCACGGTCGCCCTGCTCGGTCGTTCGCGGCCGTGGGGTATCTTCGCCGCCGGCATCCTGTTCGGAGCCTTCAAAGCCGGTGGCTTCGCCATGCAGGCGGCCGAAGGGGTTCCCATCGACATCGTCGTGGTCGTTCAGGCACTCATCGTTCTGTTCATCGCGGCACCGCCGCTGGTACGGGCCATGTTCCACCTGCCGACGCCGGGCACCACCAGGAAACCCAGAATTCACAGCGTCAAGGTACGCACGTCCAACGAGGTGGTGGCGAAATGAGCACACTGACCGAGAGCGCCGCTCCCGTTCCGGCTTCGGCCCCGATCGTGAAGCCGACGGCGCAAATTCGCAGCTGGAAGATTCCGATCACCTTCGGCGGAATTGCCGTGCTGTCCCTTTTGCTGTTCGTCGTGCTCGGCCGCGGCCAGCGCGGTGACCTCAGCACTTTTCGGCTGTCCGAAGCGCGCGACCTTATCCAGCTGCCCGAGGTGGCCCTGCCGACCTTCGCCACCGGCGTGTTCGTGGCCATCGTGCTCGTGCTCATGGCCGCGGCGTCGGCCACGCTGGTCTACCGCCATCGCAAGGTTCCGATCGTGTTGACCATTCTGTTCGCCCTGCTCTTCCTAATCGGTTTTTTGGCCTGGGCGGCCTCCGGTTCAACGATCCCGGTGCCCGGTCTGCTGATCGGAACGGTCACCCTGAGCGCCCCGCTGATCTTCGGCGCCCTCGGCGGTGTGCTGTCGGAACGCGCTGGCGTCGTGAACGTAGCCATCGAAGCGCAGTTACTGGCCGGTGCCTTCAGCTCGGCGGTCGTGGCCTCCGCCACGGGCAACCCGTACCTCGGTCTGCTCGCCGCCATGGTGGCCGGCGCGCTCGTGTCGATGGTGCTGGCCGCGTTCGCGCTCAAGTACCTTGTCGACCAGGTCATCGTCGGTGTCGTGCTCAACGTGCTCGTGATCGGGCTCACCAGCTTTCTTTACTCGCAGGTGCTCGCTCCCAGCGCCACGCTCAACTCACCGGATGTCTTTTCACGGCTGAACATCCCGTTGCTCAGCGAGATCCCCATCATCGGCCCCGTGCTGTTTCGCCAGACCATCATCGTCTACGCCATGTACGTGGCCGTTGCCGTGGTGTATTTCGGCCTGTTTCGCACCAAGTGGGGCCTGCGCGTTCGGGCCGTGGGTGAGCATCCGCAGGCCGCCGACACGGTAGGCATCAACGTCAACCGCACCCGCTTCGTTGCCGTCACCCTCGGCGGCGTCATCTCGGGCTTCGGCGGGGCCTACTTCACCCTCGGCGCGGTCGGTGCTTTCAACAAGGAGATGACCAACGGTATGGGCTTCATCGCCCTCGCCGCAGTCATCTTCGGCCAGTGGCATCCGATCAAGGCCACCCTCGCGGCGCTATTGTTCGGCTTCGCAACCAACCTGCAGAACGTGCTGGGCATCATCGGCTCGCCGGTGCCGAGCGAGTTCATGCTCATGCTGCCCTACGTTGTGACGATCTTCGCCGTTGCCGGGTTCGTCGGCCGCTCGCGGGCGCCCGCCGCCGACGGAAAGCCGTACATCAAGTGAGCGCTCCAGCCATCGACTGGGCGGCGCTGCGTACGCAGGCCCTCGCCGCCATGGAGACGGCCTACGTGCCGTACTCGAAGTTTCCGGTGGGCGTCGCGGCCCTCGTCGACGACGGGCGCGTGATCAGCGGATGCAACGTGGAGAACGCCTCCTACGGCCTCACCCTCTGCGCGGAGTGCGGCCTCGTCTCGGCGCTGCACTTGAGTGGCGGCGGCCGCCTCGTCGCGTTCACCTGTGTCGACGGCAACGGCGGCGTGCTCATGCCGTGCGGACGGTGCCGACAGCTGCTCTACGAACACTCCGCACCTGGCATGCTGCTGGAAACCGTGTCGGGTGTGAAAACCATCGACGAGGTGCTGCCGGATGCGTTCGGGCCGCGCCAACTCGCCGAGTACCACGCCGCAAAGGAACCCACTTCATGACCGCCATCGAAGCCTTCGACGCCGTCGATCTCATCCACACCAAGCGCGACCGGGGCGAGCTCAGCGAGCCGCAGATCAACTGGCTGATCGACGCCTACACGCGCGGGTATGTCGGGGACGAGCAGATGGCCGCGATGACCATGGCCATCTTTCTGAACGGCATGACCCGAGCTGAGATTCGCTCGCTGACGATGGCGATGCTGGCCAGCGGCGAACGCATGAGCTTTGCCGGCCTCGGCAAGCCGACCACCGACAAGCACTCCACCGGCGGCGTCGGCGACAAGATCACCCTGCCGCTCATGCCCCTCGTCGCCGTGTTCGGCGCGGCCGTTCCGCAGCTCTCCGGCCGTGGCCTCGGCCACACCGGCGGCACCCTCGACAAGCTCGAGTCGATTTCGGGCTGGCGCGCCAACCTCACCAACGCGGAGATGCTCCAGCAGCTGCAGGAGCTCGGCGGCGTGATCTGCGCGGCCGGCAGCGGCCTAGCACCGGCCGACGGCAAGCTCTACGCCCTGCGCGACATCACCGGTACGGTCGAGGCGATCCCGCTGATCGCCTCGTCGATCATGTCGAAGAAGATCGCTGAGGGCACCAGCGCGCTCGTGCTCGACGTGAAGTTCGGCTCCGGCGCTTTTTTGAAAGACATCGAGCGGTCGCGGGAACTGGCGCGCACGATGGTGGAGCTCGGCGAGGACGCCGGGGTGGCGACATCCGCTCTGCTGACCAACATGAATGTGCCGCTCGGCTTTGCCATCGGCAACGCCAATGAGGTGCGCGAATCGGTCGAGGTGCTCGCCGGCGGCGGGCCGGCCGACGTGGTGGAGCTCACCGTAGCACTGGCCGAGGAGATGCTCTCGCTCGCCGGAATCACTGGCGTCGACGTGGGCGCGGCGCTCACCGACGGCCGGGCGATGGACAAGTGGCGGGCCGTGATACGGGCACAGGGCGGCGACCCGGATGCCGCGTTGCCGGTGGCGCGAGAAACCCACGTCGTGCTCGCCGAACGCAGCGGCGTGCTGGTCGAACAGCAGGCGCTTCCGTTCGGCATCGGCGCCTGGCGGCTCGGCGCTGGCCGGGCGCGCAAGCAGGATCCGGTGCAGCACGCCGCCGGCATCGACCTGCACGCCAAGCCCGGCGACACCGTGGTGCAGGGACAGCCACTGTTCACACTGAGCGCTGACGAGCCGGCGCGATTCGCGCGCGCACTCGAAGCTGTTGCGGGTGCCTGGCGCATCGGCGACCCGGGGGAGCCCGTGCTGGACGGTGGCCCCCTGATCGCCGAGCGCATCGGGAGTCGCTAGCAGCGTCTGCATTCGCTGAGCGGGACGCCCTGGCTACGTGAGGCTCGCGCAAGGTGAGTTCGGCCGCCAGCGGCCCGTCGCGCATTGGCGCGGGCGCGAGGTGCCACCTTTTGCCCCATCGTTTTCGCGAGGTGCCATCTTTGGCCTCATGGCGAGGTTTCATGGGGCCAAAGATGGCACCTCGCGTGGGTGGGGCAGTGATTGCTCCATGAAATAGCGCGCGACTGCTTGCACCCCTGTGGATAACCGTCGGGTGGGTCGGTGATCGTGGCACTCTCGGAGCATGCATCTCCAGACTCCACTCCCTCGCGGCTTCGACGTCGGAGCGTTCACCTATGCCGAGGCCCGGGCCGCGGGCGCGTCGGCCAAGCGCCTGCGGTCGCGCGATATCGAGCATCCGTTTTGGGGTGTCTGCGTTGCGGCCGGCAGCATTGCAGAGCTGAATGACCGGTGCCGGGCAATTAGACAACGGATGCCCGTTGGCGCCTTCTTCAGCCACGTCACGGCTGCCCGCCTGTTCGGCATGCCCCTGCCGGCCAAGCTCGAGGCCGACCCGCTCCTTCATGTGACGGTGCTCGACCCGCATCGGGCCTTGCGAGCAGTGGGGGTTGTCGGACACCGGGTGGCGATTCCTCCGGGGCTGGGTAGTGTGGCCGGGCTGCCGGTGCTGGAGCCGGTCTCGGCGTGGTGCCAACTGGCATCCGTTCTGGACCTGAATGACCTCGTCGCGGCGGGTGACCATCTGCTCAGGCCGGAACTCGGGCTCGCGACCGCACCCGAGATCTCAGCGCAGGTCGTGCAGTATGCAGGGCAGCGCGGTGCCCGCAGCCTGCGCGCGGCAGAGGCGTTGATTCGGCCCCGGGTCGAGTCCAGGCGGGAGACGTTTCTGCGCCTCTTCCTGGTGCTGAGCGGATTTCCCGAGCCCGAGACGAACGTATACATTCCCCTGCCCGCCGGCAAACGTCGGGTGCGCGGCGACCTGGTCTACTTTCGCTACAAGGTTCTCGTTGAATATGACGGTGAGCAGCACCGCACCGACGACGGGCAGTACAACCGCGATGCCGAACGGCTGCACGACCTGCGGGGCGCCGGGTGGCTGGTCGTCACCGTGCGCAAGGGGTCGTCGAAGGAATGGATCCGCGCTGCCGTTGACGGCGCGCTGCGCTCGCGGGGTTGGCGCCCGTAGCCGGAAAATGTTCCGCCACTGAAACCACACGCTGCCTAAGCTGGGACCATGCACAAGCGCACCCTCGGACGAACCGGCCGTACTGTCTCAGTGATCGGCCTGGGCACCTGGCAGTTGGGCGCCGATTGGGGCGCCGTGTCTGACGCCGACGGGGCCGCCGTGCTGGCGGCATCCGCTGACGCCGGCATCACCTTCTTCGACACAGCGGATGTCTACGGTGACGGCCGCAGCGAACGCCTGATCGGGCATTTCCTTGCGCACGACGACCCGGGCGCTGCCATCACCGTCGCCACCAAGATGGGACGACGGGCCGAGCAGTTGCCCGAGAATTTCGTGCTCGCCAACTTTCGGGAGTGGACCGACCGCTCACGCACGAATCTGGGAATGGACACCCTCGACCTCGTGCAGTTGCACTGCCCGCCGAGCGCGGTCTTCGACTCGGGTGAGGTTTACGACGCTCTGGACACCCTCGTCGACGAGGGAGCCATCAGCAACTACGGCGTAAGCGTGGAGACCTGCGACCAGGCCCTCGCCGCGATCAGCCACCCGGGTGTGGCCACGGTGCAGATCATTCTGAACGCGTTTCGGCTCAAGCCGCTCGACGAGGTACTGCCCGCCGCGCGTGCTGCCGGGGTTGGCATCATCGCGCGGGTGCCGCTGGCCAGTGGGCTGCTCACCGGCAAGTATTCTCGCGAGACCGTGTTCGCCGAGAGCGACCACCGCAACTTCAACCGCGACGGCAGCCACTTCGACGTCGGCGAGACCTTCTCCGGTGTCGACTTCGAGGTGGGACTGCAAGCGGCGACCGAATTCGCCGCCCTGGCTCCGGCCGGCCTGACCCCGGCGCAGGCCGCACTGGCCTGGGTCGCCCAGATCGACGGGGTGAGCGCGGTCATTCCCGGTGCGCGCTCGGTCGGGCAGGCGCAGGGCAACGCTGCCGCGGGCGTGGCCGAGCCCCTCTCCCTGGCCTTCAACGAGGGCGTGCAGGATATCTACGACCGGCTCCTGCGGGAGCAGATCCACCCGCGCTGGTAGCACCTGGCACGGAGTTCGGGAGCTCAGTCGAGGTCGTCGGGGTCTTTGCCGGTGCGCTGGCCGCTGTCGAGCCGGGCGATCGCGGCGAGGTCGTTCGCGTCGAGCACGATGTCGAACACATCGATATTGGCGCGAATACGTTCCGGTGTGACCGACTTGGGAATGACCACGTTGCCGAGCGACAAATGCCAGGCGATCACGATCTGCGCGGCGGACTTGCCGTGCTTGGCGCCGATCGCGTCGAGGGTCTCGTTGCCGATCGCACGGCCCCGGGCCAGCGGCGACCACGCTTCGGTCAGGATGCCGTGGGCCGCGTCGTACGCACGCACTCCGGCCTGCGGCAACCACGGGTGCAACTCCACCTGGTTGAGCACCGGCACGATGTCGGTCTCTGCAAGCAGCCGGTCGAGGTGGTGCGGATGAAAGTTGGAGACGCCGATCGAGCGGGCACGGCCATCTGAGCGCAGCTTCTCGAGGGCCCGCCAGGTCTCCACGTAGCGGTTCTGCTGCGGTGCCGGCCAGTGAATGAGGTACAGATCGACGTAGTCGAGGCCGAGCTTGGCCAGGCTCTCGTCGAAGGCCGTCAACGTTTCGTCATAGCCGTGGCGGTCATTCCACACCTTGGTCGTCACAAACACGTCCTCACGCGCCACACGGGAGCGGGCCAGTCCCTGCCCGACACCCACCTCGTTCTCGTAGAGGGCTGCGGTGTCGACGTGACGATATCCGGCGTCAAGCGCGATCTCAACGGTATCGGCGGCGAGGGCATCCGCTATTTTGTAGACGCCGAGGCCGAGCTGGGGGATGGTGTGGCCGTCGTTCAGCGTGAGGGAAGTCATCCTTCCATGCTACGAGACCGGGATCTGGCCTAGGAGACCTGAACTTGGATCGGCTCGGTGTCGGGTATGGGGCTGATGTCGCGGCCGCGCAGGTCCGGGTGCCAGCGTCGGCCGAGGGCGGGGATGATGCAGCCGAGGGCGGCGAAGCCCGCGGCGACGTAGATCGCCGAGACCGGCCCGGAGTGGTCGATCGAGAAGCCGGCTATGGCGGAGCCCATCGCGGCGCCGATCAGCTGGCCGGTGCCGACCCAGCCGTAGGCTTCGGCGGTATCGCTGAACTTCACGCTCGCCGAGACGATGCCGAACAACACCGCGAAAGCGGGTGCGATACCGACCCCGGCCAAGAGCAGCGCCAGCGACAACCACCAGAAGGTGAGCCACAGGCTGGCCAGGGCGAGTCCGATCGTGACGATCAGCATGCGGGCGGCCAGCGCCCACGGGCCGATCGGGGCATGGCCGAGCGCGAGCCCGCCGATCAGCGAGCCGATCGCGAAGATGCCGAGCACCCAGCCGGCGTCGGCGCTGCCATGGCCGAAGACAGCAACGACCCCGGCCTCGACGGCGGCGCAGGCGGCGACGAGGGTGAACCCGACGATGGTGCTAAGCAGCACCTCGGGCTTCTTGAGCACGACGCCGAGCTTGCGACGACTGCGCGGAATGCGCACCCGGCCGACCTCGGGCAGGGAGACAAACCAGATGCCCCCGCCGACCAGAAAGATCGCGGCGAGCAGGATACCCGCGGTCGTCGACACCTGCAGCGCCACAAAGGTTGCGATCACCGGGCCGAGCACCCAGATGATCTCCTGCGCCGACGCGTCGAGCGAGAACAGCGGGGTGAGCTGGCGTGAGTTGACGATCTTGGGGTAGATGGTACGCACGGCCGGCTGGATCGGCGGGGTGGACAGGCCGGCGACGAATCCGATGAGCATAAGGCTCAGCACCGACAGCGGTACCAGCGCCATGACGATGATCGACACGGCGCAGATGAACATGGTCGCGATGATCACCGGGCGCATGCCGAGCCGGCCCATCAGCCGGCTGGTGAGCGGACCGGCGATGGCCTGGCCGATGCTCATGGCGCCCAGCACCAGTCCGGCCGCGCCGTAGGAATCAAAGATCTGCTCAATGTGAATGAGGAAGGCGAGCGAGAGCATCCCGAACGGAAACCTCGCCGTCAGCTGCGCGCCGATCAGACGGGATACGCCGGGCGTACGCAGGAGCGTCCAGTAACTTTTCACAATGCTTTCAGTCTAGGGTCGGGCGGGTCGAAAACTGGGGGAGACCGGTGACCCGTGCGGTCTGCGCGCTGCCCGCCTGGGTGGTCATTGTCAGGTAAGGCATGCCATACTAAGGTGATGCTTACCTTACCGATTGAGACCGGCTCCGCCGCCACGATGGTCGTCGACCGTCCGGCCTACCGCCCCTATCGGGCCATGGTGGTGGGCATCCGTTCGTTGAGTGAGCACTTCACCCGGGTGACCTTCTTCGGTACCCAGTTCGACACCTTCGGCACCGCCGGCCTCGACCAGCGCATCAAGATCGTTCTGCCGCTGCCCGGCCGGGGCCTGGCCGAGATCGGCGCCACCGACGAACGCACCATCGCCGACGGCACCTGGTATGCCCGCTGGCGTGCGCTGCCCGACGCCGATCGCAACCCGTTTCGCACCTACACGATTCGCGCGGTGCGCCTCGAGCAGCGCGAGATCGATGTGGACTTCGTCACCCACGCCGGCCACGGCCCACTCGGTCCCGCCGCGCGCTGGTTGCAGACCGCAAGCGTCGGCAGCGACGTTCTCATCGTCGGCCCCGACGAGCGCAGCCCCGACCGCGCCGTCGGCTTCGACTGGCACCCGGCCCAGGCGACCGAACTGTTGTTGGTCGGTGATGAAACCGCCGCCCCCGCCATCTGCAGCATCCTCGAGAGCCTGGCAGCGGGTCGCCGCGCGCGCGCCTTCATCGAGGTGCCCAGCCCAGCGGATGCCCTGCCCCTCGCCCTGCCTGCAGGGTGCGAAATCACCTGGCTGGCCCGCGACAGAGCGCCGCACGGAGAACGCCTCGACCAGGCGGTGCGTGAGTGGGTCGCCGCCAATCGCCCCCTGGTTGATACGGCGGTCGCCACCACCCCGCAGCCGCTCGCCGAGGTCGACGTGGACTGCGACCTGCTCTGGGAATCACCCAATGCCGCGGCGGGAACGGGTTTCTACGCCTGGCTCGCCGGCGAATCCTGCATGATCAAACTGCTGCGACGTTTTCTGGTGAGCGAGACCGGCATCGACCGGTCGCGAGTGGCCTTCATGGGCTACTGGCGGCTGGGCCGGTCCGAAGCTCAATGACCCTGATTCTGGAACGACGCGCTCGCACCCGTCCACGTCGCGTCGTCATCGGCTTCACGTTTGCGTTCGTGCTTCTCGGCCTCAGCATTGCCGCCTCGCTCCTGGTCGGTACCCGGGAGATCGGTCTCGGCGCCGTCATCGATGCCCTGGTCAACCCCGATACCAGCCTGACCGATACTGCGCTGACTGACCGCACCGTCATCCTCGACCTGCGGGTGCCGCGCACCGTCGTCGGCCTGCTCGCCGGCCTCGCCCTCGGCCTGGCCGGCGCGCTCATGCAGGGCGTCACCCGCAACCCGCTCGCCGACCCCGGCCTGCTCGGGGTCAACGCCGGCGCCTCGCTGTTCGTCGTCGCCGGCGTCGCCTGGTTCGGTGTGACCAGTTCGCTCGGCTACGTCTGGTTCGCGTTCGCGGGCGCCGCCGCGGCCGCCACGATCGTCTACCTGATCGGTTCGCTCGGGCGCGAGGGCGCCACGCCGGTCAAGCTCGCCCTCGCCGGAACCGCGCTGACGGCGGCGTTCACCTCGCTCATCACGATCGTTCTGCTCGCCGACACCGCGGCCTTCGACCGCTACCGGTTCTGGGCAGCCGGCTCGCTCGTGGCCCGCGGCCTCGACGCCGCCCTGCCGTTGGCCCCGTTCATCCTGATCGGCGCGATCCTCGCCATCGTGGCTGCCCGCATGCTCAACGCCCTCGCCCTCGGCGACGACCTCGCCCGCGGCCTCGGCCAGAACCTCATGCTCGCCCGCGTCGTCTGCGCCGTGGCGATCGTGCTGCTCTGCGGCTCGGCGACAGCTATGGCCGGCCCGATCGTGTTCGTCGGCCTCGCCGTGCCGCACGTGGCCCGCTGGATCACCGGCCCCGACTACCGCCTCATCATCGCCTTCTCCGCGTTGTTCGGTCCGACCCTGCTCGTCGCGGCTGATGTGCTCGGTCGCGTCATCGGGCAGCCCGGCGAGATCGAGGCCGGCCTTGTCGTCTCGTTCCTCGGGGCGCCGGTACTCATCGCACTCGTGCGCCGCGTGAAACTGGCGGGCCTGTGATGACCATGCTCAGAGAGCGCCAAGCGGATGCCGCCCCGCTGACCGCCGCGCGCGCCCAGCGGAGCAGACGCGAACGACGCGTCGTGCTCGTGCTCGTCGGCGCCCTCCTGATCGTCGCCGCGTTCAGTCTCGCCGTCGGCGCCTATTCGCTGAGCGTGCCCGACCTGCTGCGCACCCTCGCCGGGCAGGGCACCCAGAGCGAGAACTTCATCGTGCTGTCGCTGCGGCTGCCGCGGCTGACCCTCGCCGTGCTCGTCGGTGTGGCCTTCGCGCTCTCGGGAGCACTGTTCCAGACCGTGCTGCGCAATCCGCTGGCCAGCCCCGACATCATCGGGGTCACCGGGGGAGCGAGCGCCGCCGCCGTCTTCGGCATGCTCATTTTGGGCTTCGGTAGCCTCGCCACTTCGTTCGCCGCGTTCGCCGGGGCCATCATCGTCGCCTGCGTCATCTACCTGCTGGCGCGCCGCGGTGGGGTGGTCGGCTACCGCTTCGTGCTGATCGGCGTGGGAGTCGCGTTCATGGTGCAGGGCCTGCTCGGCTACCTGCTCTCTCGCGCCGACCTCAACGACGCGCAGGGCGCCCTGCTCTGGCTGGTCGGCAGTGTGAGCGGCGCCCGCTGGCAAAACATTTCGGTCGTGGCGGTGCTGTTGCTCCTGCTGCTGCCCATCATTCGCTTGGCTGACGGTCGGCTGCGCGCCCTGCAGCTCGGTGACGACCTCGCGACGAGCCTCGGCGTCGGTGCCGAACGCACCCGGCTCGTGCTGCTCGTAATCGCCGTGGCGCTCGCCGCGACGGCGACAGCGGCGGTCGGCCCGCTCGCCTTCGTGGCCTTCGTCGCGGCGCCCATCGCCCGGCGCGTGGTCGGTACCGGCGGGCTCGCCCTCATTCCGGCAGCGCTGATCGGGGCGCTCATCACGACCGTGGCCGACTTCGTGGCCCAGCACCTGCTGCCCGGGCAGCTGGAACTGCCCGCCGGAATCATCACGGGCGCCATCGGCGCCCCCTACCTGCTCTGGCTGCTCGCCACCAGCAACAAAACCGGAAAGGGTGCCTGATGACCCCGATACTGCGCGCCGAGGGTGTGAGCCTCGGTTACGGCCAGACGCCCATCATCGAGAACCTCGACCTGACCATCGTGCCCGGCGCGATCACCGTCATCGTCGGGGCCAACGCCTCGGGCAAGTCCACCCTGCTCAAGGGGCTGTCCAGGCTGATCACACCGGATGCCGGCCAGGTCACCCTGGGCGGCCGCAGTATCAGGGCGCTGCCCGCAAAGAAGGTGGCCACGGTCGTGGGGCTGCTGCCGCAGCAGCCCGTCGCTCCCGACGGCATCACCGTGGCCGACCTCGTCGGGCGTGGTCGCTACCCGCACCAGGGCTGGTTTCGGCAATGGTCGAGCAGCGATGACGAGATCGTCGCCGCCGCCATGGCCGCTACCAACACCCACGAACTCGCTGCGCGTCGCCTCGAGGACCTCTCCGGCGGCCAGCGCCAACGGGTCTGGATCGCCATGGCCCTCGCCCAGGACCCCGAGATTCTGCTGCTCGATGAACCGACCACCTTTCTCGACGTGACCCACCAGATCGAGGTGCTCGACCTGCTGCTCGAGCGCAACCGCGAGCGCGGCACAACCGTCGTGATGGTGTTGCACGACCTCAACCTCGCCGCTCGCTACGCCGACCACCTCGTCGTCATGTGCGCCGGGCGCATCGTCGCCAACGGCACGCCCGCTGAGACGCTCACCGCCGAGATCGTGCGGCACGCCTTCGATCTCGAGGCGCGCATCGTTCCCGATCCCGTCTGCGGTTCCCCCATGGTCGTGCCGATCGGCCGGTTCCACGGGGTGGCGTCGACCACGACGACGCCCGGCGTGCGACACAACGAACCGGTAGTAATTTAGGGTAGGCTACCCTTATTGCGCGGGTGCTCGATGTCGCCCCGCGCCCGACGAACTGGAGAACGTTGTGTCCCGACGCCTTACCCTCACGCTCGCTGCCGCAGCGAGCATCCTTGCCCTGGGCCTGAGTGGTTGCACGGCCGCCGCCAGCGACGGGGCCGACCCCGCTGACGACGCGGCGGCATCCGGCAGCTTTCCCGTCACGATCGAGCACGCCTTCGGCGAAACGACGATCGAAACGCAGCCGACCCGCGTCGTGACCTGGGGCTGGGGCAGCGCCGATGATGCGATCGCGCTCGGCGTGACTCCGGTGGCGATGCCGTTCCAAAGCTACGCCGGCGACGAGAACGGCGTGCTGCCCTGGATCGACGAGGCGCTCGTGGGCCAGGAGATGCCGGTCATCCTGCCCGACACCCAGGAGCCCCCGTACGAAGACATCGCCGCCGCCGCCCCCGACGTGATCCTCGCCGCCTATTCCGGCATCACCGAGCAGGAATACGAGCTGCTCAGCGAGATCGCGCCGGTCGTCGCCTACCCCGGCGACGCCTGGGCCACCCCGTGGCGCGACCTCATCGAGATTACCGGAACCGCGCTCGGCAAGACCGACGAAGCCGACGCCCTGCTCGCGTCGATCGACACCGAAATCGCCGACCAGGCTGCCGCGCACCCCGAATTCGCCGGCAAGTCCATCGCGCTCACGAGCGACAGCGCCGGAACCTTCTACGTCTATAAAAAGGAAGACCCGCGCGTGGCCTTCACCCTCGACCTCGGTTTCGTCAGCGCGCCGGCCGTCGATGAGCTCGCCACCGACGAGGCGAGCTTCTACTACACGCTCAGCTACGAGCAGCTCGACCAGCTCGACAGCGACCTGCTGGTGAATTTCGGCTCCACCCAGGAAGAGTACGACGCGTTCCTCACCGCGAGCTACGCCCAGGCCATGCCGCAGGTGCAGGCCGGTACGGTCGCGTCCCCGGTCGGCGCTGCCTTCATCTCCTCGGTCTCCCCGCCCACCGGCCTCTCGCTGAGCTGGGGCCTCGACGACTACGTCGCCCTGCTCGCCGCCGCCGTCAAGTAGCGCTTTCGAGAACGGATGCCGCGCTGCCGGCCGGCAGCACGGTATCCGTCTGCTCGAATCTTCGCGGTCGAGGGTGCACTAGGCTCGTTAGGTCTTACCTGCGTGTGGGTTCACCGGCGAATCCGCGCATTTTCGCCCCACTAAAGAAGGAAGTGCCATGCGCGCACGCTACATCGTTCCGGCATTCGCCGCAGCAGCCGCTCTGCTGCTCACCGGCTGTGTCGACAACTCCACCCCGGCCGCCACGACGCCCCCGGGCGAGGTCAGCACGATCGAAGCGGATGCCGCTGCGGTCGCGCTGCTGCCCGACGACATCAAAAGCGCCGGTGTGCTCGTGATCGGAACCGACGCGGCGTACCCGCCGAACGAGTTCAAGGACGAGTCGGGCGCACCGATCGGCTGGGGCATCGAACTCGCCAGCGGCATCGCCGCCAAGCTCGGCCTCACGACCAAGTACCAGATCGCGTCCTTCGATAACATCATTCCGAGCATCACCGGCGGCACCGTCGACATCGGCGAATCCTCGTTCACCGACAACCTCGAGCGCGAGCAGCAGGTTGACTTCGTCAACTACTACAACGCCGGAATTCTTTGGGCCGCGCCGGTTGGAAGCACCGTCGACCCCGACAACGCCTGCGGCCTGACCGTCGCTGTGCAGGACAACACGGTCGAAGACACCGATGAACTCCCCGCCAAGAGCGATGCCTGCGTCGCCGCCGGTAAGGAAAAGATCGAGATTCTGCCCTACGGCTCGCAGGACGAAGCGACCAACGCGGTCGTTCTCGGCAAAGCCGACGCCCTCAGCGCTGACTCGCCCGTCACCCTGTACGCCATCTCCAAGGCGGAGGGCGAGCTGCAGCCGGCCGGCGAGAGCTTCGACACGGCGCCGTACGGCATCACCGTCGACAAGGGATCCGAGCTGACGGCGGCCGTACAGGCCGCGCTTCAGTCCATGGTCGATGACGGTTCCTACGCCAAGATCCTCGATGCCTGGGGCGTCACCGACGGCGGCATCGACACCATCACCATCAACGCCGCGTCCAACGGCTAGAGAATAAGCGACCCGCATCATGACGAACACGGCCGTGAACGGCGAAAAGACGGAGCCCGGAATCAAGGCGATTCGCCTGCGTCACCCGTGGCGCAACACCTTCGCGGTCGTGTTACTGCTCATCGTTGCGTTGTTCGTCGCCGATGCGGCGATGCGGCCGGCCTACGACTGGCCGGCGGTCGGCAAATACCTGTTCGACCAGCGCATCTCGCAAGCGGCGTTCGTCACCCTGCAACTCACGGTCTATTCGATGATCATCGCAATCATCCTCGGCGTGACCCTGGCGATTATGCGGCTGTCGCCGAACCCGGTGGTCAACAGCATCGCCTGGGTCTATCTCTGGGTGTTTCGCGGTACCCCGGTCTACGTTCAGTTGGTGTTCTGGGGCCTGATCGGCACGATCTACCAGTCCATCGACATCGGGCTGCCGTTCACCGAGCCGTGGGTGTCCTTCCCGACCCGGGTGGCGCTGAGTGCGTTCGTTCTCGCCATCGTCGGACTCGCCCTCAACGAGGCGGCTTACATGGCCGAAATCGTGCGCGCCGGCCTGCTTTCGGTCGACAGCGGCCAGGAGGAAGCCGCAACGGCCCTGGGCATGAGCTGGTTCCAGACCATGGTGCGCGTGATTGTGCCGCAGTCGATGCGGGTGATCATTCCGCCGGCTGGCAACGAGGTCATCTCGATGCTGAAGACCACCTCGCTGGTGACGGCCATTCCGTTCACCCTTGAGCTCTACACGCGCTCCCGAGATATCGCTGCTGTCACCTTCGACACCGTTCCGATGCTCATCGTGGCGTCGATCTGGTACCTGTTCTTCACCTCCATTCTCATGGTCGGCCAGTATTTTCTCGAGAAGCGTTTCGCTCGCGGCATCGGTGACCGCAGACCCGACAAGAAAGCGGATGACGCCACCGCGTCGGTCGCTGGCGCCATGACCGGCGTCATCCCGGTCGTCGGCAGCGGTCAACCTACCGTCGTGCTGCCGCCCACCGACCCGCGTGCTGACTCATCGAAGGGAGAACGCTGATGCCCGACACCCCCATGGTGGTCGCCGACCGCGTCTCGAAGAGCTTCGGCTCCAATGAGGTGCTCAAGAGCATCTCGCTTGAGGTCAAACGCGGCGAGGTCATGTGCCTGGTCGGGCCCAGCGGCTCGGGCAAGTCCACCTTTCTGCGCTGCATCAACCACCTCGAGGTCGTCTCGTCCGGGCGGCTGAGCGTCGACGGGGAACTCATCGGCTACCGCGAAGCCAACCACAGACTCTATGAGATGCGTCCCAAAGAGGCCGCACGGCAGCGCCGTGACATCGGCATGGTGTTCCAGCGGTTCAACCTGTTTCCGCACATGACCGCGCTGCAGAACGTGATGGAAGCGCCGATTCGGGTCAAGGGCCTCTCCAAAGCCGGAGTTGAAGCGAACGCCCGCGTCCTGCTAGCCAGGGTCGGCCTCGCCGAACGCGCCGACTACTATCCCGCGCACCTGTCCGGCGGTCAGCAGCAGCGGGTGGCTATTGCCCGCGCCCTCGCCATGGAACCCAAGCTCATGCTGTTCGACGAGCCCACGAGCGCGCTCGACCCCGAGCTGGTCGGTGAGGTGCTCGACGTCATGCAGGGCCTCGCCCGCGATGGCATGACCATGATCGTGGTCACCCACGAAATGGGATTCGCCCGCGAGGTCGCCGACTCGCTCGTCTTCATGGACGGCGGCGTCGTGGTGGAGAGCGGTGTGCCCACCGAGGTGCTCGCCAACCCGCAGCACCACCGCACCCAGGCCTTCCTCTCCAAGGTGCTCTAGCCCCCGCTCTCTCCTTTCCGGGCCCACGATAGATCATGGTCCCGGTTGCGTAAGGTGGGCCCGGGCGGGAAAACACCCCCACGGAGCACCTCTAACCGGCGAGCACCTTCTGAATCCGCTGCAGCGATACCGACTCGGCGGCCTTGAGCTCCTGCGCAAACAGGCTGATGCGCAGCTCCTCGATCATCCAGCGGGCGCGGAGAACCGGCGCTGCGGCATCCGCTGGCAGCGGCATGGTGCCGCCGGCGGTTTCGAACCGAGTGGTAGCGGCCTGGGTCTCGTTCATCCAGACTCGGTCGCGGCTGGGGTTGTCGACCAGTTTCGGCACGCGGGCGCTGATTCCGCCGAGGTAGCGCGGCAGATGCCGCAACCGGGCCAGGCCGGTCTCACTGACGAATCCGGGATAGACCAGGGCGGTCAGCTGCTGGCGGGCGTCGCTGATTCCGGGCAACAGCGCCATGCTCGTTGCGGCCTTGAGCGCCTTGTCGGCCAGGCGATGAGCGGTGAGAATGCGGGCGACCAGCCCCACGGTCTCGAACATGGAGTCCATCACCACCCCCGACACCCGGTCGCGAATGGTGTCGAACTCCGCCTTCATGAACACCTGCCCGTCGGGACGCACCCGAAACAATACGTCGTCGACGGCTGCGGCGAGGCAATCCTCGAACAGGGACTGCGTGCTCTTGTACGGGCTGGTCGCCAGCGACAGCTTCTCAGCCGCGGTCAAATGCTGCTGCACATACGCGGCCGGTGACGGCGTGGCGAGCAGCAGCAGCCGGCGCACCCCGCGGGGCAGTGCCCGAGCCTGCTCCAGCTCGGTGCTCATCATGCGAATAGAAACGGATGCCCCGTCATCGACGAGCGTCGGATACCCGCGAATCGTGTTGTCGCCCTGCAACGCGTCGAGAAACCGGGGGAGCTCGCCGAGGTCCCAGGTCGTGAGGCCGCTGCGTTCGATCGCGTTGCTCGGCGCGGCAGCACTCGTGGCCTTCGCGACGCTCTCCCGCACCCGGGTGCCGAGCCGACGTTGCAGGTCGGCGAGGTCTTTGTCGGCGGCGACCGTGCGCCCCCGTTCGTCGGTCACGACGAAGGTCATGCGCAGGTGGGAGGGAACACGGCCGAGCTCGAAGTCGCGCGCGGTCACCGGCACGTAGGTGAGTTTTTGAATCAGCGCGGCGAGCGTCTCAGCAAACGAGGCGTCAGGCACCGGCGTCGGCAGGGTCTCCACGATTCCCGGTTCGCCGGGCAGCTCAGCCAGAAGCCGGGCCGCCCAGTCGGCGGCGGGAACGACAGTACGACGGATGCTTTTCGGCAGCGACTTGATCATGGCGGTCACCAGTTCGGCGCGGAGGCCCGGTACCTGCCAGTCAAAACCGTACGGCGACAGTCGCGCCAGCAGCGCGAGTGGAATGCGCACGGTCACGCCGTCGTCTTCCTTGCCGGGTTCGAAGCGGTAGCCGAGGGTCAGGCGCTGGTCGCCCTGCTGCCAGCTCGGCGGAAACAGCCGTTCGTCGATCTCGGGGGAGTCCTCGGCGACGAGGGCGTCGGCGGTCATGGTGAGCAGGTCGGGGGTGTCGAAGCGGGCCGTGCGCCACCAGCCCTCGAAGCTCTTGGTCGACGACACCTCGGCCGGGATGCGGCGCTGGTAGAAGTCGAACACGGCCTCGTCGTCAAAGAGGATGTCCCGGCGCCGGGTGCGCTCCTCCAGCTCGGCGAGTTCCTCCCGCAGCCGGGCATTGGCGCGTTCGAACGCCCACATTCCGGGGTCGCCGGTCTGGCCGGGGCGGCCGCCCCGGCTCGCGCTCGAGCCGACGGCCGGCGTGCGGCCGGAACCGCGGCCGACCGTACCTCGACCAGCGCTGGCGTCGCCGCCGTCGACCGAGATGCTCACGCGCTCATTGCGGGACGGTCCGCGGCCACCGCGATCGGCTTCTTTTTCCGCCGCAGCGGACTCCGGTCCCGACGCGCGGTCCCACTCGCCCTCGACCAGGGCGTGCCGAATGAACAACTCCCGGGCGTAGGCCGGATCGATCCTGGAGAACTGCACTCGGCGGCGGGCCACGATCGGCACTCCGTACAGGGTGACCCGTTCGTAGACGACGGCGGCGCCCTGCTTCATCTCCCAGTGTGGTTCGGAGTAACTGCGTTTGCACAGGTTACCGGCGAGCGGTTCGGCCCAGGCCGGGTCGACGACCGCGTTCATGCGGGCGAACAGCCGGCTGGTCTCGACCAGTTCGGCGCTCATCACCGCGCTCGGCTGTTTCTTGGCCAGGGCCGAGCCGGGAAACAGCACGAAGCGCTGCTGTCTTGCGCCGACATAGTCCTTCTTGGCAACATCCTTCAGCCCGATATGCGAGAGCAGCCCGGCCAGCAGCGACCGGTGCACGCCGTCGGGGTTCGCGCTCGGTTCGCCCAGGTGCAGGCCGAGCGGTTTGGCGAGCTGGCGCAACTGGCGCAGCACGTCCTGCCACTCCCGAACCCGCAAATAGTTGAGATATTCGTTCTTGCACAGCCGCCGAAAAGCGCTCGAACCCAGTTCGGACTGCTGCTTCTCGAGGTAGTTCCACAGGTTGAGCAGGCTGAGAAAATCGCTCGTGGGGTCGATAAAGCGGGCATGGAACTGGTCGGCCTGGGCGCGCCGCTCGAGCGGGCGCTCGCGGGGGTCCTGAATGGTCAGGCCGGCGACGATCGCCATGACCTCCCGGCTGGTGCCCTGCGTCTTCGACTCGATCACCATGCGGCCAAAACGCGGGTCGATCGGCAGCTGCGCGAGCTGTTGGCCGATGCGGGTGAGGCGCGGGGTGGCCGGGCCGGCGGCGGCAGGTGGGGTGGTGGCATCCGCTTCAGCACGGGCAGGGCGGCGACCGCTTTTGGTGTGGCCGGCGCCCTCAGCCTCGATGGCGCCGAGTTCGGCGAGCAGGTCGAGGCCGTCCTTGATATTGCGTGAGTCCGGCGGGGTCAAGAATGGGAACGAGGCGATGTCACCGAGGCCGAGCGAGATCATCTGCAGAATGACTGCGGCGAGGTTGGTGCGCAGGATCTCCGGCTCGGTGTAGTCCGGGCGGCGCAGATAATCTTCTTCGGAATAGAGCCGAATCGCGATGCCGTCGCTCGTTCGGCCGCTGCGGCCGCTGCGCTGGTTGCCGGAGGCCTGCGAGATGGCTTCGATCGGCAGGCGCTGCACCTTGGAGCGCACGCTGTACCGGCTGATGCGCGCGGTACCGGCGTCGATGACGTAGCGGATGCCCGGCACCGTCAGGCTGGTCTCGGCCACGTTCGTCGCGAGCACGATGCGCCGCTTCACCCCGGCCACCGTGGACGGTTGGAACACCCGGTGCTGGTCGGCCGACGACAGCCGGCCGTAGAGCGGCAGCACCTCGGTGGGATTGCGGCTGGCCGCGGAGGCGTACTTGCCCTGCAGGGCGTCGGCGGCGTCGCGAATCTCGGTCTCACCGGAGAGAAAGACCAGCACGTCACCGTTCGATTCGCGTTCGAGTTCGTCGAGGGCGGCGGTGATGCCCTCGATGTAGTCGCGGTCCACCGGGGGAGCGGCATCCGTCGTGTCGTCATCGTCATCGGCGGCCTCCACCACGAGCGGGCGGTAGCGAATCTCCACCGGGAAGGTGCGGCCGGAGACCTCGACGACCGGTGCCGGGGTGCCGTCGGCGGCCGCGAAATGCTTCGCGAAACTGGCCGGGTCGATCGTGGCCGACGTGATGATGAGCTTCAGGTCGGGGCGCTTGGGCAGCAGCTGCCGCAGGTAGCCGAGCAGAAAGTCAATGTTGAGGCTGCGTTCGTGCGCCTCGTCGATGATGATCGTGTCGTACTTCTGCAACATTCGATCGCGGTGAATCTCATTCAGGAGGATGCCGTCGGTCATCAACTTGATGCGAGTGTCGGAGCCGACTTTGTCGGTGAACCGCACCTGATAGCCGACCAGCTGCCCGACCTCCTGGCCGAGCTCCTCGGCGATGCGTTCGGCGATGGTACGCGCGGCGAGCCGGCGCGGCTGAGTGTGGCCGATGTTCTTTCGGCCCAGTTCCAGGCAGATCTTGGGCAGCTGGGTGGTCTTACCCGACCCGGTCGACCCGGCGACGATCACGACCTGGTGGTCGCTAATTGCGCGGGCGATGTCGTCCCGACGCTGGCTGACCGGCAGTTCGGGCGGGAAGGTGATCTTCAGCGTTTCCATGAAGTCTCAATATTACTTCGGTCATGTCATTGCTTTCGCGGTCAGTGAACATTGGGTGTTCGGGGGGTAGAAGAAGAACCGCGGCCCATAGGGTTGGGGGATGACGAAATCTGTACCCACCATCACCCTCAACGACGGCCACACGATTCCGCAGCTCGGTTTCGGCGTATTCAAGGTCGAACCCGACGAAACCACCCGCATCGTCGCCGACGCGCTGTCGGTCGGCTACCGCCACATCGACACCGCCGCCATCTACGGCAACGAAGAGGGCGTCGGCAAGGCGCTCGCCGCCTCGAAGATCGACCGCTCCGAGTTGTTCATCACGACCAAGCTCTGGAACGACCGCCAGGGCACCCAGTCGGCCTTCGACGCGTTCGAGGAGAGCCTGGAGAAGCTCGGCCTCGACTACGTCGACCTCTACCTGATCCACTGGCCAGCCCCCGCCAACGACAAGTTCGTCGAGAGCTGGAAGGCCCTCGAAAAGATCCAGGAGTCGGGTCGTGCCCGCTCGATCGGCGTATCCAACTTTCTGGTGCCGCACCTCGACCGCCTGCTTCACGAGACGAGCATCGTGCCCGCCGTCAACCAGATCGAGCTGCACCCGGCTCACCAGCAGCCCGAGGTCACCGCGTTCGCCCGCGAGAACGGTATCAACATCGAGGCGTGGGGCCCGCTCGGCCAGGGCAAGTACCCCCTCTTCGACGAGCAGGTAGTAGCGGATGCTGCCGACGCGCACGGCAAGTCGCCCGCGCAGGTTGTCATCCGCTGGCACCTGCAGGTGGGCAACATCCTGTTCCCGAAATCAAACCGGGTGGAACGCATGGCCGAGAACTTCGACGTGTTCGACTTCGAACTCACCCGCACCGAGGTCACCATGATCTCCGCGCTCGAGCGTGCCGGGCGTGTCTCGGCGCACCCCAACGAGGTGAACTAGCCCGCAGCATCCGTTCGTCACGTGGCCCCGCAGACTCCTCGTCGGCGGGGCCACCGGTGTATCGGCGAGCTCCGCGAGCGGCGTACATTGGGATGCGCTGCGTCTCAGAGAGCGCGCCGCCCGGCAGAAAGATCCCATGAACCCCATTGAATGGCTGTTCGACGCCCAGTTGCAGATCGGCACCCAGACCATCCTCTGGCGGGAGGTCGTCGGCAATGCCTTCGGCATCGCGAGCGCGGTCGGCGGTATGCGTCGCAAAATCTGGGCCTGGCCGGTCGGCATCATCGGCAACGCCCTGCTGTTCACCGTCTTTCTCGGTGCCGTGTTCGGCACGCCCAACCCGGTCAACCTGCTCGGCCAGGCCGGTCGTCAGATCATGTTCATCGTCGTGTCGATCTTCGGCTGGGTGCAGTGGCAGCGCAGCCGCAACTCGGCCGTGCATGTGGCGGTGGCGCCGCACTGGGCGGGCAATCGCACCCGGATTGTGCTGGGACTCGGCCTGGTCGCAGGCACCCTCGTGCTCACTCCCATCTTTCGGGCGCTCGGTTCGTTCGAACCGGTCTGGGCGGATGCCTGGATCTTCACCGGCTCGCTGCTCGCGACCTACGGCATGGCCAAGGGGTGGACCGAGTTCTGGCTGATCTGGGTGGCCGTCGACGTCGTCGGGGTGCCCCTGCTGATCAGCGCCGGCTACTACGCCTCAGCGGTGCTCTATCTGTTTTACGGCGCCTTCACCCTCGTGGGGTTCGTGGTGTGGGTGCGGGTGCAGCGCCGCCGGAACGCCCTGCTCGGCGTCGTCTAGCTGCCGTCCCCTCGCGCTCAGTTGCCGGCGAGCGCAGAATGGAGCATGCCCAACCACCTCGCCGACGCCATCAGTCCCTACCTGCGCAGCCACGCCGACAACCCGGTGCACTGGTTCGGCTGGGGTGAGGAGGCGTTCGCCGCAGCCCGCAGGCGAGATGTGCCCGTTCTCGTGTCGATCGGCTATTCCACCTGCCACTGGTGTCACGTCATGGCCAGGGAGAGCTTCAGCGACCCGGCCGTCGCCGAGTACCTCAACGCCCACTTCGTGAGCATCAAGGTCGACCGGGAGGAGCATCCCGACGTCGACGCGAGCTACCTCGCCGCCGCGAGCGCCTTCGTGGAGGGGCTCGGCTGGCCGCTGAACGTGTTCGTCACCCCCGACGGGCAGGCGTTCCACGCGGGAACGTACTTTCCGCCGGTGGCCGTTGCGGGGCATCCGGCATTTCGTGAGGTGCTGACCGCAGTGACGGATGCCTGGCTCACCCGCCGCGCCGAGGTCACGGCCGGTGCCTCCCGGGTGGCGGAACTGCTCGCTGACTCGGCGCGGCAGCTGGCCGCCGGGGGAGGTGCGGCGGGTACCGCGCAGCCCGGCAGCGCCGCACTCGACCAGGCCGTGGCCGAACTGGTCGGCTACGAAGACGCCCGGTTCGGCGGTTTTGGCGGCAGCCCGAAGTTTCCGGTGGCACCGGCGCTGTCCTTTCTGCTCGGGCACGGTGAGCTGGGGCACGGTGATGTGCCGGGTGACGGGCCGGCCCTGGCCCTGCGCACCCTGAAGGTCATGGGGGCGTCACCGTTGCGCGATGCGATTGAGGGCGGCTTCTTTCGCTACGCGGTCAACCGAAACTGGAGCGACCCGCACTATGAGCGCATGCTCTACGACAACGCCCAACTGCTCAGCCTCTACACCCGAGCCTGGATGCTCACCGGCCAGTCGTGGGCACGCACCGTCGCCGAGGAAATCGCCGGTTTTCTCTGCACGGTTTTGCAGCTGCCCGGCGGTGGGTTCGCGAGCGCCCAGGACTCCGAGAGCACCGTTGACGGCCAACGGGTCGAGGGCAGCTACTACGCCCTCGAACCAGGCGAGCGAGCGAGACAGACCCCGCCGGCCCTCGATGAGAAGGTGCTCACCGGCTGGAACGGTCTCGCCATCCAGGCTCTGGCTCGGGCCGGCTTTGCCTTCGACCGGCCCGAGCTCATCGCCGCCGCCCGCCGGGCAGCCGACTCCCTGCGCGAGCAGCACGAGCGTGCCGACGGCACTCTGGTGCGAGCCTCGGTCAACGGGCGCACGTCCACGGCTAAAGCCACCCTGGAGGACTACGGCATGTACTCACGGGGACTCCTCGAACTCGCACTCGTCACCGGTGACGCAACCTACGCCACCCGGGCCCGTCACCTGCTCGACAGCACACTATCGGGCACCGAAGACACTCCCGTTTTCCGTCCGCCGTACGGTGCCGATCCGGTGCTGAGCGGGCAGGGACTGGTCAGCACCATCGATCCCTCCGAGGGGGCCTACCCCTCGGGGCTGTCCGCCACCGCCGACGCCGCCCTGCTCCTGCACCGCCTCACCGGCGACGACCGCTACCGTCGGGCCGCGCGGGCCGGCCTCAGCCTCGTCGCCACCCTCGCCCCCGCCCGCCCACTCGCCTACGGCGCCGCGCTGCGCTTGTTCGACGAATTGAATGCACCGATCGAGCAGCTCATCATCGTGTCGCCCGATCGAATAAGCGGGAACGCCAGCCAGCCCATCACCCTGAACGACCTCGCGCGCCGTCACCCGGCGGGAGTCGTCGCATCCGTGTCCGAAACCCAGGCGCGGGCCTTCGCTGTTGCCGGATTCGACCTATTCGCAGGGCGGGCGGCCCCGACCGGCCAACCCACCGCGTATCTCTGCCGCGACTTCGTCTGCCAACTGCCGGTCACCGACCCAGCACGGCTGCCGCCGGTCGACGCTACCGCCGTGCTGCTCGCTGAAATCGCCGCTGAAATCGCCGCTGAAATCGCCGGCGAAATCGCGGTCGAAGCGCAACACTCTGACCGCCCGCACACGCACTAACATCGGGGTACCACCCCAGCCGACACCCCAGCCCGACACCCCAGCCTTACACTCCCGGGGCACGTCGAAAGGATCCCTGATGGTTCCCGAGATCAACATTTGGGCCGGCTCCTGGCCACCGGGTCGAGTATGGTCGTCGGCTCCATCTGGTACACCCGCGCCGTCTTCGGTCGGTACTGGATGAAAGTGGTCGGGCACACCGAAGAAGCATGACGGGCAGCGGCACCGGGGCGATCATCATCACGGTCATCGTCAGCCTCACCCCGCCGCCGTGCTGGCCGGCGCCGCGGCAATCGCCCAGAACTTCGACGGCAGAAACTTTCTGTTCAACACCCTGCTCACCGGCGTCATCTTCCGGGCCGGATTCACCGCCGCTCGCATGATCACCCACGACGCGTTCGATCGCCGCCCGGCCGGTCTCACCGTGCTGAACATCGCGCACGACCTGGTCACGATCCTGCTCCTGGCCCTGATCATCGGCCTGTTCGGCGTCTTCGCACTGTGGTTCGCACGCGCAGCTAACTTGCGACCTCGAGACGTACACTGAGCTATCGAGCATGCACATCGAGAACATCGTCACTTCTCGATAAAATTGTCGCTGCGAACCACACTGAAGCATCCACGCCGGCATCTTCGGCCGCACTCCTCGCGTCAGCCTCGGCTGGTCACGATCGAGTGCTCCATTTTTTCAAGGAGGACCATGGCGACACTCGACATCCCGGACGCTCGACCGGAAACGTCCGAGCTGGGTTACCCCGATTCTTTGACCGGTGAGATCTTCGACACCGACGCACTGCGCACCGATTCGGTCGGCTACGACTCGAGTGCGCCGGAACCGTTGACCAACACCGGGCTGATCCCGACCCTGTCGCTCAGCAGCGAGCCCGAGTTGGTACTGATCACACCGGATGCCCGCACTCGCCGCTTCGACCGCGACGACCTCGTGGTGCGCAAGGGCGAGATTGCCCTCATCAACGGCCATTACACCCCGCATGAGTCCATGGTGAAGGACCTCGTGGCCGTTCACGACGCTCTCACGAAGGCCGGCATTGAATTTCTGCTCGTGCGCGGCGACCACAACCGTCCGGTCATCGCCGTCGACCGCAAGCAGCGCAAGGAAATCACCAAGGTTCTGAGTCGGGCCTTTTCCAACGAGCCTTTCTATGCGAAGCCGCAGGGCGGCACCGTGAGTCAACAGTTTCTGCTCGCTGACGGCGCGCTCACCACCCTGCGTAAGTCCAACGTTTTTCGGGTGTACCGCCCGCGCATCGAACCGATCGGCCGTCTCCGCTATGGCGCCCAGACCGCGTTCCAGTTCGAGCTCTGGCGTTTCGGCGAAGACGAGATCATCGCGCCTGTAGAGAATGCGCTCATGCGCACCCGCCTGCCGCGCTCCGAAGCCCGCGAAACCACGATCGAGCTGTACGGGCGCACCTGGCTGACCCTGCAGAACATGTTCGACGACCTGGCCAGCGACGTCTCCTTCGACATCGACCTGGTGTTCAGCTGGGTCGACGGGTCGAGCGACGAATTCCAGCGGGAACGCGCCAAGCGCATGAAGGCCTATGTGGTCGGCGAGGGTGACGATTCCGACGCTCGTTTTCGCCAGATTGACGAATTGAAGTATGCGCTGCGCAGCGTTTACATGTTCGCCCCGTGGATTCGCCGCATCTTCATCGCCACCGACTCGCCGGCGCCCGAGTGGCTCGCCGAGCATCCCCGTGTCACGATCATGCGCAGTGAAGACTTCTTCGTGGACACGAGCGTGTTGCCGATTCACAATTCGCACGCCGTCGAGAGCCAGCTGCATCACATCCCCGGGCTCGCCGAGCATTTTCTCTACTCCAACGACGACATGTTCTTCGGCCGTCCGGTGGGCCCCGAACTGTTCTTCTCGCCGGGCGGGGTCACCAAGTTCGTGGAGGCATCCACTCGTATCGGTCTGGGTGAAAATGACCCGACCCGCAGCGGGTTCGAGAATGCGGCCCGCGTGAACCGTGCGCTGCTGCGCGGTCGGTTCGGCAAGGTCACCACCCGGCACCTGGAGCACACGCCGGCGCCGATGCGCAAGAGCGTGCTGCTCGAGTTGGAGAAGGAGTTTCCCGAGGACTTCAGCCGCACGGCGGCGAGCCGGTTTCGTTCGGCGACCGACATCTCGGTCACCAACTCGTTGTACCACTACTATGCGTTGATGACCGGCCGTGCGGTAGCACAGACCCAGGTGCGATCGCTGTACATCGAGACGACCCTGCGCATCGCCCTGCGGCAGATGAACCAGCTGCGCAAGCGACGCGACCAAGACATGTTCTGCCTCAACGACGGCAGCCACCCGGAGATCTCGACCGAGGTGCGTCGCGCTGCGGTCACCGAATTTCTCGAGCTGTACTTTCCGATCGTGGCACCGTGGGAACGGGCCAGCGCCGAGACTAGTGCAGAACCGGGACCGGCCTGGTCATCGGCGGCTCGCGCAATGCAGGCAGAGTTTCCGACGGCATGATTTCGATGCCGGAAGCGCGCAGGCGACGCGCGCTTTCGGCGGCGTCAACGTATTCCAGCGTGGGGTAATGGCCGAGCGGAACGACGGAGTGCAGCACCGTGCCCGGGTAGACGTGCACGAGGTTGAACGCTCGGGCGCCGTCGCGGCCGAGGGTGCCGCCGACGGGAACGTTGAGATCCTGCGTGTAACAGGTCGCCGACGAGACCGACACCGGGATGCCGGCGAACATGGCCATCGATGAGTAGTGCAGGTGCCCGGCGATGATGCTGCGCACATCGGAGCCGCGGAGCACCTCGGCCAGTTGGTTCTGGTCGCGCAGTTCCACGGCGGTGGCCGGATCGAGCACGCTCGGGATCGGCGGGTGGTGCATGGCGAGGATCGTGCCGTCCGGTGCCGGCACCCGCAGCTCGTCGGCGAGCCAGAGCAGTTGCTGGTCGGTCACGGCTCCGTAGTGGTGGCCCGGTACCGAGGTATCGAGGGTGATCAGGCGTAGCCCATTGAGGTCGTACGACTGGTCGATCGGAGCTTCGCTTGGCTGCTGGTCGAGGAGTTCCGTGCGGAAGGCGGAACGGTTGTCGTGATTGCCCATCACCCAGATGACGCGAGCGCCGAGCCGTGCCGCTGCGGGTTCGACGATCTCACGCAGTAACTCGTAGGCACCCGGTTCGCCCTTGTCGGCGAGATCACCGGTGAAGACGATGGCCTGGGGTCGGGCGCCCGAGGCCTCGACCTCGGCGAAAAGCCCGGCCAGATGGGCCTCGACATTGACGCTGCCGTAGAGCTTCGAGCCTCCCGCCAGCAGGTGGGTGTCGCTCAGGTGTAACAGGAAGTGGTCCGGCCGGGGGTACTCAGCCGTTCGAATGCTCACGAAGCGTCCATCCGTTTGTCGTAGGCGCGCTCTGCGAGCACGCTGTTACGATGCTTGACACTATTCGATCAGATGTTCTTGAACAACCGGTGTACGCCACACATCAATCCTGAATCGCTCGGGGTAAATGGGCAAGTGGTACTAGTGAATTGTTCTCGGTATCAGGGGCCCTAGGCTGGCCGCATGGCGCGATACGTACGCATTGACGAATTCGGTGGTCCAGAAGTGCTGAGCATTGTGCACGATGAGCAGCCGCAGGCCGGGCGCGGGGAGGTGCGCGTGCGGGTGCTCTGTGCCGGCCTCAATCCGGTGGACTACAAGATATTTCACGGCGGCCCGGCTGCCGTGCGCTACGAGGCGGTTCCGCCCTGCGGCAACGGCAACGATTTCTCGGGCGTGATCGACGAGCTCGGTGACGGTGTGACGGATTTTCAGCTGGGGGACGCGGTGTTCGGCGGCAAGCGCATGAACGCGCAGGCCGACTTTGTCGTCGTCGACGCGTCTCGCATCCTCAGGAAACCGATCGGCCTGACGTTTGAGCAGGCCGGTGGCCTCGACATCGCGGGGCGCGCCGCGTGGGCCAGCGTGGCCTCGCTCGGGCTGGGCGTCGATGATACCGTGCTGATCGGTGCTGCCGCCGGCGGCGTTGGTGTGCTCGCCTGCCAGCTCGCGCGTCGCACCGGGGCGACGGTGATCGGTACCGCGAGTTCGGTCAACCACGATTTTCTGCGCGGCCTCGGCGTGCTGCCGGTGGCTTACGGGGACGGCCTGGTCGAACGGGTGCGCGCGATCACTCCGATCGTGACGGCCGCCCTCGACTACAACGGCGCGGCGACGATCGATGCGGCCCTGGAGCTTGGCGTGCCCGGAACCCGCATCAATACGATCGCCGCACGCGGCCATCGGGCCGGAGCCGGAATCACCGAGGTGGGTGGCCAGGCCGCGACCATCGGCGATCTTGAAGTGCTCGCTGACCTCATCGCGACGGGCCAGATCGTGCTGCCGATCGACTCGGTGTTTCCTCTTGAGCAGGTACAGGAGGCTTACCGTTATCTCATGGCCGGCCACCTGCGCGGCAAGGTCGTGCTCAGTACCCGGTAGTCGGCTCGCGAAGCGCAGGTGGCTCTCACACACACTGTGGCATGCTTGATCGTGCGCAACTGGTCCCCTCGAAGCTCCCTGACCAAGGGATCGCTGGGGTACCTTGCGGGGGCCGCGCTCATCACGGTGACCTTCACGGGTCTGTACCTGTTCTTCGTGCGCAGCCATGTCGGTCAGGAGGCCGATCAGCTCGCCTATGACGGCGCCGAATTCGGCCGCCGCAGCATCACCCCGTTCACCGGGCGGGTACTCGACTCGGTACCCGACGTCGCTGTGGCGTTCGGGGTGCTGCTGACGGCGGTCATCGCCTTCGTGCGGCGCAACTGGCGCACGCTCGCTGTCGCGCTCGTCGCTGCCGCAGCGGCCACGGCCTCGGCTCAGCTGCTGAAATACGGCATCCTGGCCCGGCCCGACCTCGCGGTCGAGGGCTACGCCGGAAACTCATTCCCGTCGGGGCATACGACGGTGGCGGCGGCATCCGCTCTCGTCGTTTTTCTCGTGGCGAGCCCGCGCCTGCGCCCGATGGTCGCCGGCTGGGGCACCGCCTTCGCCGTGCTCGCCGGCGTGGCGACCCTCGCCAACCAGTGGCACCGGCCCAGCGACGTGATCGCCGCGCTGCTCTGGGTGGCTCTGTGGGGCTGCCTCGCCGGGGCGGTGCTGGCCTGGCCTCGCGTGGGCGTCGAGTTACGAACAGAGACGGCGGCCGCCAGTTCACGGTGGCCCGCTTTCACGGGACTGCGCCGCTCCACGGTGCGCGTCGTTCGCTGGTTGTCAATCGGCTGCGGTACTGTCTCGGCACTGGCGTTCATCACCACGCTCGTGCTCAGCAGCAGCCTGTTCGAGCGCGTCGGCGTGTTCGGCACCGTCGTGGCCTACCTCGGCGGTGTCACCGCCATCGTGACCGCCGGCCTGCTGCTCGCGCTCAGCGGAACCCGATTGTTCGCTCGCCTTCCCTAGCTTTGCGCTGCAGGGGTGTACTCGATCGAAGTCGCGTGCGACACTAACTCATGGCCGTCACGCTGAGAGCGCTCCAGACCGTAGTTCCCCCGACGATTCTGATCCAAGAGCAGGTGCGCGACATCTTCGCCGCCCAGCCCGGGCTGAGCAGGCTCGCGCAACGGCTGGTCAGCACCAGTTTCAACGTGTCGGGCATCGAGACCCGGCATACCGTCATCGACGAACTCACCCTCGACAACGATGCGACCGATCCGCAATTCTTTGATGCGAGGCAGCAGCTTTTGCTGGTGCCGAGTACCAAGGTGCGTAACGAGCTGTATATTTCCGAGGCCACCAAACTGTTCGTCGAAGCCGGGCGCCTCGCGCTCGCCGCCTGCCCCGACATTCGCCCCGAAGACGTGACCCATGTCGTCACCGTCTCCTGTACCGGTTTCTACGCGCCGGGACCCGACTACATGCTGGTGCGGGAGCTCGGCCTCCGGGCGAGCACCCAGCGCTACCACCTCGGATTCATGGGCTGCTACGCGTCGATGCCGGCCCTGCGCACCGCGAAGCAGTTCGTCGAGGCCGACCCGAACGCGGTCGTGCTCGTGGTCAGCGCGGAGCTGTGCTCGCTGCACCTGCGCACCTCGAGCGACCCGGACACCATCGTCGCGTCATCGCTGTTCTCCGACGGCGCCGCCGCCGGCATCGTCAGCGCCCGGCCGCCTTTGCCCGGTGAGAAGGCCCTCGCCCTCGACCTCTTCGAAACGGTGATCACCCCGGTCGGCGAGGGCGACATGGCCTGGAAGATCGGCGATGCGGGCTTCGAGATGGTACTGAGCACCTATGTTCCGCACATCATCGACGAGCACATCGAGGGAGCTCTGGCGCCGCTGTTCGCCCGTGACGCGTCGATCACCGGCCAGCTCGCCGCTTCGCTCCACGCGGATTCCGCGGTGTCGGCTGTCGGCACCGTGCTGGCTGCACCGGTGCTCACCATCGCACCCCCCGCCTCGCTCAGCTCGGTGATCGAGCACTGGGCCATCCACCCGGGCGGTCGCAGCATCCTCGATAAGACCGAGGCGAAGCTCGAGCTGCGCGCCGACCAGCTGCTTCCGTCGCGGGAGACCCTGCGCACCAACGGCAATATGAGCAGTGCGACGATTCTGTTCGTGATGAAGGCCATCCTCGACGGCTCGGCCACCGCCGACGGGGAACGGGTCTGCGCCATGGCCTTCGGTCCCGGCCTCACCGTGGAATCCTGCCTGATGACCGTGATCGAGGGCTGAATGGCCCTTCCGTCACTGCGGGTTCGGGCGCACGGAGCGGTCGAGATCATGGATTCTCCGTTCTGCGACCCGGCTATGCTCACCCGCACGTACCAGGATTTTCGTGTCGTCAACGCGCTCGTCTCCGGCTGGTGGGGGATCTATCGCCGCAGCATCCGCCCCGACCTGTCGACCACGACGGAGATGACGCTGCTCGATGTGGGCTCGGGCGGCGGGGACGTCTCGCGGGCGCTCGCCCGTTGGGCGATGCGCGACGGCCTGCGCCTCGCGGTGATCGGTATCGATCCGGATGCCCGTGCGCACGTGTTCGCGACCAGCCAGCCGAAGATCGCCGGGTTGTCGTTTCGGCGGGCGTTGAGCTCCGACCTCGTGGCCGAGGGCGCACGGTTCGACTTCGTGGTCTCGAACCATGTGCTGCACCACCTCAGCGTGGCCGAGTTGAAGGGGCTGCTCGTGGATTCGGAGGATCTGGTGCGGCGTCGGGTGTTGCACGCCGACCTGGAGCGTTCCAACCACGCATATCTCGGGTTCGCGGCGGCGACCACGCCGTTCTTTCGGCACTCCTACATTCGCCCGGACGGGCTCACCTCGATTCGGCGCAGCTACACCGCCACCGAGTTGCGGGCGGTGGTGCCTGCCGGGTGGACGGTGTCGCGGGGGTTACCGTCCCGGCTCGTGCTGGGCTGGACGCCGCCGGATGCGTGACGTCGTCATCGTGGGAGGCGGGCCGGTCGGCACGATGCTCGCCTGCGTGCTGGCCGTCGGCGGACTCGACGTTGAGGTGCTCGAACGGCGTGAAACGCCGTCGCTGCGCTCCCGGGCCATTGGCATCCACCCGCCGTCGCTGGCGGCACTCGCCGAAATCGGTGTCGCCGACGCGCTGCTTGAGCGGGCCGTGCGCATTCGCGCCGGGGAGGTGCGTTGCGACGGCCGACAGCTCGGGGCCCTGTCTTTCGAGCGGGCCGCGCCGGTCTATCCGTTCGTCGTGACCCTGCCGCAATACGAGACGGAAGCCCTGCTGCGAGACCGATTCGACCAGCTGCGGCCCGGCCGGTATCGCAGCGGTGTGACGGTGACCGGGCTGCGCGACCGCGGCGATGCCGTGCAACTCGCAACGACGGCCGGACCGGTGGAGGCCCGGTATGTGGTCGGTGCCGACGGCGCCCGCAGCCGCGTGCGCGAGCAGGTCGGCATCGGCTGGCGCGAGGTCGGCGGCCGTGAAACCTATCTCATGGGCGACTTCGCCGACCCCGAATCACGCGACGCCGATGCGGTGCTCTACTTCGAGCGCGGCGGTGTGGTCGAGTCGTTTCCGCTGCCCGGTGCACGACGACGGTGGGTGGCGATGACCGACCATCTGGCAGCGGATGCCGACAGCGCCGACCTGGCCGCGCTGATCCACCATCGAACCGGCGTGGGGGTGGCCGAACCGCTCGGGCCCGCGAGCGCGTTCGCCGTGCAGCAGCGGCTCGCGGCGAGTATGCATTCCGGCCGTGTCGTGCTGGTGGGCGATGCGGCGCACCAGATCAGTCCGATCGGCGGGCAGGGCATGAACCTGGGCTGGCTCGACGCCGTTGCGCTTCGGCCGGCGCTGCAGCGGGCGCTGCTCGAACCGGGGGCGGCGGCATCCGCTGTGAACGGTTACGATCGCACCCGACGCCCCGCCGCCAGCCGAGCGGCCCGGCAGGCCGGCTTCAACATGGCCATGGGGCGGCCGGCCCACGGGATGCGGCTGGGCGCCCGCAACGCACTGGTGCGCGGCCTCACCCTGCCGCCGGCGAATGAGCTGGTGGCCCGGGCATTCACCATGCGGTGGTTGTGACCGCGCTGATCGAGTTGAATGGATCAGTGACTTCTGCAACTCTCATTCCTCGGCTGCGCACCGACCTCGCCGCCGCCCGTTTTACTGTCCCCGGTCTGACCGGCCTGTGGGGCATCGAAGCGGATGCCGCCCTGTTTCGCAACCAGCGGGTTCCGGCCCGGCGGGCGCTCGCCGCGCTCGCCACCACACTGGGGCGGAACGAACCGGCCGCAACCCTCGCCCGGCTGTTCTTGCTTAGCGAGCCGGTCTCGAGTGCCGACCTCGATGCAGCCCTGCCAACGCTTCGCGCGACCGGAGCTGAACAGCTCGGCCTCGTTGTTGTCGACGGTGTGGCCGGGGACGGTCCAGCCGGGGACGCTGACGCCGGGGTGCGCCCGATCGTCGACCTGCGGCCGTACAGCTTCATCGACGCGCACGGCGCCGGCAGCTGGTGGATCGTGAGCGATCTGGGGGAGCTGGCGCTCGGGCATCCGCTCGGCGAAACCCACGTTCTCGGTATCGGCGGCGCTTCGCGCACGCTCAGCGGCCTCATGATGCCGGGCGCGGTCGGGCGCGCGCTCGACATCGGCACGGGCTGCGGAATCCAGGCGATGCACGCCTCTCGGCACGCCGAGCACGTCGTCGCCACCGACATCTCGGTGCGCGCGCTCGAACTCGCCGCGCTCAACGCCGGGCTCAACGAGATCGATAACATCGAGTTTCGGCTCGGCAGCCTGTACGAACCGGTGGCGGGGGAGCGGTTCGACCACATCATCTCGAATCCGCCGTTCGTGATCACCCCGCGCGCCGAGGGGGTGCCGAGCTATGAATACCGCGACGGCGGCATGGTCGGGGACGCCCTGGTCGAGGCCGTCGTGCGCGGAGCCGCCGACCATCTCACACCCGGCGGCGTGGCGCAGCTGCTCGGCAACTGGGAATACCCGGGCGAAACGGATGCCTTCGAACGGCTCGACGGCTGGCTCACGCCGGTCGTCGGCTTGGCGGCACATTCTTCAGAAGCGCATTCTCAAAAACTCGACGCGTGGATCATCGAACGCGAGGTTCAGTCACCGGGCGAGTACGCCGAAACGTGGATCCGCGACGGCGGTACCCGGCCCGGCCCCGACTTCGACCGGCTCTACGACGCCTGGCTGAACGACTTCGACGCGCGCGACGTGCGCCGAGTGGGCTTTGGCTACCTGCTGCTGCGCCTTCCGGTTTCCGCTCCCACCCTGCGCCGTCTTGAACGGATGCCCGGCGCTCTCGGCCACAATCCGGCCGGCCTCGGCGCGCACCTCGCCGAGTGCCTCGCTGCCCACGACTGGCAGGCTCAAACGGATGATGCGCGCCTGTTGAGCACGCAGCTCACCGTGGCCTCCGACGTCACCGAGGAACGCCACTACTGGCCCGGTCAGCCGGATCCGACCGTGATGACGCTGCACCAGGGCAGCGGATTCGGCCGTGCGGTGCCGCTCGACACGGCGCTGGCCGGGCTGGTCGGTGCCTGCGACGGCGACCTCGCGGTCGGTGCCATCATCGGAGCGCTGGCTCAGCTGCTTGATGCCGATGAGGTTGCGTTGAGCGCCGAGCTGCTGCCCAAGGTGCGCGACCTCGTAGCCGACGGGTTTCTGACCGTGCCGGAGCCGGTCTAGCTCGTCAGGCCTCCGTCGGGGGGTTGGCCGTGGCTAATTCAGGAGTTCGGGTCGGATCAACGCCCGTACCCCCCGGAAACACGGGACAACCGGGTGCCGGCGGTTCGGATTTCCTGAATTAGCCCCCGGTCGCACGGCATGACTCCTGCAAATCGAGGCGGCCGCTGAAATATTCCGCGGTATTCCGCGCATCCGCTTCGCGTCGGCCACGAATTGCAGGAGTTATGCCCGGGGCGGGGCGCTAACCTGACGCCATGACTCTTACGCCCCTACTCCCGGCCGCTCTCGACCTCGGCGGGCGTACGGCGCTCATTACCGGCGCGGGCAGCGCCACCGGCATCGGCTTCGCTGCCGCACGGATGCTGGGTGAACTCGGTGCCCGGGTGATTCTCACCGGCACAACGGCGCGGGTACACGACCGGGCGGCGGAACTCACTGCCACCGGCCGGGACGCCGTCGGAATCGTCTGCACCCTCGACTCCGAGGCAGGTGCGGAGCAACTTCAGGCGGCCCTCGCTGGGGGCGGGCACGAGCCGACGATCCTCGTGAACAATGCCGGCATGGTGGCGGTCGGCGACGCCGAGATGGGGCACGGCGATATTCTGACCAGCCCCGCCGAATGGGACCACGGCCTCGCCATCAACCTGTCCACGGCCTTTCACGCCACGCGCGCGGTGATCGGTTTCATGCGCGCGGCCGGCTGGGGCCGCGTCGTGACGGTCTCGAGCGTGAGCGGCGCGGTCATGGCGAGCCGCGGTGACGTCGCCTACGCCGCGGCCAAGGCCGGCCTGGTCGGACTGACCCGCGCCCTCGCCGTCGACGAGGCGGCGACCGGCATCACCTGCAACGCCGTGGCGCCTGGCTGGATTTCGACCGGGTCGCAGCTCACGAGCGAGGCGCTGGAAGGTGCGCGCGTTCCGGCCGGGCGCAGCGGAACGCCGGGGGAGGTCGCATCCGTTATCGCGTTCCTCGCTTCCCCCGGCGCGGCCTACGTCACCGGGCAGGTGATCGTCGTCGACGGCGGCAACTCCGTGGCCGAGGAACGCCGCCCGGCGTAACGCCTAGTTCTTCGGGGTGGCCCGGCGCAGGGCCAGGAACCCGCCGAAGCCGGCGAGTGCGGCGGGCACCAGCAGCCAGGCGAAGATGCCCGCGATGCCCTGCGCGCCGAACCACAGCGCGACCGCCGGCCAGCTGCTCGTGAACGTGATGATCGTGACGGCGCCGACGATGGCCAACGCCAGCGAGCTCCAGAACACGAGCATGCCGGGCATGCGCCACCGCATGTAGATCGTCGCGACCGACGCACCGATGAAAAACACGAGCAGTTCCATCACGAAGAACGAGAACAGGTCCACCCAGAACCCGTCGAGGCCGAGCCAGAGCGCGTTGAACATGTAGGTGTCGATCCACCAGCCCTCCGTCACCTGTTCGAGCTGCGTCAGCACCGCGAAGGCCAGGGCATTGACGGCCGAGATCAGCACGAACAGCAGCGCGGTGCCGAGGTAGAAGTCCCGGCGGGTCACGCCGAAACCGAGCGCGAGCGGAAACCCGAACGAGATGGCCTGCACGCCGACTATGACCAGGTACCACTGCGGGGAGAGCACCGCCCAGCTGTAGCGCTGGCCCTCGATGGCGTCGGGTGTGCCGAGTCCGCCGGTCGTGAAGCCGATGATCTGGGCGATGAAGACGGTGATCACAAACGCCATCCCCACGATCAGCCAGGGGATCCCAATGTAGGTGCGCCGGTCGATGAGGTGCAGCCGCACCACGTTCCAGATGCGTGCCGGGGCGCTGCGCGGGTGAACGGATGCCACGGTGCCGGCTAGCAGATCAGTCATGAGCGTGCACTCCAGGCGTCGGTGGTTGTCACAGTTTCAGATTCGGCGGTGTCGCTCGTCGTGCGCTGCACGATCAGGTGCTGCAGCGAGACCGGCGAGAGTTCGAGTCCGGTGGCGCGGGCCGCCGCGCGTTCGGCCGCGCTGAGGCCAGCGACGGTCACCGAGGCGAGCCCGCCGATACCTGTTCGTGAGATGATGTCGCGGCCGGCGACGAAAGCGTCGACATCCGTTTTCTTGCCGACAACGGTGCTCGCGGAACCGCGCAGCTGCTCGGCGTCCAGGTCTATGAGGATGCGCCCCTCGTCGATGACGAGAACGTGCTCGAGCAGGTTGCTCACCTCGTCGATGAGGTGCGTCGACAGAATGATCGTGCGCGGATGCTCGGCGTAGTCCTCGAGCAGACGATCGTAGAAGATCTGCCGGGCGACCGCATCGAGTCCGAGATAGGGCTCGTCAAAGAAAGTGAGTGGGGCGCGCGAGGCGAGCCCCACAATCACGCCGACCGCGGAAAGCTGGCCGCGGGAGAGCTTCTTGATTGGACGGTTCAGCGGCAGTCGAAAATCGTCGACCAGGCGGGCGGCGAATGCGGCGTCCCAGTGGGCGAAGAACCACGGCGCGCTGGCCAGCACATGGTCGGGTCTAAAGCTGTCGGGATACTTCTGGCTCTCCTTGATGAAGCACAGCGACTGCAACACCCGCGCGTTCTCAACCGGGGAGGCACCGAATACCTCGAGGGTGCCGCTCGTGGCGAACTGCTGCCCGGTGAGCAGCTGCATCAGGGTGGTCTTGCCGGCTCCGTTGCGCCCGAGCAGGCCGTAGATCTTGTTGCGTTCGACCGTGAAACTCACGTCGTCGATGGCGGTGAAAGCCCCGAACTTCTTGGTGAGGCCGGCGACGCGCACGATGCTGTCAGTCATGAGGTGCTGCTCTTTCTCTCGGATTCGCTGATCATTTTGGCCACTTGCTCTGGCGTGATGCCAAGCTTGGCTGCCTCGCTCAGCAGTGGGCCGACGAAATTGGCCCGAAACTGTTCGGTGCGGGCGCCGACGAGCCGCTGCCGGGCTCCGGTTGCTACAAACATTCCTATTCCTCGCCTTTTGTAGAGAATGCCGTCCTCGACCAGACGGTTGACGCCTTTGCCCGCCGTGGCCGGGTTGATGCGGTGAAAGGCCGCGAATTCGTTGGTCGAGGGCACGGGTGTTTCTTCCTCGATGACGCCATCGATGATGTCGTTCTCGATCTGCTCCGCGATCTGCACGAAGATCGGTTTTCCCGCTTCGATCAAGGACTGCCTGCTTTCAGTGGATGCTGCGCCCGCCCGGTTCACGGGTTAGTTGGTCATGTAACTAACTAACTACCTTGGTCAGAAAATGTCAACCCACACGCGGTCTGCGGTAGTTTGGTGTCATGACTGGCGCCGCATCGAACGACCCTCGTGAACCGGGCCAATCGTGAAGCGGCGCACTTTTCTGCTCGGCACGGCGTCGGGTTTTTCTGTGCTGGCGCTCGCTGCGTGCGTGGCGCCGGCACCGGTGCCGACGCCATCCGTTTCGCCCACCACCCTCACGCCCTCACTGGTGCCTCAGCCCCTCATGGTCTCGCGAACCAACTGGTCGACCGACGCCTTCTCCCGGGGATCGTTCAGTTATGCCGCCGTGGGAGCCACGCCGGAACATCGCACGGCCCTCGGCGAGGCCATCGATGCTCGCGTGTTCTTTGCCGGTGAAGCTACCGCGGGGGAGGAGCCCGGCACCGTGCAGGGCGCGCGCGCCTCGGGCGTGCTCGCGGCCAGCCAGGTGCGGGACGTCGCGGCACCCGACGAACGAATAATGGTCGTGGGTGCCGGAATTGCCGGTATCACCGCCGCTCGCCAGCTGGTCGACGCCGGCTTCAGCGTGGTCGTGGTCGAAGCTCGCGACCGTATCGGGGGGCGTATCGATACCGTCAGCGGAGACTGGCCGTTTGCGATCGAACGTGGTCCCTCCTTCGTGCACCGCAGCTCCGACAATTTTCTCGATGAGGAGCTGACCGCCCTCGGGGTGACGCTGCTGCCGTTCGTGCGCACGCCCGAGGTGCGTACCCGGGCCGGTTCGGTCGTCGAAGTGTCACCGCTCGGGGCCCAGGCCGTCGCCGGCGCGCTCGACTGGGCGGCTGATCAACAGCAGGACGTCTCGGTCGAACGTGCCCTGGTCGACTCGGGTGAAGCCGGCCTGTCGACGACGGCAAACGCCGAAGGCCTGGCGGATGCCGACTGGCTTGAGTACGAAATCGCCACGAAGCTCAAGGTGGAGACCGGCGCCACGCCGAGCCAGCAATCGGCCTGGTACACGACCGACATTGCAAGCGCCGACGATGACCAGATCGTGGTGGGCGGGTACTCAACCCTGCTGACGAGTGACGCGGAGGGGCTCGAACTGTTGCTCTCCAGCGTGGTCAACCGTATCGCCCACGATGACCGCGGGGTGAGTCTGCGGCTCGGGACCGGCGAGTCGTTGTCGGCGGATCGGGTGATCGTGACGGTGCCGCTCGGCGTGCTGAAGGCTGCGGCGATCGAGTTTTCCCCCCCGCTGCCCTTTGCCCACCGGGGCGCCATCGCGGCTCTTGGCATGGGTGTGGTCGACAAGATCTGGCTGCGCTTCGACGTGCCGTTCTGGGACACCGCTGCGCGGCTCTGGACCATCGTCGGCGAAGACGCAGACTTTCCGGTGTGGATCAACATGATGCCGCTCACCGGCGAACCCATTCTGATGGGCCTGGTCGCGGCCGAAAACGCAACCCGGTTGAGCGACCTCGATGACGATGCTTTTCTGGCGGCCGCGCTCACCGCACTCGAGCCGTTCCTCGCTGTTCCTGAATAGCAGGTCAGGCTGAGGCTCGCCAGGGCAAAACCAGGTGGCGTGGCATCCGCTTCAGGCGCGTGATCCAGGTGAGCAGCGCCGCGACGCCGGTGATGATCGCCACGATGATGAGGCAATAGAACACGGTCTCGCCCGGGCCGCTCACCTGGCGGGCGTCGAGAAAAAAGTATGGGTACCAGCCCACAATCGGTCCGCGAATGAGGGTGAAGACCAGCCAGAACACCGGAAAGACAATGGCCCAGCCGAGATACTTCCACGACAGACGGGCTTTGAACGGGTCGACGATCCAGTCGATCAGGGCGAAGACCGGAATCACGAAGTGCAGCAGTTGGCTCGACCACGGCACTTCGATCGAGTAATTCGCTCCCGAGGACTGCCAGACGATGATTCCGTAGACCACGCCCGAGACCAGAATGTAGGTGGTGACCATGGCGCGCAACATGTCGAGCCAGGCCGGGTCGGTGGGTCGTCGCAAAGCCACCCCGGCGGCCGTCACAAAGACGAAGACCGACGCGATGGCGCTCTGCACCGTGAAATAGCTGAAAAAGTTGGCAATCGCAAAGGTGGCCACCCCGAGGGTGTACTGAAAGTAGCCGATCAGCGCGACCAGTCCTACTGCCGTCAGGCCGAGGCGCGCCACACCGAAAGCGGTGCGCGCTCTCATTGCCGCCCCCCGGTGGGGCTCGTGCGCGCGGTCATAGGCTAACGCTACGCCAGCGCCGGGCGGCCTCCGACCTCAGTCGGTGATCTGAAATTCGCTCTCGCCGGTTGCGGCGACATCACTCACCTCGAGGGCGGTCACGACGGCGTAGCGCGGGCCGGTCTGAAGCCAGAGCAGCATGCGCGAAACGGATGCTTCCCGCCCCTCGATTTCGAGTTCCACCGATCCGTCGGGTCGGTTGCGGGCGTACCCGACCAGTCCGAGGTGGAGGGCCTCGTACGGAGCGAACTGCCCGAGGCCCTCAGCAATTTCGACCTGCCAGTCTGCCTGGCACTGCGCCCAAAACACCTCGAACTCGGCACGCTCCTCGAGAGTGATCGGCGGTCGGCCGTACGCGGCGAAGAACGGATCGGCGCGGCCCGGCTGGGGGGTGTCGCCGCGCTGGCTCATAGAACGAGTGTACCAAACCCACCCCGCGAAAGCGAGGCTTTCTCAGATCTGTCGGGAATTTTGCCCGAAGCTGCATTCGGGCGAGTCGTGCACTTCTCAAGGTGAGTGGGGCAGACGGCTGGCGGGCGAGGCTGCCAGACTGGGCAGATGTCCCAGAAATGGTCTCTCACCCAGCAGGCCGAAACCGCCGCGCTGGTCGCGGCCGAATCGGCCGGCGCCGTCGTGAGTGACGAGAGCAGTCTGGCCGGTTTTCTTGAGATCGAAGCCCTGTTCAGCCGGGTGTGGCTGCTGCCGCCCGGCGAGAGCGCCATCCCCTCCGAGCTGCTGCGCAGCATCAGCCACGCCGGCTGCAATGTGACCGCGGCCCGCGACCAAGCCGGAAGAATCATCGGTGCTGCTGCGGCCATCGTCACCCCGCAGTCCTCATCGATGTACTCCCTGATCGCCGGCGTTGCACCCGGAATCAGCGACCGCGGCGTGGGCTTCGCCCTCAAGCAGCACCAGCGCGCCTGGGGACTGGCCCGCGACCTCACCGAGATGACCTGGACCTTCGACCCCCTGGTCAGCCGCAACGCTCGCTTCAATCTCAGCAAACTCGGCGCCCATGCGAACGAGTACGTCGTCGACTTCTACGGCCCCATGCAGGGCGAGATGAACGCCAACGATGAAAGCGACCGACTCGTCGCCGTCTGGCCGCTCACGAGCGCCGAAGCCACAGCCTGCAGCGAAGACCGCCCGATCGCGGTTGACCGACCCTCCTATAGCCCGAGCGATGTGCTCCAAGAAGGCCCCGACGGTAACCCCGTACTGGTATCGGCGAACGGCGCCCTGTGGTGCCGGGTTCCCACCGACATCGTGGCCCTGCGCGCGCAGAACCCGGAGGTCGCGGCCGAGTGGCGCCGCAGGATCCGTTCAATTTTCACCGATGTATTCGCTTCGGGTCAGATAGCCCGCGGGGTCAGCCGGGACGGCTGGTACCGAATCGAGCCAGGAGGAACAGAATGAAAATCGAGACCATCGAGCTACGCCGCGTACACATGCCGCTGGTGCGGCCGTTCCGCACCTCGTTCGGCACCTCCACCGAGCGGGAGGTCACCGTCGTGCGCGTCACCACAGCGGATGCCGAGGGCTGGGCCGAGTGCGCCGCCGACGCGCATCCGCTCTACAGCAGTGAATTTCTCGATGCGAGTGACTTTGTCATTCGCGACCATCTCGTGCCCCGGTTGCAGGCCCTCGGCGACCGACTCAGCGCCGAACGCGTTGCCACCGCGCTCGAGCCGGTCAAGGGGCACAGGATGAGCAAGGCCGTGCTCGAGACGGCCATCCTCGATGCGCAGCTGAAAACAACCGGCGTCTCGTTCGGCAGCCACCTCGGCGCGGTGCGCGACACGGTTCCGGCCGGTGTCTCGGTGGGCATCATGGACTCGATCCCCGAGCTTCTCGACGCGGTCGCCGGCTACCTCGCCGAGGGCTACCTGCGCATCAAACTGAAAATCGAACCCGGCTGGGACCTGGCTCCGGTACGGGCCGTGCGCGAACGATTCGGCCCCGACCTGCTGCTGCAGGTCGACGCTAACACCGCGTACACCCTCGCCGACGCCCGGCACCTTGCCCTGCTCGACCCCTTCGACCTGCTGCTGATGGAACAGCCGATGAAGGAGGATGACCTGCTCGGCCACGCCAATCTGGCCAAGCTCATCACGACGCCGATCTGCCTCGACGAATCGATCGAATCGGCCCGCGACGCCGCGACGGCGATCACCCTCGGCGCCTGCAGCATCATCAATGTCAAGCCGGCCCGGGTCGGCGGCTACCTCGAAGCCCGCCGCATCCACGATGTGGCGGCAGCCCACGGAGTGCCCGTCTGGTGCGGTGGCATGCTCGAAACCGGCATCGGCCGGGCCGCCAACGTGGCCCTCGCCGCCCTGCCTAACTTCGTACTGCCGGGGGACACCTCGGCCTCCAGCCGGTATTTCAAACACGACCTCACCGCACCGTTCGAACTCGAGAACGGGCACCTGCGCGTGCCCACCGGCCCCGGCATCGGGGTGCAGGTGCTGCCCGACGTGTTGGCCAGCGTCACCGCGAGCAGCTTCAGCATCCGTTTCTGACCGTCACCCCGAGGGGCCTACTCTGGAAGCAACGACACCCTGGAGGAACAATGACCGTATTGACCGCCGATTTGTACGACGAGCGTGGCGAAGAGCTGCAATCCGTACCCCTGCAGTTTCAGACGATCGGTGGGCGAGCTCGCTTCAGCGGCCCGATCCGCACGGTCACCTGCTTCGAAGACAACGCCCTGCTCAAGTCGATCCTGTCCACACCCGGTGACGGCGCGGTACTCGTCATCGATGGCGGCGGCTCACTCAACTCCGCGCTGATGGGCGACATGATCGCCGACCTCGCCGTCGCGAACGGCTGGTCCGGCGCGATTATCAATGGCGCAGTGCGTGACCGAGTCGCCATCGGCGCCCTTGATCTCGGGGTGAAAGCCCTCGGCAGCAACCCGCGCAAGAGTTCCAAGACCGGCTCGGGGGTAGCGGATGCCGTCGTCGAGTTCGCCGGCGTGGTCTTCACTCCCGGACGCACCGTGTACTGCGATGAAGACGGCATTCTCGTCGAACGCTGACGTCACTGAAGCGCTGAGCGAATTCGCTCAGCGCTTCAGCGCAGAAGACTTATTGCTGCACGTCGTCAACGCTCACGACGACGAAATTGGCGTCGAGGTCGACGTCGCGGTCGCTGCCGTTGTCGAGGGTGACCTCAACCTCATAGAGGTGATCCCAGTCGTCGTCCCGGTCGAAGTCAGTGACGCGACCGCTGCCGATCGCGGCAAGGGCGGCGGCTTCAGCACTGCCGCGCTCACTGGCGGCCTGGTCGGCGGCACTCGTGTCGGCCGTGGCCGACGGGGTCGCACTCGGCGCCGGTGAATTGGTGTTTGAGTTGTTGTCGTTGGTGTCGTAGTCGCCGACCCAGACCACATCGAAGGAATCGTTGAGCTCAACGTCGAGCGTGGTTCCATCGTCGAGGCGCACCTCGAGGTCGTAGACGCTGCCGCCGTCATCGTTGCGCTCCGCGCTCGTCACGGTGCCCGGGCCGACTTCGGCCAGGGCCGCGTTGCTCGCACGATCGAGGGTCTCGCCCGTGAGCGGGCCGTCGTTGTCGCCCAGGTCGCTGACGGCCAGGGCGATGCCTGCACCACCCAGCACGAGGACCACGCCGACGGCGGTGGCGATGAGAATGTTCTTCTTGTTCATGGTGCAGGTGGCTTTACCTTGGAGCCCCCAGGCGCAGGGGACCAAACGGCCAGCCTAAGTTGCTGGCTCAGCCTAAGCGAAGGAATGTACACCCCCTAATGGATGAGCGCAGGCACAGGTGATTCAGATCTTAAAGTTCGCATCTCGTTGCCGGCATGATAATCACGAGCGAACCTCAGATACAAGCACCTCTTCTGGGGCTCTTGGCCACGGTCTCGGAGCGGCTAGATTCAAGCACCCGAACAGGAGAACCGTGACCATCGATACTCCGATCATGCGACAGCGTTGCCCTGCGCAATCGATCATAGAAGTGCTCCTGCTGGAGCAGCGCCTGATGGCGCCTCGCAACCCGTTGGAACGCCTGATTGGTCGCTCCCCACTCGGCGCCGATGCCGTGCGATGCTTTGCTGCCGCGCGCGCCGAAATCGCGGTGGGACTGGCTCTGGCCGACCTGCCCAGGGAGTGGATCGTCTTTCATTCCCTCCCGGTCGGCGACAGCGGCGCCGACGTCGACCACCTCGTGATCGGCCCAGGCGGCGTATTCGCCCTCCACTCCGACCGACAAGCGCGTAAGGCCGTGCAGGTAGCCGGGCGCAGCGTGCTGGTCGGTGCCCGCAAGATTCCCTATATAAGGGAAGCGGAATATGAAGCGGTCAGCCTGACCACTCTTCTTTCTCAGCGGATGCCGCGCGCCGCGTCGGTGCACGGGGTCGTCGTGCTCGTGGACACCAGGAGCGTCACGGTGAAGGCACCGCCGTCGCGGGTGAAGATCATCGAGGTGGCCAACCTGTGCGCGTGGCTGCAGGGACTGCCTCCGGTTCTGGCGCCCCTCGACCGGCTGGAGATCGCCGGGTTCGTCGAGAATCCGGTGCTCTGGCAGGCCCTCCCAGCGCTCGAGCCGGCCGAGATCCTGCAGCGATTCGGTGTGCTCGAGACCGAAGTGGCTCGGGCCCGACGCACCCGCCTGCTGTGGTTGCCGCTGGGGGTGGTGCTCACCACCGTGGCGGCCATGGAACTTCTGTTGTCCGTGCCCCGTCTCGTGGGCGCGCTGTAGCGCGAGAAGACGGGCATCACCAAGCCGCTCGGCTTCCGTTGGGGACTGAAACGCCGCTGCGCGACAATCCGCCCCGCGCCGAACGGGAGAGCGTCACCATCAGCATGATTCAGCAGACGCAACGCGCCGCCCGGCTGGTCGACGACCTGCTGCTCATGACCCGACTCGACCAGGGAGACCCGGGCGTGGCCTTCGAGCCGGTCGACCTGTCGGCATTCACTCGTGCTGTGGTCGCCGAGCAGCGACAGCTCGGGGCCGGCCGCGAATACGAACTGACAGTCGAACCCGATGTGTGGGTGAGCGGCGACGCGCAACGGTTGGCGCAGATTGTGACGAACCTGCTCGGGAACGTGCGGAACGCCACCGAGGCGGGAGCGAGCATCCGCACCAGCCTGGTCGGTGCCGACGGCACCGCGCAGCTCGAGGTGACCGATTCCGGATCCGGCGTTCCCGAGGGTGACCGGGAGCGCATCTGTGAACGGTTCGTGCGCCTCGACCCCGCGCGGGCGAGCAACCGCGGCGGTTCCGGCCTGGGCCTGTCGATTGCCCGGGCGCTGACCCGAACGCACGGCGGCACCCTACAGTGCCTCGATCCGGTTGCTGCGGTCGACGGTGCTGCGGTCGACGGTGCTGTGGTCGACGGTGCTGTGGTCGACGGTGCTGTGGCAGCCGCGCCGCGCGGTGCCCGCTTCGCGCTCACCCTGCCCCTGGCCGCTGCCTGACTCCCGACTATTCGCAGCCGGTCCCGTCACCGTCGCGGTCGAGGTGGCGGCCGTAGCCGGGATCACCGCTGTGCACGGGGGCCGCTCCGGCCTCGCGGGCGGCGGTGCAGTTCTCAAAATAGACGTCGCTCGGGAGCGGCGCTTCGACGGTCGGCGCGACAAAGGGATCCGTATCGATACTCGCGACCTCGTCGGGACAGTCCGACAGGATGCGCATCATGGCATCTCGTTCGGCCGCCGTCACCCACAGCGCGTAGCTCGCCTTCACCGACACCTGTCGAGCCACATAGGCGCACCGATAACTCTTCAGCGGCGGCAGCCAGGTGGCCGTGTCGCCGTCGCCCTTGCGCGAGTTGGTCACGCCGTCGACGGCGAGCAGATTGAGCGGATCGTTGGCGAGCGCCACCCGCTGCTCCGGCGACAGCTGCTGAGCGCCGGTCTGCCAGGCATTCGAGAGCGCCACGACGTGGTCGATCTGCACGAGCGCTGAGGTCGTCTGGCCGCGCACGAAGGCGATGGTCAGGCCGGTATAGGGGCCGAGCAGCGTGCCGCTCTGAACCTCACAGCTGCTGTCGACCACGAGAACGGTGAGGTCGCGGGCCAGGATGTCGTTACGGGTGTCGCATCCGTTCTGGTCCACATCCTGCCAGGCCGATCCGAAACTACCCTCGCGGTCGTAGCCGGTTTTCGGCGCGCGCCCCTTCACCGGAAGGGTCGCAAGCACGGTGAGGGCCGCGGTATCAAACGGAGCCTCGGGGGCCGCAGTGACGGCCGGTGACGCCGAAGCTCGTGCACTACTGGTGGGTTCGGCCCGTTCAGACGAAACGGATGACCCCGCCACCGACGATCCCACCAGGATCGCCGCGAACACCCCCACGATCGACCCGATCACCAGAAACGATGGAAGTGCACGTCGAACGGTCATCGGGCTCCCTCTGGCCGCACGGTACGACCCTTCGAATATACGGGGCCTGCCCGGCCGATCGCGAAACACGGCGCGCATCAGCATTGGTGAAAAGTCACCCATTTTGGGGGTCTTGAAAAGCGGATGACGCTGGCAGGATATAGAACCCGGCGAGGAGCACTGATGACTCACATACTCTCCACGCGGCGGCGTCTGACGACGCCCCCGGAACTGCCCGAATCGACTCGCGCTGGAGCGCCTCGAAGTTCGACCGGCCCGGCCTGGCTGCTTGGTCGTGCCCTCCGCCCGGCGGTGACGCCGATCGACCTGGCGCTGGCCAGGGCACGCAGCGAGATCGCCGTTGACACGCTGCTTGACACGCTGCCCGAGCATTGGGCCGCCTTCAGCTCACCCGCACTCGGCGGTGACAACGCATGCGCGGTGCGCCTGTTGGTCGGCCCCGGCGGTGTTCTCGCGCTGCACGCGCAGCTCTATGACGGCCGGATTGCCTGGGTGCACGGCCACACGGTGTTCGCCGCCGGAGCGTGCTCGCCGAATCTCGCGCTCGCCGCAGCCGATGCGCACCGCCTCACGGCGCTATTGCGCGGACGGCTTCCGCTGCGCACAGCGGTGCAACCGGCTCTCGTCGTGCTCGGCGCCCGCGCGCTGTGGACCAGCGGCCGCCCGACCGCGCGAAAGGCAGGGATGCCGGTGCTCGGCGCCGGCGCGCTCGGCTCCTGGCTGGCCGCCCGCCCGCAGGTACTGCGCCCGATCGAACGCATGGAGCTCGCGGCCGTGATCGACAACCCGCTGACCTGGGGTGTTCGCCCGTCAATCGTGCCGCGGCCCGATACCGTGGGGGAGTAGCCACCGCCGACAGGTGGCGCCACGGCAACGACGCCCGGAATGGACTCCCGATGCACAGCGACGACCTCGCCCACCTGAACACCCTGCTCGACCAGGAACGCACCCTGCAGTTCTCCGGCTTCAGCCACGACGATGCCTGGGTGCTCGGTACCCGGCTGCGCACGATCGCCGCCGCGCAGGCCCTGCCGATCGCGATCGCGATCATGCTGGGTGACCAACGGGTGTTTCAGGCCGGCCTGGGGGGAGCATCCGCTGATAATGACGCCTGGCTGGAACGCAAGTTCGCCGTCGTGCGCAGGTACGGGCATTCTTCGCTCGCCGTCGGCGTGGAGTTTCGCAGCCGTGGGGTCGATTTCGACCGTGATTCCCGGCTGGACCCGGCACGGTTTGCTGCACACGGGGGAGCGTTTCCGCTGTTCGTGCACGGCGCGATGGTGGGCATGGTCGGCGTCTCCGGTCTGCCGCAGCTTGACGACCACGCCCTCGTCGTTCGGGCGCTTCGTGAGCAGCTCACGACCGGCACGCACCCCGACGCTTAGCGCTTCGTCGGCCCGTTCCCCTTGGCGGACAGCAGGCGTGCGCGCACCGAGAACGCTCCGCCGACCACGAGCGACACCACGGCCGCCGGAAGGATCACGTCGACGAACTGGTTGCCCGCGAGCAGATTGGCCAGCAGCAGAAGCACGGCCAGGCCACTGAATCCGAGTCCCGCGATCGCGCAAACGTTGAAAGTCAGGTGTTTCACGTACGGATCCAATCGGTGGGGGACTTTCAGGCTAGCCGACGTTGCCCTACTTAGTGGGGGAGGCAGCATTCAAGGCTGCACCCCTAGATTGATAGCGGATGCTCCGCGCCAGCCTCGCACGTCGCTCCAGTGCCGAATGAGCATTACTTAGGAATTGCTAACCAATGCTGCGACACGGCCGATTGTTGGAACGGAATCGGCAGGTGTCGGTGCCACCATAGTACGGGGTGCAAACCCGTGGTGAGGCAAGTGAACGTGGCCATAACAATTCTCGGCGCTGGAGTACCCGCTCGTGACAGCGAGCCCGCTCGCTCGGCGGTGCCGTTCATCCCCACCGCTCCCGGCCGGTTTGCCGGCCAATCCGTCGTTGAGGAACTGCTCCGCCAGCATGGCGACCGACCGCAGCGCTCCCGGCTGGCCCGCACCTTGGGCGCCTCGCCGCTCGATGCGAACGAGTTGAGCTGGTTGCGGGCGGCGCAGGCCGAGATGATTGTCGGAGATATTCTCGCCCGGCTCCCCGAGGGGTACAGCGTCTATCATTCCCTGCCCATTCGCCACACAGCGTTCTGGGTCGATCACCTCGTCGTCGGCCCGGGAGGAATTTTCTCGATCAACTCGAAGACCCACTGGGATCGCGACCTGACCGGTTCGCAGCGTTCGATCCCGATCGGCGAACACGCCATGCCGTACCTGCGTGACGCCCGGTTCGAATCGGCCCAGATCACCGCGCTGCTCGCCAAGGCGATGCCGGCGACCTCCGTGGTTCAACCCGTGATCGTGCTGGTCAACCCGCACAAGATTTTACTCGCCCGCAAGCCCGATACCGTGACGGTCATCGACTCGCCACGCCTCCGCCGGTGGCTCGTTGGGCGCCCGCAGGTGTTCAGCGCCGAGCAGCAGGCCGCGCTCACCACGCTCGTCGACGACCCGGGGACCTGGCGTGCGGCCGGCCAGCCGCTCGCTCCGGCGCACCTGCACGCCCGGTTCACCGCACTCGAACAGCAGGTCGCGGCCGCCCGCACCCGACGCACGACGTTCACAGTTCTCGCCGCTGCGGCGGCCGCGACCGTGCTCGCTCTGGCGACCGCGCCGCTCATCGTCACCGCCGTCGAGTACCTCGCCGCCCGCTGACCCTGCACCGCCCGCCTCGTTTCGTGGCCAAATCAGGAAAATTGCGCCGGCCAGCATCCGGTCGTTGCCAGAACAGCGGGTGGGATAACCGTGCGAGCCCGGATTTCCTGAATTGGCCCCCTGCCGGAGCCAGACGCGGCCTAGGTGAGGCGCTCGAGAACCGTGCCCTCACGCATCCGCTCCACGCGAACGACGTGGTCGCGCAGATCGCGCACCCCGCGGGGGATGGCGAGCTCGGCGATATCCTGCCCCTTGGTCACCGCGTGCGACCGGGTGGGGTGCCGGTATTCTTCGATCGACTCGAAGGTGTCGCGCCCGCGCGGTTCCTTACTGTGCCGCTGCGCGAAGCCGGAGTTGATGGCGCTCAGCTCGATCTCGTTCTCGTGGGCGGCAACCAGGCTCTTCGTGTTCAGGGTGATCACGGTGTGGGCGTCGTCGCGGTAGGAGCGGGCGTTCAGCAGGTCACGCAGCAGCCGCGGCTGCAGGTGAAAGAACACCCGGTCGTTGAGGGCCGCGTACCATTCGGCGAGCGTCATATCGTCGAGGGCGTCCTCGAGCGAGGGCTCATGAATGGCCTTCTGGTGACGGATGACCGCAGTGCCGAATTCCGGATGCTCCAGCACGTGCGACTCACCGCGCCGCTTGCCCAGAATGGCAGCCTGCGGGGCGCCCTGCTTGACGCCCCAGCGGGTCACGAGCGCGGACGGACTGAGCAGCCCGTGCCGCTCAATGGCGGGCCAGCTGTCGTCGGCGGCCACGTGGTAGAGCTCGGGATACAGTCGAATCAGATCGCGGGACAACACATTTCGAGCGTACTCTTCGGTTGATGGGCCCCGAGCCAGGCAGCCGCAGCCGCAGCCGCAGCCGCAGCCGTAGCCTCTGCCCCGCACCACTTCGCTCGCGCCGGTCTGCGAAGATCCCCACACCGCTGGTCGAGCCTGTCGAGACCGCCATCGACCAACGTGAGCGGCCTGCTGACGCACCAACGGAGAAATCAGCCGCGAAGCTCGTGTGTCGCGAGCACCGTGCGGCCGCTGGATGCCGCCCGCGGCGCCATATCCACGAGCGCGATCTGGGTCAGGCGCAGTTCGTCGCCCGCGTGCACCCGACCCTGGGACTTCACGGCGACGTGCGCCCGAAACTGCGGCCCGGTAAACGCCGGCGCGTTCAAAGACGAGGCGAGCGGCCCAGAAGGGCCGTAAGCGTAGCCACCGCGGAGTCGGAGCGGTACAACTGACTCATGACGAGTTCGCGCCTCATTCTCGGCCCCATGATGCGGTACGTCGACGCTGTCTCGGCGAGTATCTGGTTCGAGACGCGGGATGCCGGTCAGGTTGTGGTGCGGGCCGATGGTCGCTCGTGGGCGGCGCGCACCTTCGCCGTGCACGGCCATCACTACGCCCTGGTGCACGTGCACGACCTGCACCCCGATTCGACCCTGCCGTACACCGTGGAGATCGACGGCAATCTGGTGTGGCCTGATTCCGAGTCCGCGTTTCCCGCCTCTGTCATCGCGACCCTGGGGAGCGAGCATGCGCTTCGCCTGTCGTTTGGTTCCTGCCGCACCAGTGTTCCCCACGACGAAAACGGCAACCGCTCGCACGGCGTCGACGCCCTGCGAGCCAGCGCTCTTCGCCTGGCTTCGCCGAACACCGGCGTGCCGCGGCCGGATCTGATCCTCTTTCTCGGCGATCAGGTCTATGCCGACCTGACCACGGAGAAGATGCAGGAGTTCATTCGGGCGCGGCGGGACATCAGCGAGCCGCCCGGCGAAGAACTGGCCGACTTCGAAGAGTACGCGCACCTCTACCGCCTGGCCTGGTCAGATGAAGCGAACCGTTGGCTGCTGGCTACCGTGCCGACCGCGATGATTTTCGATGACCACGATATTCGCGACGACTGGAATACCTCGCTGAGCTGGAAGCGCGAGATGGAGGCGACGACGTGGTGGCGGGGGCGCATCGTTGCGGGGTTGGCCTCCTACTGGGTGTACCAGCATCTCGGCAACATGTCGCCCGCCGAACGAGCCGACGACGAGATGTGGCGGGAGATCGCCGGCCACAGCGCCGCCGCCGAACTCGATATCAGTGCCCGGCTCGATGCGTTTGCACAGCGGTGCGATCAGGAACCCACCAGCTACCGGTGGAGTTACTGCCGCGACATCAACGATGTTCGCCTGATCGTGGTCGACTCCCGCGCAGCTCGGCAACTGGAACCTGCCCGACGCGCCCTGCTTGACGAAGACGAAACCCACTGGCTCGACGAGCGGATGCGCGGCGGCTTTCGCCACCTGCTGGTCGGTACCTCCCTGCCCTTCCTGCTGCCGCCCGGGCTCCATCACCTGGAGGCGTGGGATGAAGCCGTGTCTGAGGGTGCCTGGGGCAAACCGGCCGCGCGGATGGGTGAGCGCCTGCGTCAGTTGGTCGACCTGGAGCATTGGGGTGCTTTTCAGCGCAGCTTCCGCCAGCTCGCACGGATGGCCACGGAAGTGGCCGACGGCCAGCGCGGAACGCCCCCACAGACGGTGACGTTCCTGTCGGGTGACGTGCACTACTCGACCGTGTCCGAGGTGCAGCGAACATCGGGCAGTCGCATCGTTCAGGCCGTCTGCTCGCCGATCCGCAATCCGCTTCCCCGAGCCATGCGGTCCTTCTCCGCTGTGCTCGCCTACGGGATAGCAACACGCCTGAGCGCGCTGCTGGCCCGCTCGGCCGGCGTTTCGTCGCCGCCGTTCCGCTGGTCCGGCATCAAGGGTCCCTGGTTCGACAATTGCCTCGCGAGCCTGGAGGACACTCCCGCCGGGCTTGAGCTTCATTGGGAACGGGGCGTCGTGCAGGGCGGCGACCACGGGCATCCGCTCGTCGAGACCGTTGCGACAATCACGCTGACGCCCCGAGCGCCGTAACCTTAGCCATTCTGTCCCCACATGTGGGCTAGACCCGGTCATTAGAGCACCCGCATGTTTATGCTGGTAGCAGAGCCAGAAATTGTCAGCTGACTCGTTCGTTCCGGTCCGCGTGATCGCGGTCCGCCGCTCGGAGCGTTCGAGCCGCCAACAGCGGGGGGGCAGAATATGCTGGGCACCTACGTCGCCGGGGTGGGCGCGGCCATTGAAGAGCTGCTCGCTCAGAGTCAGCGGGCGGCAGATAGTGGGCAGCATCGCCAGGGAGCTCAGCAGGCCGAGGCGGTGCTGGCCGACCAGACCGCGACCGATCGGCAGCTCGCCAACGCCCGCGAGCTGCTCATGTTGCACCGGCTGCGATTGGGTGATTACCGCACCTCGGTTCAGCAGGGACTCCTGGCGTTGGAGTATTACACCGCGCACGGTGACCTGCTGGCGCAGTCGAAGGTGCACTGCACTCTGGCCCTCGCCTTCTCCGACACGGCGCTGAACGAGACGGCGTTGCACCACGTGCTGGGTGCGCGTGAAACGGCGCGGGCGTGCGGAAACCCGACGGCTGAATTTTGGGCGCTCACCCGGTTGTCGCTCGTGCACGGGGCGATGGATGATGCGGTGCGGGCCGAGGATCTCGGAAAACAGGCACTCGCGCTCGCCCTGACGCTGCATAAACCGGAGACGAGCTTCGTGGCCGTCAACAACCTCGGCGATACCTATTTGGCCATTGGGCGGGCCATGCTCGCGCGGGGCGAGGACGCGTCTGAGCCGCTGAATGCCGGGCTGGTGCTGATGAGGCAGGCGGCTTCCCTGGCGCAGCTGCACGAGAATCCCTTTCATGAGGCGATTGCCCGCACAAATCTGTTGAGCCTCCTGGTGGGTTTGGGCCAGCACGACGAGGCTCGCGACCAGGGCCTGCAGGGCAAGGCCCTCAGCAAGACCCACGGGTACCGCAGTCTTGAGATCGACATTGACGCCCAACTCGCCGAGCTCGCCCGGGCTGCGGGGCACCTCGACGAGGCGACCGCCATGATGGAAGCCCAGCTGGCCAACCCCGACGTCGACGACGAGCCCGCACTGCTGGCCAAATTGCACCGTTCCCTCTTCGAGATGCATAAGGCCGGCGGACGCTACGCCCGAGCGCTCGCGCACCACGAGCAGTTGCACGAGGTGACCCTGCAGATGACCGTGCAGACGGCCGGGCTACAGTCGCAGATGCTCATCAACACCATCGAGATCGAACAGGCACGCCACGAGGTCGAGAAATCCAAGGTGGAAGTGCGGGTGGAACGCTTGCGGGCCGAGAAACTCTTCGATGAGGCCCACACCGATCCGCTCACTCAACTGGCGAATCGGCGGGGACTTGATCGCGAACTGCCGTGGATGGTTCGGGGGGCGCACACGGAAACGCAGCAACTGTGCGCAGCGATGATCGACCTCGATCAGTTCAAACGCGTGAACGATGAGCATGGCCACGCGACGGGCGATGAGGTACTGACGATCACGGCCGCCATGCTGCGCACGATTACCCGCAGCGCTGATCTCGCGGTGCGGGTGGGCGGCGAAGAGTTCTTGATCGTGTTCGCTGATACCAACCTGGTCGAGGCGGGCATCGCCTGCGAGCGGCTGCTGAGCGCGGTACGCAACCACGAGTGGCACAGCATCGCGCCGGGGCTGGAGTGCACGGTCAGCGTGGGGCTGGCCGCCCTCGGTAACGAGGAGTCCGTCCCGGACTGGCTCGCTCGAGCCGACGCCGCACTCTACGAAGCCAAGCGCACCGGACGGGACCGCATACACTTCGACAGCCCCGACGGGAGTAGCGCCAACCCGTCACTGCTCCTGTAGCGTCGGCCCTAGGGCACGAGCACGATCTTGCCGACGTGAGCGGATGATTCCAGCCGATGGTGCGCATCCGCTGCGGTCGCAAACGAGAATCGGCCGTCGATCACCGGTCGGAACTCGCCCGACGCAATCAAGGGCCAGACCGCCGCTTCGAGCGAGCGCACGATGAGAACTCTCTCGGCCAGGGAGCGTGCGCGCAGCGTGGTGGCCCAGTACCGGGCACGTTTCTGCATGAGCCGGAACGGGTCGAAGGTGGCCGGTTCGCCGCTCTGGTTGGCGATCACCATGATGCGTCCGTTGATCGCGACGGCCTCGATGTTGCGTGCCGCGTAGGAGCCGCCCATGATGTCGAGAATGACATCAGCGCCGCGACCCTCCGTTGCGGCCTTGATCTCGGCCACGAAGTCCTGCTCGCGGTAGTTGATCAGAACCTCGGCACCGAGGCTCCCGCAGACGGCGAGTTTCTCGGCCGACCCGGCCGTGACGGCTACGTGGGCGTCCATCAGGCGGGCGAGTTGAATGGCGGTCGTACCGATTCCGCTGCCGCCGCCGTGCACGAGCAGGGTCTCACCGGGCGCGAGCTCACCGCTCATGAACACGTTCGACCACACCGTCGCGAGGGCTTCGGGCAGGGCGGCTGCGTCGATGAGGTCCATCGACAGCGGCACCAGCAGCGCCAGGCCTTCGTGCACCACGACTTCGGTGGCATAGCCGCCGCCGGGAAGCAGGGCGCAGACCCGGTCTCCAATGCCGAAACGGGTCACGTCGTCGCCGATTTCGGTGACCACGCCGGAGACTTCAAGCCCCGGCCACTGCGGTGCGTCGGCGGGCGACGGATACCGGCCCTGCCGCTGCATGATATCGGCTCGGTTCACCCCCGCCGCGGCCACCTCCACCCGAATGTCGTGGGTTCCGACCTCAAGATCGGGCACGGTCGAGAGGGTCAGTGCGTCTGGCCCGCCGGGGGAGTTCACGATGATTGCGCGCATACCCGCAGCCTACGCCGAGGCAACTGAGGACCTTCGGCACTACAACGAGCTTAGGAGGATGAGTTGACTGGAAGTGTTCCTCATCTCCGCACCGAAGGTAACCATGCTGCGCACCACCAGACCGCACCGGGCACGAAAAGTTCTTCTCATCACGACTGCTTCGGTCGTTGGTGTCGTCACTCTCGCCTTGGGCGTCGTGCTCACGGTTGGCGGCATCTTCGTACCGGCCACCTATCTGCAACCGTGGGCGGCGTCATACTCCGCCCAGTTCGAAGACGCACGCCTGAAGGTCGCCTCCCAGGCACTACTCGCGCCGAGCGGGCACAACATGCAGCCGTGGACAATCACACTCGACGCGGCTGACTCCGACGTTCTCTACCTGTTCGCCGACCCGACGCGGCTCTCTCCTGCTGTCGATCCGCTCGCTCGCCAGCTTCTGGTCTCGCAGGGCACGTTTCTCGAGTATCTGAGCGTCTCCGCGGCCCACCTTGGCTATGCGGCCACGTTCGACCTCTTTCCCAACGGTGAATACGACGAGACCGACCTCGAGGCCTCGATGAGCGCCCTGCCGGTTGCCCGAATCACGCTGGCAGCCGACGCGCAAGCCGTCGCACCCGACTTTGACGCGCTCTTCCTGTCGGACACGAACCGCGCACCGTACACCGACGCCCCGCTGACGGCCACCCAGACCGACCAGCTCACCGCACTCAGCCGGGACGGCGCCACTCTGCAGGTGCTATCCGCAGAACAGGACCGCGCCGCACTGGCCGCGTTCGGCGTTGAGGGGACCTTGATCGAGACTGAATTCGCCGCAGCGACCGCCGAAAGCGCCACAGTATTCCACTCGACCGAGGGTGCCAAGAACGACGCGCGCTCCGGCTTCGCCGTTGAAGGTCAGGGCACGAGCGGATTCATGAAGTACCTCCTGCAGGGGCTCATCACCATCGTTCCCTCGCTGAACGGTGAGGAGGCCGGTGCAAAAAGTGCCATCGCTATGACCCAGGCGGGCGTGGACCACACCGCCGCGTACGGTCTCATCAGCACCGCAGGCAACACCCGCACCGAGCAGGTGCAGGCCGGAATGCTCTTTGCACAGTTTTCATTGAGAGCCCGCAGCCTCGGCCTGGTGATGCAGCCGCTCAGCCAGGTACTGCAGGAATACCCCACCATGGCGGTGCCCTACCAGGCCATCCATGAGCAATACGCGCCCCACGGCGAAACCATCCAAATGCTCGTGCGCGTGGGCACTCCGACCGTCGAGTACCCCACGTCGATGCGCCGCGACGCGACGGACCTCGTGCACATTCCCTAAAGCGGATGCCGTCCGCCCTGAACGCCCGCAGCAGGTACTGACGTAAGAGTCGAGCGCCTACTCCGAAGCTCTAGCAGCCGAGCTCCTGGTCGATGCGGCGGAGGCGGGCCGACGATGCCAGGTACCCGGCATCGTCGAAACCCGCCAGGCGCCCAAGCCCTTTCACCGCCTCGCGGTCATCGCTCCCCATCTCGGTCGCGCACCAGCGGCGCAACAACGCAACGTTCACACTGGCGCGAACGGATGCCCCCACCGCGTTCGTCAGCTCGGCGCGCAGCGGTTCGATTGCCGGACAGGTCGATCGACCCAGCAATGGGGCGGTGTAGGCCGCGAGGGCGGCAGCCACCTGCCCGTCGCGCACCAGACGCAGTACCCGCGCCACGTCCGTCGATCCTCGCAGAGCCGGCGCGAGGCGATACGGCGCGGATTCCAGCGCATTCCCGAGCACCTGCCGAATACGGTGCATCTCAATGCGGATAGCCGCGGCAGAGCCGGTTTCCCCATGCACGGCGTAGGCGAGTTCATCGGCGCTCCAGCCGCGATCCCGAGACTCCAGCAGAGCCAGAATCTCTGCGCGGCGCAGTGACAGCGGCGTTCGACGACCGTCGGCGGCGAGCACCGCAGGGTGCTCACCGAGTAGCTCCAACGACACCGGAGCCGAATCGGTGACCGCGGGTTCGCCGGCCGCAGGACGGGCCCCCCGCGGCGGTTCTCGTCGGGCCGCACGCAGCAACTCTTCGGCGAGCCGCACCCCGCACTTGACCATGCGCATGCTGTCGGCCGTGACCGTGTTGAGTGGCCCGGACACGTTGAGAATTCCGATCAGCGCGCCACTATCCGGGTCCCGAATGGGCGATGCCGTGCACGCCCAGGTGTGGTGCGAGCGCACGAGGTGTTCGGCCGAGAACAACTGTGCTGCGCGCCCGCTCAGCACTACTTCGCTGATCGCGTTCGTGCCGACGCCGGCCTCGGACCAGTCGGCGCCCTCCACGAACTCCAGCCCGTCGGCCTGTCGCAACGCAACGCGGCTGCCGACCCGCCACAGCACTTCACCGTTCGCGTCGGTGAGCACGAGCAGATGCTGTCCGTCCGAGCTTTCATCGGCCAGAAGCTCGCTGAGCGCAGGCATCACACCCTCCAGCGCGTGTCCGCGACGCAGCATGACAACGTCGGACACCTCGTGTAGATGCCGGGGAAGGTGCTGGTCGGGGTTGATGCCGGCAGCCAGGGAACGCTGCCAGGACTCCCACACCTGGGTGGTGAGCGCGAGCGGTTGCGCACCGGCCAGGGTGAGGTCATGGGCGGTCCGCAGCATCCGCTCATAGTCGTGCGGGGACGAAAAGCGCAGGTCAGCGGCGGTAACGACAGCATTCGGCTCGTCGAGCATGCGCTGTCTCCTCCATTGGATGCGACGATCATGCCGAGCAGAAACACCGGGTGTAACGCCTGTGTAACCCCTTCGGCCGTGTACTTGAACATACAGGTCGCGTCCGACAACGGGGTGACCTTCCGCTGGCTCACAAAGGAGTGACATGCCCGACTCACCAAGCACCGTGGTCGAAAACTGGCTCGCCCGGTTCGACACGGCCTTGCAAGATCGCGATATCGACGGCGCCCTGGCGCTGTTCGCCGACGACTGCTACTGGCGCGATTTCGTGTCGTTCACCTGGAATCTGAAAACCCTCGAGGGCAAGGCTGATATAGAACGGATGCTCGCCGCCACCCTCGACGAGGTGCGCCCGCACAGCTGGGCGCTCGCCGAACCGGCGACCGGAGCGGCGGGCGCGGTCGAAGCGTGGGTGACCTTTGAAACCGGCCAGGCCCGCGGCTACGCACACCTGCGCCTGAACGATGGCCTGTGCTACACCCTGCTCACCACGATGCAGGAGCTCAAGGGCTTCGAAGAGAAGAAGGGCCGAAACAGGGAGCAGGGCGTCTCCCACGAGATCGCCAAGGGGCGAGAGTCGTGGCTCGAGAAGAAGACCGCGCAGGAGGCGCGGCTGGGCTACGAAGAGCAGCCCTACTGTGTGATCGTGGGCGGCGGACAGGGCGGTATTGGCCTGGCTGCGCGCATGCGCCGCCTCGGCGTTCCCACGATCGTGATCGAGAAGAATGCCAGGGCGGGGGATTCGTGGCGCAATCGCTACAAGTCGCTGCACCTGCATGACCCGGTGTGGTACGACCACCTGCCCTACCTGAAGTTTCCCGAGGACTGGCCCGTGTTCGCTTCGAAAGACAAGATCGGCGACTGGCTCGAGCATTACACGAGCATCATGGAGCTCAACTATTGGTCGAGTACCGAATGCACGAAGGCTACCTTCGACGAGCAAGCTCAGGAGTGGGTGGTGCAGGTCGTGCGAGACGGCACGCCGGTCACCCTGCGACCCAAGCAGCTGGTTTTTGCCCTTGGTGTCTCGGGTTACCCCAACACTCCCGTCTTTGCCGGCGCCGAGTCTTTTCACGGTGAACAGCACCATTCCTCGAAGCACCCCGGCGGGGGCGACTACACCGGCAAGAAGGCCGTCGTGATCGGGTCGAATAACTCGGCCCACGACATCTGCGCCGACCTGTGGGAGCACGGCGCCGACGTCACCATGGTGCAGCGCTCCTCGACGCACATCTCGCGCAGTGACTCGCTCATGGACCTCGCGCTCGGTGGGCTCTACTCTGAGCAGGCGCTGGCAAACGGGGTGACCACCGAGAAGGCCGACCTGCTCTTCGCGTCGCTGCCCTACCGAATTCTTCCGTCCGCGCAGATTCCGGTCTTCCAGCAGATGGCCGAGCGTGATGCCGACTTCTACGCCAAGCTCAGCGATGTCGGGTTCGATCTGGATTTTGGAACGGATGGCTCGGGTCTGTTCCTGAAATATCTGCGCCGCGGATCGGGCTATTACATTGACGTGGGTGCCTCGCAGCTGCTGATCGACGGTCGGGTCGCCGTGAAATCCGGTCAGCTCGATCGCATAACTGCGCACTCCGTCGTACTCGCCGACGGCACCGAGCTTGACGCGGACCTGATTGTGTACGCCACGGGATACGGCTCGATGAACGGATGGCTGGCCGACCTGGTCTCGCCGGAGGTCGCCGACCAGGTAGGCCGGTGCTGGGGCTACGGTTCCGACACCCCGAAGGATCCCGGACCGTGGGAGGGGGAGCTGCGCAATATGTGGAAGCCCACGAACGTTCCCCAATTGTGGATTCACGGCGGCAACCTGCACCAGAGCCGGCACTATTCGAACTACCTCGCGTTGCAGATCAAGGCGCGCATGGAGGGGCTCGACACTCCGGTGTACGAACTACAGGAGTCGCACTACACCCGCTGAGTCGGGCTTCCCGCAACTGCCCGCGTGTCCGGTCTGCCGGTCGCGCGGGCAGCACTGCGTCTGATGCCTCAGTGCACCAGCGCCAGTAACAGCGCCACGGATATGAACAGCAGGCCGAAAGTGCGGTTGAGAATCAGCTGCCCGCGGGCCGTATTCGTGAAGCGCTGAAATGACCGTGCCGCCACCGCGAAGAAGAACCACATCACCACCACGTCGATCAGCATCACCGTCACGGTCAGCACCAGGTACTGGGGGAGCAGCGGTTGGTCCGGCCGAATGAACTGCGGCATGAACGCGAGAAAGAACACGAGCGCCTTGGGGTTGAGCAGGTTCACCCACAGGCCGCGGCGAAACATCGACCACGCCGGCTCCCGCGCCACGGCTGCCGTCACGTCCCGCGTCGGGTCGGGTTTCTGCAGCAGCAAGCGGATGCCCAGAAACACCAGGTAGGCCGCACCGGCATAGCGGATCACGTTGAACAGCGCGGGAGAGCCGGCGACAAGCACCCCGACGCCAAGCGCCACCACGAGAATGTGCACGACGAGGGCGGCCTGCTGCCCGAGAATTCCCCAGATTGAACGACGAAACCCGCTGTTCAGCGAATTATTCATGGTGTTGATCGCACCAGCGCCGGGGGTGAAGCTGATCAGAACGCCGGCACCCACGAGGGCCAGCCACAGGGAAAGTTGCACATGCCAGCGTAGCGTGGGCGCCATCGTGCCGATGGCGCCCAACTCCGGCTGGCTGCCGAATCGTTGGTACTACTTATTCGCGGCCAAACAGGTTGCCGAGTGCCGAAAGGCCAGGGATCTCGAAGTTCGATCCCAGATCTTTCACCTGCTCGCCCAGTCCGGTCGCGTACTCGCCCGCGCCGTCGGTGACGCCCTGGGTGACTCCCTCGAGACCGCCGGTGAGGTTCTCAACATCGACGCCCTGGGTGATGCCTTCGAGACCGCCGGTGAGGCTCTCAAAATCGACGCCGAGTCCGGCCGCCTGTTCCAGAAGGGGCCCGGCCACAGTGCTGAGCACTGCGCCACCGGCCACGGCGGCGAGCAGCCCGCCGGCGCCGAGCCCGACAGCGGCAACACCCGCTCCGGCCAGGGCGCCGCCGACTCCGCGGCCGGACGGCTTCGCAAACAGCTTCTTCAGGAAGCCCGGGTTCTGGGCTTCACCGCGGGTGGCCGACCGGGCCAGGTCGTCCGGGCTGGCCGATGCCGGGTATTCGTTAGCGGGCAGCTCGGCGCGCAGCTGCGCGTTGACCTCATCGCGCTGCACCGGCGTGAGGCGCGCGAATGCATCGCGGTGCACCTGCTCGAGCTGCTGGGGCTGCGCGGTCTGCAGTAGGTAGTCGTAGCGGGCGATGGCCGCACGGTCTTGCGCGCTGACCGCCGGCGCCGCCTTCGCAGCAGCGACGGGAGCGGCGCTTCTCTGCGCGTTGTTCGCCGCGGGTCGGCTGTCTCCGGTGACCTTGTCGGCTGCGGTGCGCACCATTTCGCGCCAATCGGTCTTGCCTGGCCCGCCGGAGGACGGCTGCCCCTTCTTGTCGAGGGCTTTGGATGCCATGCTCAGAATGCGCTGGAGGTTGCTCATTGGGGGCCCTTCGGTTTGGCTGGGCTTCTATTGTGCCTAGCCGTACCTGAGCAAAGCCTCCCAGCGCCCTGTCGTCGGCGACGAGCTTCAGCGGGAATTTCTCCGTGATCTCGTCAACCGCACGCGCATTATCTCGACGTGCTGCCCGATGTTTAACGGCCTTGCCGCAGCTCGCCGACCTGCATATTGTTCGGGAATGAGAATCGGATACAAGCTGATCGCCGAGAGCTTCGGGCCGCAGGAACTCGTACGCCAGGCTGCGCGCGCCGAACAGGTCGGATTTGATTTTGTAGAGATGAGTGATCACTTTCATCCCTGGGTCGAAGCCCAGGGGCACTCACCGTTCGTCTGGAATGTGCTGAGCGCGATCGCGGCGAAGACCACGACACTCGAAATCGCCACCGGTGTCACCTGCCCGAGCGTGCGGTACCACCCGGCGATCATCGCCCAGGCCGCCGCCACGCTCGCGCTGCTCTCCGACGGTCGATTCACCCTCGGCGTCGGATCGGGTGAACGGCTCAACGAGCACATCGTCGGTCGTGGATTCCCCGGCGTGCACGAGCGTCACGCCATGTTCGACGAGGCACTCGACATCATCCGGCTGCTCTAAAAGGGCGGCTAGCAAAACTACGACGGTCGCTACCTCAAGCTCGAAGACGCCCGAATCTTCGACCTGCCCGACACAGCGCCAACCATGACCGTGGCCGTGAGTGGACCAAGCTCCGTCGAGCTGGCGGTCAAACACGGCGATGGCCTCTTCGCGGTGGAGCCGAAGCGTGAGCTGGTCGACGGCTATCGTGCTGCCAGCGGCACCGGGCCGCTGTTCTGCGAGGCTCCCCTCGCTTGGGCCCGCACCGAAGAGGCAGCCGTGACGGCGGCCCACACGACGAACGCTTGGTCGGTCACCGGCTGGAAGGTCATGGCTGAATTGCCCAACCCGGTCAATTTCGAAGCCGCAGCCGGCACGGTACGTGAGCAAGACATCCGCGAGCAGTTCGCCTGCGGCCCCGACGTGGAACGGCACCTCGAGGTGATCGGGCAGTTCACGGATGCCGGCTTCGACCACGTTGCCCTCATGAATGCCGGGCCTGACCAAGCTGGCTTCTTCGACTTCTTCGAGCGCACGCTCCGGCCGCGGCTGGTGTCGGCGAGCAGCCGATGACGGGCCGTCGAGCGGTCTTGTTCGACAACCGCAAACTGGCTAGCCAAACGGATGCCCGCCTGCTGACGACCGCCTAGTGACCGCACTACCGAATGGCAATCAGGCACTCCCGATTTCCTTTCAGGTCGTTGTGAACTTTGAGAAAAGTGGCCCGCTCCGGACCGAGGGGCAACGCTCACTGGTCTCGTAAAAGGAACTGTCCGTGCGAATTCAGTTTCGCATGGAGATCTCAATAGATGTGAGAATCGCTCGACTTCAGGGGCGGGACTTGGTACACTTGTTCTATGAGCCAGAGCGGCGACACCCCCAAGCGAGGCCCGGTCGATCCGTTCTTCGCTTGTCACGGCTATCCACCTTCCACACCTGCGGAGCGCGTCGAGTTCGAGGCGTTCTGGGCACAGTGCCAGGCCGACTGGCGCGTCGAAATTGCCGAGGGGCTCGGTCAGTTCGCTCTGTACGACGCCCTCGAAGACGTCGACGGAGCCCTTCGGCACCGACCCCTTCCTAGCAGACCTTGTCGGTCCGGAATGTGTCGGCCCGGAGTCCTGTCGCCGTGAGATGCCTGATGGCCCGCCCATTCCGGCCGGCCTGGACCTGACCGAGGTGTTCGCCGCCGTGCCGCCCGCGGGCTTGTTCGATGATGACCTGCGGGAGGAGTTCCTCTACGCCGAGTACCTGCGCACGGAGCACGACAGTGACGACGAACCGGGCCCGCCGCTTCCGGCCGACGGCAGTCCGGCCAACGGCAGTCTGGCCGACGGCAGTCCGGCCAATGGCAGTCTGGCCGATGGCAGCCTGGCCGATGACTTGAGTCCGTTCCAGCGGCATCAGGCGCAGTTCGTTGACCGGGTGCTCTTCTTCGAGAAGATCATCGGCTGGGCGCAGGCGAGCAAGGCTGAGGTTCTCACCGAGGCGTGGGACTACACGACTAACACTGCCGAAACCGGCCGGCCCCTGTCCGGGCCGGGCCACGAGCACGACTGGGATGCGACCTTCGCCGCGCAGCAGGGCCTCGTGGCGGAGATGGCGTGCGCGCTGCGCATCCCGGGCGGTACCGCGTCCGGGCTGCTGCAGGAGAGCCGCCAACTAGTGGTGGAGCGGCCCGATACTCTTACCGCACTCCGCACCGGAGAGATCTCCCTGCGCCACGCCCGCCGGGTGCTCGACCAGCTCGGTTCCGTGCCCCGGCCCGCTCGCGCCGAATTGGAGGCGGTGCTGCTGCCGCACGCCAAGCGCCTCACGCCAACGCAGTTCGAGGGCAAGGCCCGCAAATTGCGGGAACGGTTCCACCCCGACAGCATCACCGTGCGCCGCGCCAAGTGCCTGTCCGATCGCAAGGTGCTGTTCTTCCCCGATAACGACGGCATGGCCACGCTGTGGCTGCGTGCTGCCGGCGACGACCTCCAGGCCGTCTACACCCGCGTCACCGACGCCGCCATCAGCCTGCAAGGCCCCGACGAACCCCGCACCCTCAGCCAGTTACGCGCTGATGTGGCCGTTGACCTGCTTCAGCAGGGCGTCACCGGCAGCGGCCTCGGCGCCGGGCTCACCGCGAACGTCAACATCACCGTGCCGGTGCTCACCCTGATGGGTAAGAGTGAAGAGCCCGGCGAACTCGAAGGCTACGGGCCGATCGACCCCGAAACCGCCCGCAAGCTGGCCGGCACCGCGACGAGCTTCCTGCGCGTCCTGACCCACCCACACACCGGCATCGTCCTCGACGTCAGTGCCGAACCCTTCCGCGTACCCGCCGCACTAAAGAAATACCTCCGCCTGCGCGACGGAAGCTGCCGCTTCCCCGGCTGCAACCGCTCCGCCGGCCACAGCGACCTCGACCACACCATCGACAAACAATTCGGCGGCCCCACCACCGCCACCAACCTCCACTTCCTCTCCCCAGCCCACCACAACCTCAAACACTTCAGTGAATGGAAGGTTGTCGCCGACCCTGACGGCACCCTCCACTGGACCAGCCCCGCCGGCAAGCACTACGCCACCGACCCCGCCACCCGAATCAGCCCCCGCCTACAACAAACCGCGCCAGCACCACCTCCGCCGACCGCACCGGCACCACCCCCGCCCAACTTGTGGACATCCGTCTGGAACACCGACAATTCCGGAGACCCTGACCCCCAACCGTTCTAGGGTCCTTCTCCTCCGAGCGCATTCGCTCTACACCTTCGACCGCAAACTGGCCACCCAAACGGATGCTCGCCTGCTGAAAGCGGGCCAGCAACCCGCGACAAAGAAGCGTCCCACGGGAATCCTCGACAACCGCGGCAACCCGGGTACGGTCGCCCCATGAGCCGACGCATGAGAGACGAGAACTATCGCGCAGACCAGTGGCAGCACCGCTACGATCCGCACATCAAACCGATCAATGATTACATCGACGAGATCCGCACGGCCGAACTCTGGGTTCCCTACGTCGCACCCGCCCACGGCGGCATAAACGCTCGCGTGCTCTCAGTGCTGCGCGATCCGGGCCCGGCCACGCGAAAAGACGTTGGCAGCGGGTTCATCAGCGTCGAAAACGATGACCCCACCGCCGAACGGCAGTGCAATCGTTTCGAGTCCGTCGGCCTGTCCGCGTACGACATCCTGCCGTGGAACGCCTATCCCTGGTACATCAACCGAGCACCCAAGGCGACCGAGCTGGAGGCTGGCGTCGACACCATCCTCGAAATGCTCCGCCTGGCCCCAGCAGTTCAGGTCGTGCTGCTGCAAGGCGGTGACGCCCGCAGATCCTGGCGCCGGGTGCTGCGGCGCTCGCCGAATCTCACCGAAAATCGCGAACTTACGGTCATCCCGACCTACCACCCCGGCATTCAGGCGCTCTGGCACAGAGACCCAGCAGAGCGCATCCGCCGCGTAAATCATCAAACAGATGCCTACCGGCAGCTCGCCGCGATTTTGGCCTAGCCTCGCTGTTGAGCGGCAGACGGGCACGAGGCCATCGGAATGTAAACCGGCGTCGCCGGCGAGTACGACGGAACGACCGATCCTTCAACTGGTGCGAGTTCGCGTGGCGCCGGCTGCGAGCGTTCCGCCCACGCGGTTCCGTTCCACCAGCGAAGGTGTTCTCCGCCACTGGAGTAAAATGTCATGCTGAATCGAAATAAACATGTGGGGGATACATGACAACACAGGCACCGGGCATGAAAGACCAGATCGCGGCCCAATCGGTCATCGAAGAGTTGCTCCGCCGACAGCAGGCGGTTCCGCCGCGCTCTAATTTCGCTCGGTTCTTGGGACACTCTCCGCTCGCCGCCGACAGCGTCGCCTGGTATCGCGGTGCCCAGGGCGAGATCGAGGTCGGCCGCATTCTCAGTCGCCTCCCGCTCGAGTGGCGTGTCTTCCACGCCCTCCCCATTGGCAAAGCCGGCGCCGACATCGACCACCTCGTTCTCGGCCCAGGCGGAATCTTCACCATCAACACCAAGCACCACCGCGGCAAGAAGATCTGGATCGCCGAACGCTCATTCCTCGTGAATGGCCAGAAGCAGCCTTACCTGCGCAACTCCAAATTCGAAGCCACTCGCGTAACCAAAATGCTTCAAGAGCGGATGCCTCAGCTCCCGCCCGCGCAGGCCGTGATTGCGCTGGTCAGCCCCGCGCAGATCACGATCAAGAAGCGGCCCGAGGAAGTGCGGGTGTTGAATGCAAACGACTTGCGGCCTTGGCTTCTGAAGCGGTCAGTCGCCCTCGCCGAGGCCGAACTAGTCCAGCTTGCAGCGATAGTTGACGCGCCAGCCACGTGGAAGTCGCCTACCTACCCACCGAGCCCGAACTTGATGGCGGAATTCGCTGTGATTGACGGCGCAGTGAGGACCGCGCGGGTGCGACGAGTCTCGTGGACCCTGCTGACTTTCGCGACAGTGGCGACACTCATGGTGTTCGTGGGCTTGCCCCTCTATAGCAAGTTTGTCGGGGGAATCATCGGCGCTTTTTGAAGCCGCGGCGGCGGCTTTCATCGTCAGTGAACCCCGCTGGCTAAGCTGGCGTAACGGATTGACGGCTAGGCATCGGAGTTCACCTGTGAAAAAGAGAATCAATGTTGTCGGTGCCGTACTCACGCGCGGCCAGACAATTCTCGCAGCACGTCGTAGTTCGACAATGTCGCTGCCCGATATGTGGGAATTTCCCGGGGGCAAGATTGAGGCGAACGAATCACCTGAGCAAGCTTTACTTCGCGAACTCGACGAAGAATTGCTGTGCTCGGCGGAGATCGGCGCGCTTGTCGAAACTACTGAGCACGAGTACGACTTTGGGATCGTTGTCCTAACCACCTACTACTGCTCTCTCATTGGCGAAGAGCCCCGGCTCACGGAGCACTCAGAAATTCGGTGGGTTCAGGCCACAGAGCTGGACCAGCTCGATTGGGCGCCTGCTGATATTCCTGCAGTCGTGAGGGTAATGAAAGACTTTCGCGAGTGAGCGCAACCAGCCGTCAGCTGACCTTCGATAACAACTTTGGATTTCTGAGCTCTCAAGTCAAGGCCGATCAGGTCTTCAACCCGACGCTCGTATCGAATTCCGACGGAAACACGATGCTCCGAGCCATTCGTGAGGAATTAAAGCGCTCGCGTCGTTTCGTGTTTTCGGTCGCCTTCGTCACACCCAGCGCGATAGCCCTGCTCAAGCAGGCAATTATAGACTTTCCAGGCACGGGCACGATCATCACCTCCACATACTTGGGGTTCAACTCGCCTGCGGCTTTTCGGGAACTCCTCAATCTCGACGGCGTCAACGTTTTAGTGCATCCAGATTCATCTTTTGGCTTTCACGCCAAGGGATACATCTTTGAGCAGGAGGCGAGTACCACGGCGATCGTGGGCAGTTCGAACCTTACGGATCGCGCGCTCCTGAACAATCACGAGTGGAATCTGCGCTTTTCGGCGCTTCCTGACGGGGACATAGTGCAGCAGCTTAATCGTGCTGCGCAGGTTCACATTGATGCGTCCATTCCGCTTAGTGAAAACTGGATTGACGAGTACGAGCTGACGTGGACGGCACCCGTAAGCAAATCTTCACCCGGAATTGGCCTGATTGAGCCGGAAACTGGTTTGCCCCTCAGCGGCGTGATTCTGCCCAACGCCATGCAGGTCGAGGCGCTTGCTGAGATCGCGGCGCTGCGAGACGCCGGGGAAAAGCGCGCAGTCGTCATTTCTGCAACCGGCACTGGAAAGACGATCTTGTCGGCGCTCGACGTGCGCGCATACGCACCGAAACGGATGCTGTTCATAGTGCACCGCGAGCAGATTTTGGATCGTGCGATATATGAATTCAAGCGAGTCCTAGGTGCCCCGGACAGTGATTTTGGCAAGTTTGTGGGAGCGAAGCGAGAGCTTGCCAGTCGATATGTTTTCGCCTCGATCCAATCACTCTCCCGGCCAGATAATCTCGCGGCGATCGAACCCGATGCTTTTGACTACGTTCTGATCGATGAGGTTCACCGAGCCGGCGCTACGAGCTACAGAAGGGTGATTGACCACCTCGAACCGGCGTTCTTGCTCGGTATGACAGCGACGCCGGAGCGAACCGACGATTTCAACGTTTTCGAGCTTTTCGACTTCAATGTGCCGTACGAAATCCGATTGCAGAAGGCGCTGGAAACCGACATGCTGGCACCGTTTCACTACTACGGTGTAACCGACTACATCAAAGACGGCGAGGTCATCGACCAGCTCGCGGATCTTGGTCGGCTGGTCGCCACTGAGCGTGTCGATCACCTCTTGGACACGATCGAAAAATACGGACACGCGGGCGCACCGGTACGGGGGCTCATCTTTTGCAGCAGAAACGATGAGGCGGCTGAGCTTTCGGCACTTCTCAACCGTCGCAAAGTTCATGGTCGACAGCTTCGAACTCGGGCACTCAGCGGGTCCGACTCGGTCGACGAACGCGAGTTTGCTGTGCAAATGCTCGAGCGGGGAGAGCTTGACTATATAGTCACTGTTGACATTTTTAATGAGGGGATCGACATTCCTTCAGTCAATCAAGTCATTATGCTACGTCAGACACAATCAAGTATCGTGTTCACCCAACAGCTCGGACGGGGACTTCGCAAAGCTGCGGGCAAAGACCACCTGGTAGTTATCGACTTCATAGGCAACTACGACAATAACTATCTCATTCCCATCGCGCTCTTCGGAGACAGCAGCCTCAGTAAGGATTCGATCCGCAAAAAGATCATCGACGCGCAAGAGGCCGGTGCCATAGCCGGCCTTTCCAGCGTAAACTTTGACGCGATCGCAAGAGAGCGAATTTTTTCATCCCTTGCAACTACGACTCTCGACAGCATGTCGAACCTTAAGAAGTCGTTCCTAGAGTTGAAGAATCGCCTAGGGCGACCGCCTCTCCTAACCGACTTTGCCCGCTTCGATCTGGTTGATCCCACCGTCATTGCAACAAAACAAAAGAATTATTGGCGCTTTCTCAATAAGGTCGGTGCAATTGATGCTCGGCCTGGCGCGTATGAAGACGCCATTCTAACTTTTCTCTCGGGCGAGCTACTCAACGGCAAGAGACCGCACGAGCTCCTTCTGCTCAAGGAGCTTTTGTCGAGCGGTAAGGGCCTGGGTCGTCCGGACTTCAAGCGATTGCTTGAGAAAAATTCACTAGCAAGTGATCCAGCGACTCTCACATCCGTGCTGGGTGTGCTGAGCCTTGATTTCTTCACCGCAGCAGAAGCTGCAAAATACGGCGACGCACCAACCGTCGCTCTTCGTGATGGCGAATACGCCGTCAGCGAGAAGCTCGTCGATGCCTGGAACGCCGATCCCATGTTCCAAGAACACGTCAACGATGTCCTAGAGGCGGGGCTGTATGTCGCACGCCATAGACACAACTGGACAGGACGCCTGGAGGTTGGCCAGCGTTATTCCCGCAAAGACGCTTGCCGTCTGCTGAATTGGAAGTCGAACGAACAAAGTACGATTTATGGCTACAAGGTCGATTTCGTCTCAAACACATGCCCCATATTTGTCACATACCACAAGGGGTCCGAAGTGTCCGACAGCACTAATTATGGCGACGAGTTCCTCAACGCCTCGACGATGACTTGGTTCACGCGAAGCCGGCGCACGCTCGCCAGTGGTGAAGTGAAGGCCATTGTTGAGAACAGCCTTCCCCTCCATGTTTTTGCCAAAAAAGATGACGCAGAAGGAACCGATTTCTACTACCTCGGCCGAGCAACTTCTCAGGATGCCCGTCAGACAAAGATGTCGGGTGACGGTGGCCACGACGTTGTTTCAATGACTCTGGGTCTCGCTACTCCCATTGAATCGAGTCTCTACGAATACTTCGCATCTCGCGCGCTCAAGGAATAGCGAGCCTCGCGGCAGCCCATCGGTGCCGATCGTGAAGCAGGTCGTCGGGTACCGCAAACCCTTCACGCCGTACCGCCGCAACCGCTGACGCCCTCGTTCGTGGGCCGCGCCCGCGTCGACCCTCTCGCTACAGTCAAAGGACCACCTCGTTCTTAGTTCAGGAGCACCATGCCCGGTTTCGCCGTCATCGACTTCGAAACCACCGGACTCTTCGCGGGCGGCAGTCACCGGGTCATCGAGGTTGCCGTCGCGCATGTCAGCGCCCACGGGCAGATCGAAGGCCAGTGGGAAACGCTCATCAACCCCGGGCGTGATCTTGGGCGCCAGAATATCCATCGTGTGCGTGCCGCCGATGTGATGCACGCGCCTACCTTCGCCGAAGTCGCGCCTCAGCTTGTGGCACTGCTCGACGGCCGCGTCATTGTGGCGCACAACGCCGCCTCCGACATCCGTTTTCTCCTGGCCGAACTCGCCCGCGCCGGCTAACCGATTACCGAACCGGCGATCAGCCTCTGCACCATGCAGCTGGCCCGCGACTTTCTGCCCGGCACCGGCCGCTCGCTCGCCGACTGCTGCGCCGCCTACGACATCGATCTCATCGGAGCCCACCGAGCCTCCGTCGACACGTATGCCACCGCCCAACTGCTCAGCCACTACATTGCTGGCGCTGACGACTCGGCCCTGTGGGCCGACGCACTCGACCGAGCCGCCGCCTACCGCTGGCCGACCCTGCCTGTGCCGGAGCGCGCGTGGTACGCGCGGCCGGAGTTCGCGACCGAGCAGACGGCATCCGTTTTTCTGGCCCGCATCAGCGTGCGCCTGCCCGAAATCTCGGGGCCGGCGGAACACCAGGACTACCTCGCCCTGCTCGATCGCTGCCTGCTCGACCGGCAGCTCTCCACCCACGAAGCGGAGGCGCTCGTGCAGCTGGCCGAGGAGCTCGGCCTCAGCCGGCACCGCTGCGAGCTGCTGCACGGCGAGTACTTCGCCGCGCTCGCCCGCATCGCGTGGGCCGACGGCATTCTCACCACGGATGAAATGGCCGACCTCGTCGACGTCGCCAACCTGCTCGATATTTCAGCGGATGCCCTCGACGCCGCGCTGGACCAGCCCGAGGAGCCCATCGAGGCGGTGGCGAGTACACTCTTCGAACTGCACCTCGGCGACCTCGTCGTGCTGACTGGTGACATGACCCGGCCGCGCAGTGACTGGGAGTCGGAGCTGCTGGCCCGCGGCTTCGCCCCGAAGAATGCGGTGACCAAGAAGGTCACGCTGCTCGTGGCCGCCGACCCGGATTCCCTCTCGGGCAAGGCGCGCAAGGCTCGCGACTACGGAATCCCGATCGTGGGGGAGGCCGCCCTGGCACGGTTGGCGGGGGCGTTCCCGCTGCGCTGAGCGGAGCCTTGCCCATTCCCTGCGATAAGACCGAGTCGCGTTGGTCGTATGGCGATCTCGACCAGCTCGCTCAGCGGAATGGTGTGACTGCGCACGCGGGTCGCGCTGGTCCACGTGGGCGCCCCAAAGCCGTAATTCTCCTATTTCTGATCGCAGGCGGAGACGTGGCGCACATCCGCTCAGCGGCCTTGACCCATCACTGTTCATGGCGACTATGCCCCCAACTCGTCCCGATTCCATTGGAAATCGCAACCAGAACGTCTCTAAATCGGCCCTGTCCGAGGGCCGCGGGCCGGCTACGTGTTAGCTAAAGTGCGAAGTGCGGGGTGAAGCCCGCCTCGCGCATTCAGGACGCTTGTTGGAATGCACGGCCATTCAGCCGCGCGCCCTGCAACTGGATCGAACGCGTCGAGCTAGCGAGAGGACAGCCAGCATGCCGTCAACTTGGCAGCCATCCGCATGGGGCAAGGTCCTGACCCGCTCCGGTAACTGGAAACTCGCCCTCCACGGCGACAGCGTCACGGTTACCCTGAGTGGCGTCGCTATCGTAACCGCGGTTGAGAACTTCGATGCTGTCGTCGTCACTCGCGGCGTGTTCTGGAGTCAAATCCGGCTCGAGGTGGGGGAGTGGGTGAGTCGGCTTTACGGCATCCGCTCCAAGGATGCTGCCGCGTTTGAACGAGCCTTCGCCGCGACGCTTGAGGCGCTGCAACTTCGGCAGCGCACTGCAGAGATCGATGCGGCAGCCCAACGAGCGAGCCTTGGGTAACATCGTCGACGTTGCCAACCTGCTCGACACTAAGGTCACGCTGCTCGTGGCCGCCGACCCGGACTCCCTCTCGGGCAAGGCGCGCAAGGCCCGCGACTACGGAATCCCGATCGTGGGGGAGACTGCCATGGCGCGGCTGGCCGGGGCCTTCCCGCCGCGCTGATTCCAGGTAGCGCCGGACGGTGCCGCTGTCGTGGAGATACTGTGGCGTTGACTTTATCGCCGAATTCCCCATAGGCTATCGACGAAGGCATATGTCGTTGCACGCAACATATTACGCGACGGCGGCGGAAAGCAACCACGTCAGGTTGCACTCAATGAGGAGTACACCGATGCAGATGCATGTGAAACGAATGGCAACCGGGATTGCGGCGGTGGGGCTGATGCTCAGCCTCGGCGCCGTCGCCGCACCGGCAACTGCCGACGATGACGAGTACAAGGTGCTGGTGGTCGGGGAAACCCTCGGGTTTCGACACTCGCACATCGATGACACAACGCTCGCGGTGGCCAAGCTGGGCCAGCAAAACGGTTTCACCGTGGACGTGTGGGATTCGCGTCAGCCAGCACTGACCCTAACGTCCACTCCATTCACCACGGCCAAGGACCTGTCGCAATACGCAACCATCATCTTCGCGTCACCGGTGGACGCTACGAACAACCTCGACCCACTCCGTCCGCGGCTCCTCGACGACGCGGAGTTGTCGGCGTTCCAGGGCTACATCCGAGGCGGCGGCGGCTTTGTCGGTCTGCACGCCGCGACGGATTCAATGCACACCGTGCCCTGGTACAGCGACCTCACCGGGGGCGGCGCCCGCTTCCTCGGCCACCCGGCACAACAGACGGCCACACTGCATGTCGAGAGCCCGAATCATCCGTCGACGTCGATGCTGCCGGCAGCATGGGAGCTCTTCGATGAGTGGTACAACTTCACGTCCAACCCCCGCGACAGCGTGCACGTGTTGATCACCCTCGACGAATCAACGTACAACCCGGGTAGCGGCGCGATGGGCGCCGACCACCCCCTCTCCTGGTGCCAGAACTTCGAGGGCGGACGCTCCTGGTACGAAGGCGCTGGACACGTCGACGCGAACTACTCCGACCCGATGTTCCTCGCCCACATTCTCGGCGGCATCGAATGGACGGCCGGCGTCGTCAGCGGCGGCGGCGACTGCGTCACGTTCGGTGAGGTCGACAGAGTTCTGGCAGGGTTGGATGACGGCTCCCAGAAGTACACGAAGCTCTCCGCTCAGCTGGCGAATTACCTCGACAACGCCGAGATCGCAGCGGATGCTGGCGACCACGCCGGTGCAGCGGCGACGCTCCGCAAGGCCCAGGCCAAGGCGCACGGGCTTCAGGACGACGTGCTGGTCTCGAAGCTCGGTAACCTCGTGACGTGGCAGCGGGGTTTGGGTTCCTAAACCCACGACGCGGGGGTCGTGGTGGTGGATCTCCCCGCGTGTCTTGGAAATACCGGTTTTAGCCGTCCGTCGGCCAGCTTGCTGGGCTCCGATGCAACGACTACGAAATGTCGACGATCTGCTTGCCGAGCGGCATGAGCGCCACGGGGATGAGCTTGAAGTTGGCGATGCCGAACGGGATGCCGATGATCGTCACGCAGAGGGCGATGCCGGAGAGCAGATGTTCGAGGGCGATCCACCAGCCGGCCAAAATCACCCAGATGACATTTCCGAGCAGGGACGCGGCGCCCGCACCCGGCGCCTCAACCACGGTCTTGCCAAACGGCCAGAGCGCGTAGACGCCGATGCGTGCGGCGGCGATTCCCCACGGGATGGTCACGATGAGAATACACATGATGACAGCCGCCAGCATGTAGCCGAGGAACAGCCAGAACCCCGACAGTACGAGCCAGATGATGTTGAGAAGAGTCTTCATGGTGGCTTCATTCTCTCAGGTCGGTGCTGCCCAGTACGGCACGATCCCCGGTCTCCGGGCAAGATAGGGCCATGGCCCACCGTCAATCAAAGCCGTCCGATGCCGACCCCGCGACTGACCGGGCGGATAGGACCTGCGCGTCGTGCGGCCGTCGCATCGAGTGGCGCGCGAAGTGGGCCAAGAACTGGGATTCGGTGAAGTACTGCTCGGCCGCGTGCCGGTCACACGGTGTCGATGCCACCGACCTGCAGCTCGAAACGACCATCGTGACGCTGCTCCAGGCGCGGGCGCACGATTCCACGATCTGCCCGTCCGACGCAGCGCGAGCCATCGGTGGCGAGGAATGGCGCGACCTGATGGAACCGGCCCGCCGAGCCGCCCGCCGCATGGTCGCCCGCGGCGAACTGCAGATCACGCAGCGCGGAGTCGTGGTCGACCCGTCGACGGCGAAGGGCGCCATTCGGTTGCGCACGCCGCGCTAGGTGGTCAGGATCCGGGGCCGGCGGCATCCGCTAAGTAAGGCGTGTCGACGACCTGCTTGGCATCGCGCCTATCGTGGCTTGACATCAGGCGCGGCCTTGCCGGCGGCCGAAAGTACTGCCTGTCGCGCGAAGGCGGAAATCGTCTGGCCGTTCTGGGCCGCTGCGCGGGAGATATAGTCCAGGTCGTCTTCAGCGAGACGAAACTGCACAACCGGGGAGTGCTTGCCGTCGCGGCCCAGAGATTTGCGACCAGGAACGAGATTTCGCCGGCGGGCCTTGGCTAGTGCGTCGGCGGCAATTTCGGCAGCGACTTTGTCGGTTAGCCTGCGACCATCATCAAGGATGAATTCCTCGCGGTCAAGATCGATGTCGGACACGACGGCGTCCTTGCTCACCACAAACTTCGCCGGGTCAAGATTGGTCATGGCATCTTCCTGTATCCAGTCGGCATAGCGTGAATCACCGCGATACCTGAACGTCTATTGTCGGGAACGGCAACGATTTCCAATTCCACGCCCCGATCGTCTAAGCCCACGTAGATCAGGGCATCGCCCTCCTCCGTCGGCAGGCCAGCGTCAGAGAGGGCGGCAAGAATGTGCGCGTTTCCTATTCTGTGTTTGCGTGCGGCTCTCGTGATTCTAACCTGTATTAGATCTAGTGTGTACGACACATACGAAAATTGCACGAGGATTTACTTGATCAACAATGTGCGTGGCCATGGAGGCCGTGCGGGGTATTTTGGCAAGACCCTGCGTCACCAGGATGTCGTAGCCGGCTTCAATAATCATGGCTAGACCATAGGTCCGGCCGACGTGACGAACGGTGGCCTGAAGGACTTCTGTGGGTAACTGGCCCTGTGGACAATTGCCGACGGTGGTTTGGCGCACGCCGTGGCAGCGTGCCGATCACATGGTGTCAACGCTAGGGCGGTGAAGAAGTACGTGCAATCCGCGCGCGGTCGACCTTGGGCAAATATCCTGTTGGTATGACGAAGCCGCCAAACCAAGACTCCAAGTCTGACAACGTGACCGACTTCGCCGAATTCAAGGCACGGCTCGACGCCGCGACACCGGGCTCTGGAGCGCCCTCTGTGAGCGCTGCCATGCGGGACCTCCCAACTTGGGCGTTCCCCGAGCCGCCGCTGAAGCCGCTTACGCTAAAGAAGCCGCCGGCCACTCCGGTACAGTTTCGTCTGCGCGTTGACCTCGCCGGTTCGCAGCCGCCAATCTGGCGGCGGCTGACTCTCCCGTCAAATATGACTCTTGACGTTCTGCACGCTGTGCTGCAGACATCTTTCGGCTGGACCGACAGCCATCTGCACCGCTTCGCGCTGACCGGCGACCGCTACGCCCGTCAGACTCAGGGCATCCTGACCCCCTACGACATTGCGGAGGGTGAGGAGGGAGTGTTGGAGAGCGAGCTGCGGCTCGACCAGCTCGTGGCGAAGAAGGGTGATTCTCTGCTCTACACCTACGACTTCGGCGACGACTGGGACCACACGCTAAAAATTGAAGAGGTGCTGCCGGGGACAGATGCCGCGGTGCGCTGCATCGACGGTCGTCGCCAAGGCCCCGCTGAAGACGTGGGTGGAATCCATGGCTGGGAGCGCCTTCTGGCGGTGGCCGCAGGCACCATGGCTCCTGACTACCCGGAGGAACGGGAGATCGCCTTCGAGATGGGCCTGCACGCGTTCGTTGACGAGATCGGCCTCGCTGAGATTAACCGGGGCTTGGAGCGGCTGGCAGGGTCGCAAGCCGCGCTCATTTCGTTGCGTCAACAGTCAAATGCCGGCGACGAGCCATCCCCACTCGTCGTTCTCCTCGCGGGCCTGAGCGAACAGGCGCAGCGGCATCTCGCCGGCTATCTTGCGGCGGCGAAAGTGGAGGAGCCGGTCGAGGTTGGGGAGCCCGAGGCGGCGGCAGCCACCGCAGTGATTCGTGCCTTCCTCGAACATGTGGGCGACGGCATCCGCTTGACCAGCGCCGGGTATCTTCCGCCCGCCCACGTCAAGGTGCTGATGCGAGAGCTCGACATAGACAAGCGCTGGCAGGGCGAGGCGAACCGGGAGGCGCAAACCTACCCGCTACTCATTCTGCGCGAAACGCTGACGCAATTTGGCCTGATACGCAAGTATCGGGGCGAGCTGCGTCTGACAAAGCGTGGTGCGCAACTGCGCAATGCACCCGTGGAACTTTGGCACCACGTTACGGCACGCCTTCCCGTGGAATCCACAGATTACGGCCACGATTGCGCGCTCCTCCTGCTGCTGCTGGTTGCCGCCGGTGAAGCCGGGGAATGGGAGCGCACGCGGCAGTCACTCGACTTGCTCACCTCCATGGTGGGGTGGAGTTTCGGCGGGCGTGGTCGCTACGGAAACGAGTCGGCTCTGAGCGACGCCTCGGATACCCGAAGAGTGCTCGGCTGGGCGGGAACGGGAGGCCTGCTGCCGCCGCTGGGTATGGCGTCGCACGGGCTCGAAGCGGATGCCGCCCGTAGGCTCGCGCGCGCCGCGCTGATCATCTGGGCGTGAGCCCTGCAAGTGAAGTGATGCCGGGTTCTGGATATCTATATCGCCCGACCTGCATGCGCTGGCGGCGATATCCCATCAGATCTAGACTTAGTCAAGTGGACTAAGTACGCTGGCTGCATGACCGAGATCGTGAACATCCACGACGCAAAGACCCAACTATCGCGGCTGCTTCAGCGCGTCGAGGGTGGGGAGCGGGTTGTCATCGCCCGGGCTGGTAAACCCATCGCCGACTTAGTTCCTCATCAAGGCGGCAACGGGCTGCAATTCGGGGCGCTCCAGGGCCAAATTTGGGTGGCCACAGACGCCTTCTCGTGGCCAAACGACGAGATCGATGCCATGTTCTACGGAGCTGCCACACCTCTGCACACTGATGATCCTTCTTGACACCAACGCGCTGCTGTGAGTGCTCGGCGATCCGAAACAGTTCGGGGCGAATTCCCTCCGTCTGTTGGCCGAGGCCGACGAGGTCTACTCGTCTCCAGTTTCGCTCTTCGAGATCTCGATCAAGACAATGCTGGGCAAACTGATCGTTCCGCCGGACTTCGCCGCTGTGGCTCGCGCCAATGGGATCCAAGAATTACCGTTGAACCACCGCCACGCTGAGGCTGTGGGAGTCTTCCCTGAACTCGCCCGACATGACCCGTTCGACCGGCTGATTCTCGCGCAGGCATACGTTCAGGGCATGACCCTCCTCACGTCCGATCGGGCCTTGATCTCGTTGGGGCGACAATTCGTGCGCGACGCCCGGACGTGATCAATCAGAGTGACCACCGAGACGAGGAGCGATCGATATGACAGTGACCTGCGACATGATGGTCTCGGAAGACGGCTACGCGGCCGGCGTGAATCAGAGCCTTCAGCATCCGCTCGGAGAAGGCGGCGAACGACTGGCGCGCTGGCGATTCGAGCGGCCCGACGAGAACACCGCTGAGATCGCCGCCATCGCCACCGCGGGCGCCTACATCATGGGGCGCAACATGTTCGGGCCCGGCCGCGGCGAGTGGGACGACGAATGGAGGGGCTGGTGGGGCGATGACCCGCCCTACCACGCACCGGTGTTCGTGCTGACACACTACCCGCGAGCCCCGCTCGTGCTGGCAGGCGGCACGACCTTCACGTTCGTCACCGCCGGCATCGAAGCGGCGCTCGAGCAGGCTCGCGCAGCTGCGGGGGAGCGCGAGGTGGCGATCGCGGGCGGGGCCGCCACTGCGCGGCAATACCTCTCAGCCGGGCTGATCGACGAACTGCGGCTGCACGTGGCGCCGGCGGTGCTGCGCGCCGGCGAGCCGTTGTTGGTGGGTCTCGATGACCTCAAGCTTGAGAAGATCAGCTCGGTGCCGCGGCAACTGGTCACCCACGTCACCTACCGGGTGGTGTAAGACACTGCTAGGGACGCGATGCATCCGCCGGTCGTACTGCTCCAACGCGGTCCCGCCATTCGTGGGAGCATGACGCATGACCAACTTCGTGAGCGAGATCGTCAACCAGACTCCCCAGCAGAGCGACTGGTGGCTCAACGGCGGCGGCTGGTTTGTACTCGCTCTCGTCAATGCGGGCCTCGCCGAACAGAAGAACCGGTCGCGCTGGAACTGGTTCGTGGTCTCGCTGTTTCTGGGGCCCATCGCCACCTTCCTCATCGTGGTGTGGGAGCCAGTGACCCAGCCGTCACTCGAACTTCGAAATCCGATAACTAGTGCCGACGGACGCTATCTCACCCTCGCCCTTCTGACTCTGGTGGTCACGGCTGGCGCGGTGCTCTTCGCCGTGCTCGGGCAGACCTGGTACATGTGGGTGGCCAGCGGTGTTGGTGCTGCGGCTCTCGTGGTCTTTCTCGTGCTGTTTCGGCGTGCACGCGCCAAGCGGATGCTGGCCCGGGCGCACGCTAACCGCGCCTGACAGCGTAGGTAGGGCGGCACCAGGAAGTTTCTGATCCCCGTGTCGAGCATGACGGGCGGGGCGCGACTAACCGATCAGTGTCAGCATCAGGCGTGACTCCTCGAGCGCTTCGACCTCGTGCTCGAGGCCGGCATCGAGCCGCAGTAGGGCGCCAGGCACCAGGTCGGTGACCTGCCCGCCGGCGGTGACGCGCAGGCTGCCATCGAGGGCTTGCATGAGCAGAATCTTGGGTGCCGAGTGCTTCTTGAGCGTGAACCCGGCTTCGAACGTGAGCACGACCACGCGCACGCCGGGGGAGGCGAGAACCGTGCTGTGCCCGAGCCGGCCGGGTTCGACCGCGGCGTCAGCCCGAACGTTCGGGATGTGGGTGAGGGGCAGCGTTGTGTGTTCCATGATTCCACGCTAGACCCGTAGCCGCCGATCTCTCGATCGATGGTAGTGGCTAAAATCGACCTGGCTGGGAGCCAGCCCTGAGCATCCGTTTAAGTGTGTCGTTCGCAAGCATCGCTGGGTATCGTTGAGCTATCGCTGTATATCGTTCGCAGTTCCTAGAGGAGGCAATCATGGGCAATACATTCCCAACAGGCGGGTTCAACGCTGGCAACATCGACGGCATCTGGCAGGCCATGGAACAGTTCCGCTCGCGGTTCGAAAAGCAGACCGGCACCCGCGCCGGCCGTGGTGAAGTGCGCACGGCAGTGCTGGCGCTGCTCGCCGAGCAGTCGATGCACGGCTACCAGATCATTCACGAAATCGAGGAGCGCAGCAGCGGCAGCTGGAAGCCCAGCGCCGGATCGGTCTACCCCACCCTGCAGCTGCTGGCCGATGAAGGCCTGATCAGCGCCGAAGAGAGCAACGGCCGCAAGATCTACTCGTTGACCGACGAGGGTCGTGCGGCTGTCGCTGACGCCGACACGAGCGCGCCGTGGGAAGCCACGGGCGCGCCGTCGGGTCACGGCCACGCCGCACTGCCGAAGGCCGGCATTGAGCTCGCCCAGGCAGCAGCGCAGGTTGGCCGCACCGGCTCGCCCGAGCAGGTCAAGCAAGCCGTTGCTGTGCTCGACGACGCCCGCCGCAAGCTCTACTCGATCCTCGCCCAGGACTGACGGGGTGCCATCGGCTCGACGAGGTAGCTACGATTCGAATTCGGGCGCGGGAAACATGCGCGCCCGCTACCGCCGCATTCTGCGTTTTGCCAGCTGGTATCTCGCCATAACGTGGTGGTTCGAGTTGTTCCTACCTCGCATCGGGCTGGTGAAAATCGCCGAGCGCACCCGCTCCAAGCGGATGCAGCGCTTCGCCAAGGGTTTTCACGTGCTCGCGGCCGACCTCGGCGGTCTCATGATTAAGGTGGGGCAGTTCATGTCCTCGCGCCTCGACGTGCTGCCGCCCGAGATCACCAAAGAACTCGAGGGGTTGCAGGACGAGGTGGCCCCGGTAGCGTTCGCCGCTATTCGCGCGGCTGTCGAGACGGAGTTCGGCATGCCGCTCGAGCGGGCCTTCACGTTCGTCGATGAGAATCCCGTGGCAGCAGCCTCGCTCGGGCAGGCGCATCGAGCGCGCTTGACCGCCCTGGATGCCGCTGACACCGGACTCGACGAGGTCATCATCAAGGTACAGCGACCGGGAATCGACGAGATCATCGACGTCGACCTCGCCGCCCTGCGCAAGGTGGGCGGCTGGCTCAGCCATGTTCGGCTGGTCTACAACCGGGTCGACATGCCCGCGCTGGTCGAGGAATTCGCGCAGACCAGTCTCGAAGAGATCGACTACCTGCACGAGGCGGCCAGTTCTGAGCGCTTCGCGGCGGCCTTCCCCGACGACGATCGGGTGAGTGTGCCCGGCGTCGTCTGGGAGCGCACCACCCGCCGCGTGCTCACCCTCGAGGACGTGACGGCGATCAAGATCACCGACGTCTTGGCCCTGCGGGCTGCCGGCATCGACCCGGCTGAAGTTGCCCCGGTCTTCGCGGAAGTCATGTTCGACCAGATGTTCACGAGGGGCTTCTTTCACGCCGACCCGCACCCCGGCAATATCTTCGTCACCCCGGACGCCGACAGCGAGCGCGGCTGGAAGCTGACGTTCATCGACTTCGGCATGATGGGGGAGGTTCCCACCAGCACCCGCACCGGGCTGCGCAAAATGCTCATCGCTGCCGCCTCGCGTGACGGACGCGGGCTGGTCAACGCCATGAACGATGTCGGCGTGTTGTTGCCCTCGGCTGAGACGACGGAGCTTGAACGCGCGATGACGACCCTGTTCGCCCGGTTCGGCGGCATGGGCTTCGCCGAGCTGCGCGAGGTCGACCCGCGCGAGTTCCGCGACTTCGCGGTGCAGTTCGGCGACGTCGTTCGTTCGCTGCCGTTTCAGCTGCCCGAGAACTTTCTGCTCATCATTCGGGCGATGTCGCTCACCTCCGGCGTGGCCAGCGCTCTGAATCCTTCGTTCAATTTGTGGGATTCCGTCGAGCCGTACGCTGCGCAGCTGCTGCGTGACGAGAGCGGCAACCTGGTACAGGACATCGCCAAACAGGCGATGGAGACTGTCGGTCTCGCCGTTCGCCTGCCGAAGCGACTGGATGAGTTCATCACCCGCGTCGAAGACGGCTCGGTGGGTGTCGCCACCCCGGGCCTGGAAAAACGGGTCGCCCGCCTTGAACGCTCAATGCGCCAGGCGGTTTCGGCTGTGGTGTTCGGCGCCCTGCTCATCGCTGGTGTTCTTCTACGAGCGGATGACACGGTGCTGGGCACCGTAATAATGGTCGCGTCTATCGCCCCCCTGCTGCACGCGCTGTTCGCCGTTCGCCGTTAGGTCGGGCCGGGCCGGCGGTGCGGGCTGTCGGTGCGGCCTGCGTTGCGGAGGCGACGCGGCGCGCATAACTCCTGCAATTCGCCAGCCACGCAATGTGGATGCCCGTAAATCCGGCACGTGTTTCTCCCGTGGCCTGCGAATTGCAGGTGTTAGCGGTTGATGTTCGCGATGCCATCGAGCCATGTCGGAGGCTGCCTCTAACGTCGTCAGTAACTACTCACAAACACTCGTGCCGAGAATGTGGAGAAGACAATGCAGGTGCTGGTGGCTACAAATGCAACGCAGGGCGCTCGCCGAAGCGATTTCGCGCACTGTATCGATGGCGAACTGGTCTGGGTACTCGATGCCTGTGCTGCGAGTCGGCGCAATCCCGATGGAAGGTGCCCGTGCAGCCGTTCGTTTCGGGGCTTGTGCTCCGATGAAGAAACGACAACGGCACTGGTGAAAGACTTTGCCGAGCTCACTAGAAACGAATACGCGAAGGCGCTGCACGTCAGCCACGACGACTCCTGTCCGGCGTGTCGCGTGCGGCCGTTCAGCCAGGTTGTCGACGAGCTCATTCGCCTCGCTGGCCTCTGGCCGGTCGGCACGGTGGTCGAACGGCGTGGCTACACGCTCCACGAGCGCTCCCAGCTCAGGCCTGCGGCTGGATGAGTACATCGTACGCATCGAGCACGGTTCGGCGGGCATCGCCAGCGCGGGCATACCCGCTTCGAAGGCACCACGCGGCAGGGGTCGCATCCGATTGATGATGGCGCCTCCGCTTGAAGATGGCGGCGACGTCGGTCGGATGTCGATCAGGGTTCGAGGGAAAGCACGATTGCTGCCGTGTCGCCGACCGCGAGTCCCTGCTGAGTGCGCACGGCCTTTTTGACCGGGAGCACATAGCTATTGCGCTTGCTGTCGGGAAAGATCGAGGTGGTCCACGACGTGTTGCCAATGGACACGGTCACGGGGATCGACCCGAACCCGCGCCGCGGCACGGTTGATCGCTCGCGAATCTCATCGGTCACGTCCGTCGGCAGGCTGAGGAAGACCCAGAAGCTGGTGGACGTCGCTTCCCAGAGCGCAGCCTGAAACTCAAATGTAACCATCCCCGAATGGTAGCGCTGAGCCTCGGTCACCGCGCGCGTGGGCCAACAACGCGCCGCCATCGCCGCCCGCGACGGCGGCTGCATCATCCCCGGCTGCACCATCCCCGCCCGCTGGACCGAAGTGCACCACATCATCCCCGCCGGCAAGGGCGGACCAACCAACGTCGACAACGGAACAAATTTGTGCTGGTTTCATCACCACACCATCGACACCAACGGCTGGCAGATCCGCATGATCAACGGCCGACCCCAGGTACGCGGCCCACTGCTCTGGGACCCCACCCAAACCTGGCGGCCAGCCCGTGAAGGCTTTCTGCTGATTCCCGCAGAGCTGAATCATCCTTCTGTGGGATCGAACCCATAGGTACCCTTTCGCTCTCAACTGCGCGTCATCTATTGGGGCGACCTGGATTCGGACGGATTCGCGATCCTGCACGCGTTGCCTAGCACCTGTGACGACGTGACGAGTGTTCTCATGGATGAAACCGTGCTGCTGCAGTTTCGCGATCTCTGGGTGTCCGAGCCAAGAGCGGCCGGCGGAACCTATCCAACACTGACCGGGAGTGAACAAGTTGCTCTGACGCGCATTCGTTCGGAGGGTAATGTGCGCCTCGAACAGGAGCGGATCGAGTGGAACTACGCGCTCGGGCGGCTGCTCGAGGTCGCAACGCAGATTTAGTTTCAGCTTTTTTCGGCCCGCTCTGCAGCGTGCAAGCCGGGTGCTTTTACTGAATAATGTGATGTTGATCAGCCTAATCACCAAAACTTGAGCGCTGACGACGCGGTCGAAAGTCGCAAAGTATGCCACGGCAGCACGACCGTGACCGAAAATCAGGGGATTCGGAGAATATCGTGAGGATTCGTCCAAAGACACCGGGCATGCTGGCGACCTTGCCCGCGCCACCCCGAAGTGCCCGGGCCACAACCTTAGCGAACGGGCGTACCTAGCGTCCATCATTCGCGCCAGATGAAGGACATGCGCCCAAAACACACTGAAACGCCCCGTGCCCACCTCGCCCCCCGAAACCTCGGAAAAACACGAAAGCCTCGCAAACCCCGCACCCGCCGGCACGAGATCGCCGCTGCCACCACTGCCGCACTCGTCATCGCCGGCCTGGTTGCCGGCAGCGGATTCGCCGCCCAGTCCGCTGATGCCAGGCAGGACAGCATCGCCGCCACGTCGGTACTGGCCGAAAGCTCGGGCCGGCAGAGCGACCAGCTCGATTTCTATGCTGCGCGCGGTGAGTCGATCACCCGCGACAACGCATCCGCTGCCCTGAGCGCCGCCAACCTGGTCATCGCCGCGAGCGTCAGCAAGGTGGATGCCACGGCCCTCACCTCGGTCGCCAGCTCGCTCGCCAGTTACGATATTCTGCCGATCGATGAGCTCGAAGACCTCACGGCCGAGGCGAAAGCCCAGACCGCGTCGGTTGCTGCCGCTACAGCAGAAGTCGACCGCGCTGCCGCCGAGGCCGCGGCGGAGGCTGCGGCGGCTGCCGCCGCAGCCTCGGCCGCAGAAGCTGCAGCTGAGGCCGCTCGCCTGGAATCTCTCGCCGGGGGCAATGGCATCGATGGCGCACGCGCCACGGCACGCTCAATGGCGGCTTCCCAGTACGGCTGGGGTGAGGACCAGTTCAGCTGCCTCGACCGGCTCTGGCAGAAGGAATCCGGCTGGAATTACGCAGCCAGGAATTCGAGCAGCGGTGCGACCGGAATTCCCCAGGCGCTGCCCGGCAGCAAAATGGCCTCAGCCGGTACCGACTGGGCCACCAACGCGACCACGCAGATCAGTTGGGGCCTCGGCTATATCAAAGCCTCCTCCTATGGAACGCCATGCGCCGCCTGGTCGCATTCCCAGTCCGTCGGCTGGTACTGACCTCGACCTTGACGGCGGTTTATGCCCCGGTCACGACCGAATCGACGAGCGGCGGGCTGTTTCGTCCTGGCTGGCCGCAGGTTCTGCGGCGGCCAGCCGGGGCGGCGGGTGCGGCGGTACGATGGGCGAGCACGGGCTCTGCATGAGTGAGTGAGGCGAGGCACACCGACGTGCCCGTCGCAGGAGCCCTCGCACCTATCCTTAATGGAGGCGTTTTTCGATGTCGTCTGGTTTCATCCGAACGGGTCTGTCCCCGTCAGATCCCACGCTCGAAACGTTCATAGTTGATTACTATGAACATCTAACAGACGAAGATGCGGTGAACTACACCCCGGAGCTGCTCGAAGCCCGGGCGCGCACACACTGGCAGGTCGCGCAGCCGCGGGTTCCGAAGATGGCCACGATCGAGATCCATAATGAATCCGGTCGCAGCGTCGTTTACATCGTCACCGACGACATGCCGTTTCTGGTGGACTCGGTCACAGCCGAAATCGTGCGCCAGCACTCGGCCATCCACCTGGTCGTGCACCCCCTGCTCATCGTGGCCCGTAGCAAGTCCACGAACGAACTGGTCGGCATCAACCGCATTCCGGCCAGCGCCGGCGTCTCCAGTGGAGACACCTCGGCCATGCCCAACATCGCTCACCTCATCGCGACCGGTGATGACGCCTCGCACCTGGAATCCTGGATCGCCATCGAGATCGACACGGCGAGTGAGGAAGTACAGGCCAGCCTCGTCGCCGGGTTGACCGCCGTTCTCGGCGACGTGCGTGCCGCCGTCGCTGACTGGCCCCTCATGCGCACCAAGGCCATGCAGATCGCCGACGCCCTCGATACGATCAACGGTGCCGATCAGATCAAGGACCTCCGCCAGACCCAACAGCTGTTGCACTGGCTCGACGAGGGCAACTTCACCTTTCTCGGTTACCGCGAATACAACCTCGAGACACTCGACGGCGAAGACGTTCTCAGCCTCGTTGAGGGCAGTGGCCTCGGTCTGCTGCGGTCCGCCGACGATCGGCACCAGATCCAGCATCTGACGGATGCCGGCCGGCAGAAGGCGCGCGAGCGCACGGCCCTGGTGATCACCAAGGCCAACTCTCGGTCGACCGTGCACCGCCCCGCCTACTTTGACTACATCGGCATCAAGAGCTTCGATGCTGCCGGTCAGGTCAACGGCGAGCAGCGCTTCATCGGGCTGTTCGCCGCGAGTGCCTACACCAGCTCGGTCACCGCCGTGCCGGTACTGCGCGAAAAAGTCAACGCCGTCATGACCGAGGTCGGTTTTCCGCCCGAGTCGCACAGCGGCAAGGACCTGCTCGGTATCATGGAAACCTACCCCCGTGACGAACTGTTCCAAATCGAGGTGCCCGCCCTCGTCGCCGTATCGCTCGCCATCCAGCGCCTGCAGGAACGTCGCCGAACCCGCCTGTTCCTGCGTCCCGACATCTACGGCCGGTTTATGTCGGCGCTGGTCTACCTGCCGCGTGATCGTTACAACACCGCCGTGCGGCTGCGCATCGAGAAAGAACTTCAGGAGACGTTCAACTCGGAATCGCTCGACTTCGAAGCACGCATGACCGAATCCGCGCTCGCGCGACTGTTCTATCGCATCCGCTTGCCCAAAGAGGTGTCGCCCGACGCCGTCGATGCGGCCGATCTGGAACACCGCCTGGCCATGGCCGTGCGGTCCTGGCCGGAGGGAATCAGCGACGAACTGCGCGAAACCCACTCTGTCGAAGAGGCCGAGCGGTTGTCCGAGGTGTGGGCTGAGGCTTTTCCCGACAGCTACCGGATCGATTACGAAATCACCGACGCCCTCGAAGACATCGGCCGGTTCGAGGCGTGCGCAGCGCAGGTGGGGGCATCCGCGCAACCGCACACCCGCCCGGGGCTGCACGTCTACCTGCCCAAGACCGCCGGCGACCCCGATGAAGACGCTCGCATCAAGCTGTACATGACCGAACCGAAGAGCCTCAGCCAGATTCTGCCCTTTCTGCAGAACCTTGGCATCGAGGTGCTCGACGAGGTGCCCTTCGAAATTCAGACCGCCGACGGGCGCAGTTTCTACCTCTACGACTTCGGACTGCACTATCCGGCCGGAGTGGACCCGGTCGCGACCGGCGCGCTGCTGGCCGACTCCTTTGGTGCGGCCATCAGCGGAGCGATCGAATCCGACAGCCTCGACCGCCTGGTTCTGCAAGACGGCCTGCCCTGGCACCGCGTGGTCATTCTGCGCAGCTACGCCAAGTACCTGCGTCAGATCGGCAATACCAACTCCTACGGTTTCGTCGCCAATGCCCTGCTGGCCAATCCGGCCGTCACGCGCGGCCTCGTGGCCTTGTTCGAGGCCCGGTTCGACCCGGACCTCGCCGACGACGAGCGGATGCTACGCGTCGCCGACGTGCGCGAGCAGCTGCGGGTCGCAATGGAGCAGGTTGCCACCCTCGACGCCGACCGTGTGCTGCGCACGCTGATCACCCTGATCGAAGCGTCGCTGCGCACCAACTTTTTTCAGTACAAGCCGTACCTGAGTATCAAGCTCGACCCGTCTCAGATCGGGCAGATGCCGTCGCCCAAGCCCAAGTATGAGATCTGGGTGTATTCACCGCGGGTGGAGGGCGTGCACCTGCGCTTCGGCAAGGTGGCCCGTGGCGGGCTGCGCTGGTCGGACCGCCGCGAAGATTTTCGCACCGAAGTACTCGGCCTGGTCAAGGCGCAAACGGTCAAGAACGCCGTCATCGTGCCCACCGGCGCGAAGGGCGGATTCTTCGCCAAGAAGCTTCCCGACCCCGGCGTCGACCGTGCGGCCTGGATGGCAGAGGGCATCGACAGCTACAAAACCTTCATCCGGGGACTGCTCGACCTCACCGACAACCTGGTCGCCGAAGGCGCCGAAGAGCACGTCGTGGCACCGCACCGCGTGGTGCGCCACGATGATGACGACAGCTACCTGGTCGTAGCCGCCGACAAGGGCACCGCGTCGTTCTCGGACATCGCCAACGGGCTGGCCGCCGAGTACGGATTCTGGCTCGGAGACGCTTTCGCCTCCGGTGGCTCGGTCGGCTACGACCACAAGGAGATGGGCATCACTGCGCGGGGTGCGTGGGAGTCGGTCAAACGCCACTTCAGCGAACTCGGCGTAGATACCCAGACCGAAGATTTCACCGTTGTCGGTGTCGGCGATATGTCGGGGGATGTGTTCGGCAACGGCATGCTGCTGTCGGAGCACACCAAGCTCGTCGCAGCCTTCGACCACCGGCACATCTTTCTCGACCCCAACCCCGACCCCGCGCTCTCCTTCGTGGAACGAGGCCGGTTGTTCGAACTGGCGCGTTCCTCGTGGGCCGACTACAGTGCCAACCTGATCAGCACCGGCGGCGGTGTCTTTCCCCGCCAGGCTAAGGTCGTTCCCATCTCGACCGAGGTGCAGGTCGTGCTGGGACTACCGGTGGGCACAACCGAGTTGAGCCCGCCCGAACTGCTGCGCGCCATTCTGCTGGCGCCCGCCGATCTGCTCTACAACGGCGGCATCGGCACCTACGTCAAGGCCAGCAGCGAAACCGCCGCGCAGGTCGGCGACAAGGCCAACGACGGCATCCGGGTTGACGGCAAAGACCTGCGGGTCAAGGTCGTGGGGGAGGGCGGCAACCTTGGCTTCACCCAGCTCGGCCGCATCGAAGCCGCACTTGCCGGCGTTATTCTCAACACCGACGCGATCGACAACTCGGCCGGTGTGGACTGCTCGGACCACGAAGTCAACATCAAGATCTTCGTGGACCGCATGGTCGCCGCCGGCAAGCTCGACCCCGCCGAGCGGGCCGAGTTTCTCGCCGAGATGACCGACGAGGTGGGGCGTCTGGTTCTGGTGGACAACGTCGACCAGAACATCCTGCTGCTCAATGACCGGGTGCTCGTGAACAACTGGAGCCCGAGCTACGAACGCCTCATGAACTGGCTGGAAGAATCGGGAGACCTGCAGCGCGAACTGGAGGCCCTGCCGACCACGGCCACCCTGCGGGAGCGTCTCGATCGAGGCCAGGGTCTGACCAGCCCCGAGTTGAGCGTGCTCGCCGCCTACGCCAAAATCGAGCTGGCCACCGCCCTGCGCGACAGCGATCTGGCCGACGACCCGTGGTTCGGCCGCACCCTGCGCCGGTACTTCCCGGCCCTCCTGTCGCAGCGTTTCGATGCCGAGCTCGACACGCATCCGCTGCGCCGGGAGATCATCGCGACCGTCGTCGCGAACGACATGATCAACCTCGGTGGCATCACCTTCGCCTTTCGCACGATGGAAGAGACCTCGGCCAGCCAGGCGACGATCGCACGCGCCTTCGTGGCCCTGCGAGAGATCTTCGACATCGACACGATGGTTGACGAACTCAACGCTCTGCCGTCGTCCTTCCCGACCGAGAAATGGACCGCGATCCACCTCGACATTCGCCGACTGCTCGACCGGGCGGTGCGCTGGCAGGTCAACCACGGCGGCAACATGCCCGTCGGCGCGGTGATTGCCAAGTATCGGCCGCAGATCGCGCTCATGCGCGAGCATCTCGGTGAATACCTGCAGGGCAGTGACCGGGGGCGCCTCGAAACCCAGGAGGCGAAAGCCCGGGAGTGGGGCCTGCCCGACGACCTCGGTCGCCGCTGGTCGGAACTGTTTGAAGCCTACGCGCTGCTCGACGTGGCCAAGGTCGCCGCGCGGGCCAACGTGCCCGTCACCGACGTTGCCGCCATCTACTACGCGGTCTACAACCGCTTCGGTGTCGACAACCTGCTCGAGCGCATTACGAAGCTGCCGCGCAAGGACCGCTGGCAGGCCCTCGCCCGCGCCGCCCTGCGCGACGACCTCTATTCGACGGTCGCCGACATGGCCCGCTCCGTGCTCGACGAAACGGATGCCGGCACCGCCGACGAACGCCTCCTCGCCTGGGAAGCACTCAACGCCGAACAGCTCGGCCGGGCGCGCAGCGTGTTCGAGGAGGTCAACTCTCTCGCGCAGGACGACATGGCATCGCTCTCGGTGGCCGTGCGCCTGCTGCGTTCCATCGTGCGCCGCTAAGGGTAATACCAGGGGCGTCCCGAGTTCGGGGCGCCCTTTTTTTTCGGCGGACTGAAGGTACCCTGGGGGGTATATTGAGAGCGAGCCCGGATGTGCTGTGTTCAGGCTTTTCCCTAACGAAAAGATAAGAGGAACCATGCCTGAGACCATCGATACCGAGCGCTTCACGATGCCGCGCCTCGGCGATCCGGCGCCGGAATTCACGGCCGTGACCACCCAGGGGGACATCACCTTTCCCGCCGACTACGCCGGCCGGTGGGTCATTCTGTTCAGCCACCCGTCCGACTTCACCCCCGTCTGCACGAGTGAATTCATGACCTTCGCCGTCATGCAGGACGAGTTTGCCCTCTACAACACCGACCTCGTCGGCCTCTCGGTCGACGGCCTGTACAGCCACATCGCGTGGCTCCGCACGATCGAACAGAAGATCACGTACCGCGGTCACAGCAATGTCAAGGTCACCTTTCCGCTCATCGACGACCACACCATGGAGGTGGCGATGAAGTACGGCATGATCATGCCCGGTGAGGGTGGCTCGTCGACCGTTCGGGCCGTGTTCATCATCGACCCGAAGGGCGTCATCCGCACCATCATCTACTACCCACTCAGCACCGGCCGCAACTTTCCTGAACTGCTTCGGGTCATCAAGGCGCTGCAGACCGCCGATGAATTCCAGGTCGCGACTCCCGCCGACTGGATTCCCGGGGAGCCCGTCATCATGCCGCTGCCCGGCTCGTGCGGAACGGCCAAGGAACGCATGGATGGCGCCGCCGAAGAAAAGCTCACCTGCCAGGACTGGTTCTTCTGCACGAAGGAACTCAGTGAAGCCGAGATCGACTCCCGCCTCCAGGTCAAATCAGTGGAAACACTCGTCGGCTAGGGCAGCGAGGCGACCGCGACGGCGATGGCCAGCCAAAGCGGCATCGCAGCGGCCATGAGCGCGAGTCCCACCCACTGCAGTCGAATGTAGGGCTGCTCGGCGCCGCCGCGTTTGCGGGTGCGCACGATGTCAATCACGCACACGATCATTCCCAGGAACATGAGGGGTGACGCGGTCAACAGAGCGCTGAGATAGCGGGCATCGTCGCCCACGGCGAGGCAGACGCTGACGCCCAACACGCTGTACAGCAGAAACAGCGCCACGCTGACCCACAGCGAAATGGGAATGCGCCGCGTCGTCGGCGTGAGTGTTGCGTGCATGATGCGACCCCCGTTGGTATCTGCGATTTCTGACAGTAGCACGGGGGTCGGTTGCGCGATGCTCAGCCGATGCGGCCGAGCTGCGTGAGCTTGGTGCGCACCTCGGCGTCGCTTGGCTCCACCAGGTGGGTGTCGTCGGAAAACACGATGACGGGAATGTTCGTGCGGCCGCTGATGGCGCGGGCGCGATCAGCGCCATCCTCGACCAGCAGCAGGTCGACGTAGTCGTAGTCCACCTCGAGGCGATCGAGCAAGGACTTGGAACGACGGCAATCGCCGCACCACTCCGCCCCATACATCGTGATGCGCGGTGCGGTGGCAGTGGTTTCAGTCATGTCAGCGAGCTTAGGCGGCGCGCCTGTGTGCGGCGGGTGGGCATCCGTTTTAGTCGTGCAGGTGGTCCACCTGCCAGCCGGTGGACTGCTCGAGCAGGTCCAGAATATTCTGAGCGGATGCTCGCGCTGCGGCCTGGCTGCGCGCATCGACCACGTCGATGGTCAGGGGCAGGCTCTCGCCGAACTTCGGAATCTCTACCTCGACCCGGCCGCCGTCCGGCAGGGCGATGAAGGCGTTCGCGCCGGCCTGCTCCTCGACTTTGGTGCTGAGGGCGGTGGCGATAGCCCAGAGGGCATCGGGCTTGGTGCTCTGCACCTGGGCGACGATCGTGGCGGTGAAGGTCATGGTTCTCCGAACGTGAAGGGAAGTGGGCCCGTTCAGTAAAGCAGTACCCGTACCCTGAATCCATGCCCTCTTTTCGCGTCACCATGAGTATCGAATCCCTGCACCCGGGAACCGCGCCGGCCTCGGTCGTGCCGCGCGCCGCCGCCAAGGTCGCCGAATTCACGACCGTTGAGGCCTCCGACCTCACGATTGTCGCCGGCGCGGCCCGCGTCATCGTGCGTTTCACAGCGGATGACGCGGCGTCGGCCCTGGAGATCGGCGGCCACGTCGTAGCCGATCTTCGGGACGTCGCCGAGCTGCGGGCATCGCTGGTGACCGAACGGGTCAAGGGAACCTGGGTTCCGGTGCGCTGACCTCAACGCAACAAGGGCGCGGGTGACCAGAAGTCATCCGCGCCCTCGTGCTGTGCCTGCGTTACTCGACGGGCGCGGTGACCGTGTTGCTCTGCAGGGTGACGGCCGTCTGGGCCAGCAGGCGACCGTTGATGGTCGCTCCGGTCTTCATGGCGATCATCGTGTGGCTGAGAATGGTGCCCTCGAAGTGCGCGGTCGTGCCGATCGCGACGGATCCGGCGACCTGCCAGAACACGTTTTTGGCCTGCACGTCGCCGGCCAGCACGACGTTCTTGGCGGAGGCCTGTTCCAGGTCCTTGGAGATCTGGAAGATGAAGACGTCCTCGGAGGTTCCGGTGAGCGTGACATCGGTGGAGATGTTCACGTCGGTGCCCCACTTGTAGAGGCCCTGGGTGAGGGTCAGGCCACCGATTTCGCCGGCACCGAGGTTGATGTAGTCGGGGGTGGTGCGCCCCGCAGCATCGGTGTACGCGATCTCGAGGTCGCTGACGGCCTCGGTGAGATAGGTTTCGTCGGTGACCTTGCAGGAGGGGCCTTCGGCATCGACGCTGTAGATCGTTCCGTTGCTCACCTCCGGGCAGGTCAGGTGAATTGCGGCGCCGGAGATGGGGCTCGCACCGACGTTGCCGCTGACCGACGACGCGTAGACATCCGTGATGCCTGACTTGGACAGGATGGCGAACGTGCCGGCCTCGCCGAGATCGACGACGGCGCGCGGTGTGGACTCGACGGCGACGGCTCCGCCGACTCCGATGCTGCCGACGCCCATGATGCTCACGGCGAGCAGGGCGCCGAGAAGTCGCTTGCGCGACGGTGAAAGCTGTGTACTCGTGCTCATGTTATTTCTTCCCTCTCCAAGGACCCGCACGATGCGGGTCGGGGCAGGGCCACGCGCGAGCATGGCCACCGATGCTGCACATCGGGTTTCTTCCGTTGACCGGGCTCGCAGGGATGTGACGCCCCCAAGCCCCAGCTGCCGTGTCCTCCGGGTGCCGCCCGCACATGCGTTCGTACGCTCCCACGACAAAAGTTTCCAACGAATAGAATCTGTCTAACCCCAGACTAGGGGTAATGCGGGGGGTTTGGGAGACGGCCTAGACGACCGGGTCCATGGAGCTCAGATGGCAGGCATCGTTCCACATTTGCAGCACGCGGTTCTCGCGCTCCCAGCCGAGGGTCGAGACGGTGGCGGTGCCCAGGCTGAGGCTTTTGCCGGCGACTGCGGGCAACCCCATCCAACGGGCAGTCATGATGCGCAGAAAGTGTCCGTGGGCGAAGACGGCCACGCGGCCCTCGGCCGCGAGGCACGTCTCAATGGCGAGGTCGGCGCGTGCGCCCACCTCCTCGACGGATTCGCCCCCCGGAATCGGGTTTCCCCACACCGTCCATCCGGCAATTTCTGAGCGGATGTCCTCGGTGCGGCGCCCCTCGTAGACCCCGTAATCCCACTCCAGCACGTCGTCGCTCGCCACGCCCTGAGCGCCGTAGCCGGCTCGTTCCATGGTCTCCCAAGCCCGCACGAGCGGGCTCGCATAGACCCGATCGAAGTGTTCGCCGTCGAGCATCTCGCCGAGGGCATCCGCTTGTTGGCGACCGAAGTCGGTCAGTGGAACGTCGGTGCGGCCGGTGTGCTGGCCGGAGATGCTCCACTCCGTCTGGCCGTGGCGGATAAGAACGATGTCGTTCTGGGTCATGCAGCTCCCTCAAATGTGCCGAAGACGGGCTTCGGCGCATCAAGTCTACGTTTCACCCACCCACCAGCTCTTCGGGAGGCTGGATGCCACCTGCGCATGTTCCAACTGGCCCCTGATGTTCAATTTCGCCCTGCGGCAGAGTCGTAGGCTGGAGGCATAGCCATCAAGTCTGAGACGGGTGCCATGAGGGTCATAAGTTACAACCTCCGCAAGAATCGTGCCAGCGGCGAACTCGTCGCCCTGGCCGAGCGTTACACTCCCAACATCCTGTGCCTGCAGGAATGCAACACCGTCGACCTGCCGGCCGAGGTCGGCAACCTGCACCTGGCCGATGCCACCCGGCGAAACCGGCTCGGCCTCGCCATCTACTACAACAAGGACCGCTACACCGCGATCAAGACCCAGACCTTCGCTCTCAAAAAGTCCCTGCACGATCGTCTCGCCGCCCCCGCCCACGAGCGACTGATCGCCACCCGCCTCATCGACAATGTCGCGCAACGGGAGCTCGTCGTCGCTTCCTTTCACGCCGCGCCGCTGACCGCCCTCAACTCCCTGCGCCGAAACCAAATCCGCACCGCCCACGAAGAGCTGAGCCTGCTGGGACCGGGCCTGCCCACCCTCATGGTCGGCGACTACAACTACCCCATCTTTCAGGGCAAGCTCGGCAACAAGGTAAATCAGTCCGGCTACGACCTCACGCTCAGCGACACGCGCACCTACACCCGCTACAAGTTCTTTCGCGGGCACTTCGACCTTGCGACCTCGATGGGGCTAGCCATCACCAACGTCGAAACCCTGCCGCAGGGTACCTCCGACCACATGCCCATTCTCGTGACGGCCACCTACCCCGACGAGCAAATGATGCAAACGGATGCCGCGCACCACCTTTCACATCCCGCCGAGTCGGTGTCGGTCGAGGGCGTTGACTTCAGCATCTGAAGCCCGTCTGAATCGCGCGAGGAACCGAGCTGATGATCGTGGATTGGCCGAAAAGCTAAGGAACGGTCATCGCCACCACCCAAATGAACGTAACGTTGATAGGCGGTATGCACGTTCGGCTTTTCCGGGTGACGCGAGCCGCAAAACGAAAGGTTTTCCCTCTTGGACGACGAATGCATCCACGGACTCGAGGGCCAATTGTGCGCCCTGTGCTATCCCAAAGTTGTGACTGAGCCGGCGACGCCGGTGAAGAAGACCCGCGCCCCGAAGTTGTCCTCCCTGCGCGACCCGTTGCCGACCGCTGCCACGCCGGCCGCCCGCGCAGCTCGCCCGGTTCGCGTCGCCGGCGCCCCCCGCCCCGTACGTGCCGAGAAAGCGTCGACGGACAACGTCGACGAGCAGCGCGTGTATCACCTCACCCACATCAGCAACCTCGCCTCGATTCTTCACGACGGCCACCTGTCGGCCAACGCGGCACTCACCACCCGCCCGGCAGTGGACATCTCGGCGGCAGCGACGCGCGAAACCCGTCGGGACGCCCGTGTCACCGGCGCTGATCGCAGCGTCGCCGAGTACGTGCCGTTCTTTCTTTCGCCGAATGCGAGCGTGTGGGAAAGCATTCGCGCTGAGCAGGCAGACCCGCGCCTCGCCCTCGACAGCCACGGCTCGGAAGCCTTCGACTTCGTCATGCTCGTGAGCACGGTCAAAACGATCAACGACGGGCTCGCCGCCCGCGCCGCGGCGCCCACTGACGCCGACGATGATGATGAGGCCCCCCACATTCCCAGCCTGGTCGCCGTCACCAACGGTGACGCTGCCGCACCGCTCACCCGGTTCGGTGCCACACCCGCGACCGCCGAGCGCATGCTGCAGACCCTGCGCGCCGAGACCGACGGCACCATGCTTCTCGAAGCCGAGCTGCTCGTGCCCGACGCGGTGCCGATGGAACTGATCACGCTCATCGGCGTCTGCAATGACAATGTGCGCGCGACCGTGCGCGGCATCCTGAAGGCCAGCGCGTTCAAGCCCAAGGTTGCGGTCTACCCGCCGTGGTTCCACACCGCCGCTGACCCCCAGTAGCAATACTTTCCGGGCCCGGGCCCGGAAACTGGGCCCATGATCAAGCATGGGCCCAGTTCCCCACGGTGGGCCCAGACGGCGGAGGCGCGTCTAGACGACGTCGAGGGGGAGATGCTCGCCGACGGGCAGCTCCACCCGAATACCGTCGCCCGGATTCACGATTCCGCCGGTCATCACGACGCCCATGATGCCGCCGCGGCGCGCAACGGTACCGCTGGCATCCGTTCTGATGAGCTGTTTCATCAGGCCTTTTTGAAAGCCGTTGATGAGTGAACACGGACTGCGCATGCCGGTGATCGAGACGACGGCCTCAGCGCCGAGGTGCAGGCGGGTGCCGAGCGGCAGCAGCATCAGGTTGATTCCGCGTGTCGTGAGGTTCTCGCCGAGTTCTCCCGGCGCCACGACGTAGCCGGTGGGCACAAGGTCATCGAACAGCTCGGCGGCCATGAAATGCACCTGGCAGAGATTCGGCGCCGCAGGATTGCGCTTCTTCGCGTACCGGTGCTGCACCGTTGCGCCGGCGTGCGAGTCGCCCTCGACGCCGATTCCGGCCAGCAAGCGGATGCTGCTCACCACCGGCTTGCTGAACCGGTGCGCGTCGTCGCGGCTGACGGAAATCACCGTGCCGGCAGGCCTGTCGAGTGTCATGCCAACGATTCTGTCACAGCGCACGCACGTTCGAACGGATGCCCACAACACCCGAAAATGCAGGCGTTACCGTGTTTGCGTCGAGCGGTTGACGCGCTGGCATGCGGGGCTTACATTTCATCAGTGGAAAGGTTGCCGATGACCAATGTTGCCCCTGACAGTCCCGCCCAGAACGACGACACCCGGGAGGCACCCGTGCCCTACCCGGGCGACGAACCGGCACCGCACATCAGTCGGCCCTACCGAGCCCTGGAACGGGAGCTGGAACGAGCCGTGCGTGACCGCGCGGAGATCAACCTGCGCGTCACCGCGGCGGTCAACGCGATGCGGGAGGGCGGTTCCTCCTGGGCCGTTATTGCACGCATCCTCGGTACCGCTCCGCAGACCGCGCACAAGAAATACAGCAAGCCGCGCCCTCCGCACGCGGACTGAACGACGGCAGTCACCCCCGGGGCGGCCCGGCTGCCGGGGGCCGCACTTCGGGCCTGCGGCCCTCGGTCGGGGTGATGGCATTGTGGCCCAGATCCAGGTGCGGTGATATGGTCTCGAGGCAAATTCTCCTCAATGAAAGGACCCCATGCACGCCTCCGAAACACTCAGCAACAACCTGCAGGCCGTTCTGGTCGACCTGATCGAGCTGCACGTGCAGGGCAAACAGGCGCACTGGAGCGTCGTCGGCAAGAACTTTCGTGACCTGCACCTGCAACTCGACGAGATCATTCTCGATGCCCGCGAATTCTCCGACGAAGTGGCCGAGCGGATGCGCGCCCTGGACGCCATGCCCGATGGCCGCAGCGAGACGGTCACCAAAACCACCAGCCTGCCGAAATTTCCCGACGGCGAGGTCGACACCGCGGAGACGGTGACCCTCATCACCGAACGGCTCGACGCGACCGTCGACACCATGCGCAAGGTGCACGATGCGGTCGACGAGGAAGACCCCACGAGCGCCGACATCCTGCACGCCTTCATCGAAAAGCTCGAGCAGTATTCCTGGATGGTCAGCGCGGAGAACCGCAAACCGCGCAAGCGCTCAGCGGCCAAGTCCAAGTCCTGACGCACGCTAGCCGCGACGGGGCATCATGAGGGTTGAATCGAACGTGCGGCCAAGCGGGCTTCGCAGCGACCTCGCCGATTCCGCCGGCGCGGTCAACGGTGACGCGCGGCGAGCGCTGGTGCTCGCGAGCGGTCTGGCATCCATCCCCTATGCGGGGGAGGGGTGCACGGCACAGCTCTTCGACACCCTGTCGACGCTTGCTGCGGCCGACCTCACCGCGGCCCGGGTCGCCGAGGCTCACCTGGACGCCCTCGCGATACTGCACCAGGCTGGTCGCCCGGCCCGGCCCGACCAGACCTGGGGTGTGTTCGCGGCTGAAGGCCCGGGAACAGCGCTCACGGCCACCCGAACCGGCGACCGGTGGCGGCTCGATGGCACCAAGCTGTGGTGTTCGCTGGCCGGTCTGCTCAGTCACGCGCTCGTGACGGCACACGTGGTGGGTGCGGCCGGTGACCGGGGACGTCGTCTCTTCGCGGTCGACCTGCGCCACCCCGGGGTGACCGCGCACGACGACGTCTGGGTGGCCCGCGGGCTGTCCGAGGTGACGAGTGGCCCGGTGGACTTTGTCGCCGTCACCGCCGATGCGGTCGGTGACCAAGGATGGTACCTGCGTCGACCCGGGTTCGCCTGGGGCGGCATCGGCGTGGCTGCTGTTTGGTGGGGTGGCGCCGTGGGCGTTGCCCGCACCCTGTACGCCGCTGCCGAGCGCCGCCCTCCCGACCAGATTGGCCTCGCCCACCTCGGCGCGGTTGACCTCGCGGTGACGGGGTCAAGACTCGCGATCGCCGCGGCGGCGGCAGCCATTGACGCCGGTGAGGCAGACGGTACGGCGGGTTCCCTGCTCGCCGCGCGTGTGCGCGGAATCGTCGCTCGCAGCGTCGACGAGGTCATATTCCATGTCGGGCACGCGCTCGGGCCGGCCCCGCTCGCGCTCGACGCACGGCACGCCCAACGGGTGGCCGACCTGCAACTGTATGTGCGCCAACACCACGCCGAGCGCGACGATGCTGCGCTCGGCGAGATGCTCGTGACGAGGGGGAGTGCACCGTGGTGACATTCAGTCATTCCGACAACGGAACGCCCGAGAAGGTCTGGGAAGCCGCCCACTGGCCCGATCGGTTCAGCTCGCTCGGCCTCGACGCCCTGGAGCGTCTGGTCGTGGTGTCGGCCCATCCCGACGACGAGAGCCTCGGCGTCGGCGGCCTCATCACCCATGTGGCCGGGCTCGGGCTGCCGATCGTCGTCATCGTGCTCAGCAACGGCGAAGCATCGCACCCGCAGTCCACCACCCACGACCCGGCAAGACTTGCACAGATTCGCCGTCTCGAAGTGACGGATGCTCTCGCTCACCTCGCCCCCGACGCGGAGATTCATCTGCTGGAACTTCCCGACGGCAAGCTGGCGGAGCACGTGGACCTGGCCGCGGGAGCGATCGCGGAAGCGATCGGCGATGCGGGTGATACGACCTGGGTTGTGGCACCGTGGCGAGCCGATCGGCATCCGGATCATGCTGCGGCCAGTGCGGCCGCCGAGCGGGCGGCCCGGGAACGCCGGGCGCGCCTGTTCGAGTATCCCATCTGGGCCTGGCACTGGTCGACCCCGGAAGACGTGGTCTGGTCCGGCGAATCTGTGCGCTTGTTCGACCTGCTTCCGGCCGAACGCAAGGCCAAGGCTCGAGCTTTGGCCCTGCATCGCAGCCAGGTGGGGTCGCTGTCGGATTCCCCCGGCGATGAAGCCATCGTGCCGGCCGAATTTCGGGCGCACTTCGCGCGGGACTACGAGACCTTGCTCGACATGACGGTGCGGGCGGCGCCGGATCCCGTTCCGCCTGCACCTCGCGCTCGGCGATCCTCGACGAGCGAAGCTTCGGTGCGGGCTGACCCGAATGAGACCCTCACCGCCGGGTACTTCGATGCGGTCTACGCATCGGGGCCCGACCCGTGGGGGTTTGAATCCCGCTGGTACGAGAAACGCAAACGCGCCGCGTTGATTGCAGCCCTGCCCCGGCAGCGGTTCTCGGCCGCACTCGAACTGGGCTGCTCAACCGGGGTACTGACCGCCGAACTGGCCGACCGCTGTGACACCCTGCTGTGTATCGACCTGGTCGAACGGCCGCTCGTCCTGGCCCGCGAACGGTTGGCCGGCCGATCGGGGGTCACCTTCGAGCGGCGCACCGTGCCGGGGGAATGGCCGGACGGATCCTTTGACCTGATCGTGCTGTCGGAAGTGGGATATTACTGCTCGGTGGCTGATCTGCGCCGCCTGCTCGAACGGTGCCGAGCCAGCCTCGCTCCGAATGGAGCGCTCGTAGCCTGTCACTGGCGGCATCCGGTCGCCGAGTATCCGATCACCGGTGATGCCGTGCACACCCAGCTCACCCACGTGGTGGGACTGCAACGCACCGTGCACCACCTGGAGCGGGACTTCGTGCTCGAGGTGTACGAGCCGCGGCCCGCCCAGTCCGTGGCGCAGCGCGACGGGCTGGTTCCGTGATCGGCGACGTGCCTGATGTTTCCGTGCCGATTGAATACGTGGCCGTCGTTGTTCCCGTGCGCGATGAGGAGGTGCTGCTGCCCCGCTGCCTGACCGCGCTCACCGCGGCGATTGGCACGCTGCGCGCCGTTCCCGAACCGGACCGCCCGCGAGTGATCGTGCTCCTGGTGTTTGATCGATGCACTGACCGGTCAGCGCGGGTGGCCGCAGACTGGACTGACTTCAGGCACCACGAGATCGACGCTGGAGCGGCGGGCGTGGCTCGCCGCGACGGCATTCGACACACCCTGGAACCCCTGCTGCCGGAGCGCACCGCCGCCGCGGCATCCGCTGCCCGCATCTGGATCGCGACGACCGATGCGGACTCGGCGGTGCCGCCGAACTGGCTCGTGACCCAGCTGGCGTTGGCCCGCAACGGCGCCGAGCTCGTGCTCGGAACGGTGCGACCCGACGACGACCTGGCCGCCCACGAACTACTGCGCTGGGAGGCGCTGCACACGATCGGTGAGGGGCATCCGCACATTCACGGCGCCAATCTGGGGGTGCGAGCCGACCGCTACCTCGCGGCGGGCGAGTTCGCGCCGGTGGACCGCGATGAGGACGTGCTGCTGGTGGCTGCCCTGCGCCGCCTCGGGGTCACCGAGGCGCGCACGGCGCTGATCCCGGTGCTGACCTCCGGCCGCCGGGTGGGGCGCGCCCCGGCCGGATTCGCCGGCTACCTGCGCGACCATGTCGACATCGAAGCGAAGAATGGCATCATGATCAGATGACATATCTCCCGAACGAATCCCGCTACGAGCGGATGCCGTACCGTCGCGCCGGGCGCAGCGGCCTCAAACTCCCGGCCATCTCGCTCGGCCTGTGGCAGAACTTCGGCGACGACAAGCCGCTCGCAACGCAGCGAGCCATTCTGCGCCGCGCTTTCGACCTCGGCATCACGCACTTCGACCTGGCCAACAACTACGGGCCTCCCTACGGCTCCGCCGAGACGAACTTCGGCCAGCTGTTCCGCGAAGATTTTCGGGCCCACCGCGACGAACTTGTGCTCTCGACCAAGGCCGGCTACGACATGTGGCCGGGCCCGTACGGCAATTTCGGCAGCCGCAAGTACCTGCTGTCGAGCCTCGACCAATCCCTCAGCCGCATGGGAGTCGACTACGTTGACATCTTCTACTCCCACCGCGCCGACCCCGACACGCCACTCGAAGAAACCATGGGTGCACTGCACACCGCCGTCGCGAGCGGCCGAGCCCTCTACGCCGGCATCTCCTCGTACTCGCCCGAACGCACCCGTGCAGCTGCGGCGATCCTAGCCGACCTCGGTACGCCGCTGCTCATTCACCAGCCCTCGTACTCGATGTTCAACCGTTGGGTCGAAGACGATCTGCTCGACACTCTCGAAGACATCGGTGCCGGTTGCATCGCGTTCTCGCCGCTGGCCCAGGGATTGCTGACCGACCGTTACCTCGGCGGGATCCCGGCCGATTCCCGGGTGGCCCGCGACGGTTCGGCGAACAAGTCCATGGTGAGCGCGGAGGTGCTGAGCGATATTCGGGCGTTGACCGAGATCGCCTCAGAACGCGGTCAGTCTCTCGCCCAACTCGCCCTGGCCTGGGTTCTGCGCAATGCCGAGGTGACCAGCGCCCTGATCGGGGCGTCGTCGGTGCAGCAGCTCGAAACGAACGTCGGCGCGTTGCAGAACCTCGAGTTCACCGCCGAGGAGCTGACCGCCATCGATGAGCACGCCGTCGACGGCGGCATCAACCTGTGGGCGGCGTCGAGCGCCGTCTAGCTCGCTGCATCACGGCTCGAGCAGGCCGCGAATGTCGTCGGCGGTGAGCGCGGTGGAGAACATGGCGTCATCGTCGAGCACCGCGTCGAACAGCTGCGACTTCTGTTTCTGCAGCGCCACAACCTTTTCCTCGATGGTGCCGGTGGCGACCAGCCGGTAGACCATCACGTTGCGGGTCTGCCCGATGCGGTGCGTGCGGTCGATGGCCTGCGCCTCGGTCTGCGGGTTCCACCACGGGTCCAGCAGAAAAACGTAGTCCGCTTCGGTCAGGTTGAGGCCGAAACCGCCGGCCTTCAGGCTGATCAGAAAGACCGGGGCTGCTCCGCTCTTGAAACGGTCGATCACCTCGCTGCGCCGTAGGGTCGACCCGTCAAGGTAGCAATACGGAACGCCCTGAGCCTCGAGCCGAGCAGCAGCGAGCTTCAGAAACGAGGTGAACTGACTGAAAATCAGCGCTTTATGGCCTTCGGCGATGACATCGTCGAGCTGCTCGAACAGGGCGTCGAGCTTGCTGGAGCGCACGCCGGCATACTTCGGGTCGACGAGGGAGGCGTCGAGGCTCAGCAACCGCAGCAGGGTGAGCGAGCGAAAAATGATGAACCGGTTCTTGTCGAGCTCCTCGATCAGTCCGTAGAGCTTCTGCCGTTCCCGCTGCAGGAACGTATCGTAGAGCTTCTGGTGCGCCGGGTTCAGCGCGATCTGCAGCTCCTGCTCCTGTTTCGGTGGCAGGTCCCGAGCGACGACCTCTTTGGTGCGGCGCAAAATCAGCGGGCGGATGCGCCGGCGCAGCTTCGCCAGGCGCTCCGGACCGGATCCGATCGTCACTGGCCCACGCGTCATCGGCCGCACGTAGTCCTCGGTGAACGTGCGGGCCGACGCGAACAGCCCCGGTGCCACGATGCTGAACAGCGACCACAGGTCCATCAGGTTGTTCTCCAGCGGGGTGCCCGTGATCGCCAGTTTGAACGGCGTGTCGAGCTCTTTGGCACAGGCGTAGGCCCGGCTGGTGCGATTCTTCACGAACTGTGCTTCGTCGAGAATGAGGCCGGCCCAGGTCACCGACGAGTAGGCGTCGAAGTCGAGACGGAACAGTGCGTAGGAGGTGACCAGCACGTCGACGCCGGTGGCGGAATCCGCTATGCGGGTGCGGCTTTTCGCTTCGGTCGCCGTGAGCGTACGCACCCGCAGCCCGGGCGTGAAGCGGGTCGCCTCGTTCAACCAGTTCGTCACGACGGAGGTCGGCGCCACGACCAGAAACGGCCTTGTGGAGCGCGCGTGCACCAGCAGCGCCAGGGTCTGCAGCGTTTTGCCGAGGCCCATGTCGTCGGCGAGCACCCCGCCGAGCTGGTGCTGCCAGAGGAAGGCGAGCCAGGCGAAGCCCTCCTGCTGGTACGGGCGGAGGATTGCCTGCACCGTGGTGGGCAGTGGTGTCGGGTCGATTTCGGCGAGATCTTTCAGGCCGGCGGCGGCTGCCCGCCAGGACACGGCCGGCACGGACTCGTCGGCGAGGTCCTCGAAGTCGCTCCACAGGCTGGCCTGGTAACGGCTGATGCGCAGGCCGGTCTCCCATTCCGGCAGCGCACGGGCCTCAGCGATGAGGTCGTGCAGCTTCTCGAACTCGGGGCTCTGCAGCGACAGATAGCTGTTGTCGATCAACTTCAGCCGGGTCTGGCCCTTGGCGAGGGCCTTGAACAGCGGGCCGAACGGCACGGTGATCGCGCCCACGGTCACGATCACGCCGAGGTCGAACCAGTCCCGCTGGTCGGTTTCCACGGTCGTGATCACCAGGTGGGGAGTTTCGGTGCGTTCGAAGTCGTCGGGGAGCACCTCGGGAAACCGCACCGATGAATCCGTGCTGGTGACCAGGACGCGGCGCTGCAGGGCCGGGTAGACCGTGCCGAAAAAATCCGCCGTGTCCTGGGCCGGAACCGTTGCGGCCTCGATCTGTGCGAGCAGATGGCGCTGGTCGCGGTTCAGCGGGCCGGCACTCGGCGCGAGGGTGAACACGGTCGGGGCGCCGAAGCGCACGCTGTAGACGCCGTGGCCGGCGATCATCCCGGCGGCGTCGAGCGGATGCGGGGCGCCGTCGATGTGCAGGCGGGCCTGCAGCCGGAGCGGGCCGGCATCCGTTTGAGAAGCGTCGAGGCTGATTTCGGCGAGCGAGGCGACCCGCACAGCGACGTCCTTCCTGCTGCCGACCAGGCCGATGCCGAGCTGTTCGGCCTCCCGCAACAGCGGCCAGAGCAACGGACTGGTGTAGTTGTCGAGGTAGATCCAGTCGGTTTCCTGGCTCGTGTAGACCTCGCGCACGGCCTTGTGCAGGGCCGCGAACTGGGAGATCCAGCGGTGATGTTCGGGGTCGAGGTTGAACCGGTTCAGCTGAAAGGTGAGGTGGCTCCAGGTGACGTTGCTGCGCACCCAGTTGCCGTTGGCGTTCTGGATGACCGGTCGCACGCCGAGCCGGTAGTCGCCGTGCCCGGCCGTGAGCGCCTTCACCGCCTTGGCGGTCGGCCCCCGCCATCGGTCGTTGGTGCGCGGAGTCTGCTCACGCAGCTCGAACTGCAGCCCCATTGGCACCTTCGGCCCGGTGGGCAGGAGGCGTGGCTGTCCGAAATTACCCATCCGCAGGCCAGCGGATGCCGGCTGCTCCGGCGAAAGCACCAGCCGCTTCCAGGCGGCTGAGCCCGGCGAATCCGACACGGCGGTTAGCTGTCTTCAGGGGTGAAACCGGCCGGGTTCAGGCCGGCCGCGTCAAGAACCCAGGCGTAGTTGAACGCACGCTCATGCCAGGCACTGTATCGACCGGAGACACCGCCGTGGCCAGCCGACATTTCGGTCTTGAGCAGGGCATCCGCTCCCACTTCGCGCAGCTTGGCCACCCATTTGGCCGGCTCGACGTACAGCACGCGGGTATCGTTCAGGCTGGTCACGGCCAGAATCGACGGATAATCGACGGCGCGCACGTTCTCGACGGGGGAGTACGACTTCATGTAGGCGTAGACCTCGGCGTCGTGCAGCGGGTCGCCCCATTCGTCCCACTCGATCACGGTTAGCGGCAGGGACGGGTCGAGAATGGAGGTGAGCGCGTCGACGAACGGAACCTCGGCGAGGATGCCGGAAAACAGTTCGGGCGCGAGGTTGGCGACGGCGCCCATGAGCAGTCCGCCGGCGCTGCCGCCCTCGGCAACGAGCTGGGACGGGGTGGTGAAGCCCGCGTCGATGAGGTGCCGGGCGCAGCTGACGAAGTCGGTGAAGGTGTTGCGCTTGGTGGTGGTCTTGCCGTTTTCATACCACGTGCGGCCGAGTTCGCCGCCGCCGCGCACGTGCGCGATGGCGAAGATCATGCCGCGGTCGAGCAGGCTGAGCCTGGCGATGCCGAACCCGGGGTCGATGCTGTGCTCGTAGGAGCCGTAGCCGTAGAGCAGGGTCGGTGCCGGCGTGCCTGGTGTGACGAGGTCGCGGCGGTAGACCAGGGAGATGGGCACGCGGGTGCCGTCGTCGGCGGTGGCCCATTCGCGGCGCTGTTCATAGAGCGCGGGGTCGTAGCCGCCGAGTACGGGCTGCTGCTTGAGCAGGCGTCGTTCGCCGGTTGCCACGACGAGGTCGTAGACGGTCGACGGGGTGACGAAGCTCGTGAAGCCGAAGCGCAGGGTCGGTTGCGTCCATTCCGGGTTGCCGGCCGATCCGACGGCGAACAGCGGCTCGTCGAAGTCGAGCTCGGTCAGTCCGCTCGCGTCGTGCCGGTCGATGGCCAGGCGGGTCAGGCCCTCCCGCCGGTATTCCACGACGAGAAAGTCGGCGAAAGCGTCGACGCTCTCGAGGCGGATCTTCGGGTCGTGCGGCAGCAGCATCCGCTTCTCGCCCTGCGGGTCGTGTGCGGCGACGCTGACCAGCTCGAAGTTGACCGCGCTGCCGCCGTTGTGCACGATCAGCAGGCGGTCGTCTTCGGCGATGACGGCGTGCTCGACGTCGTATTCCACGTTGTCCTGGCGCGGCCAGACCACGGAGAAGTCACCGGTGGGATCACTCGCGTCGAGCACCCAGGATTCGGTGGTGACGCTCGAGCCGGCTTCGATCATGAGGAATTTGCGGCTGCGGGTGATGCCGACGCCGACCCAGAACCGCTCGTCGGGCTCGTGAAATAGGCTGACGTCGACCGCTCTGGCCGAACCGATCTCGTGCCGCCACACGGTGTCGGGGCGCCAGGCGTCGTCGACGGTGGTGTAGAAGAGGTAGCGTCCGCTCGGGTCGAACAGGGCGCCGGCGCTCGTGTTCGGGATGGCGTCGGGCAGGTTCACCCCGGTCGCAATGGTGCGCACTCGGATCGTGTAGCGTTCGTCGCCTTCAACGTCGACGGCGTAGAGCAGCTGGGTGCCGTCGTCGCTGAGGTCGAAGCTGCCGAGCGAGAAGAAGTCGTGGCCTTCGGCTTCAGCGTTATCGTCGAGCAGAATCTGTTCGCCCGACACGCTCTGTTCCGTGCCGAGCAGGGGGGCGGTCCAGTCGTCGGGGCCGGCAATGGGTGCCCGACAGTGGATGCCGTATTCCTGGCCCTCGACGGTGCGGGTGTAATACCAGAACGCACCGCGACGCACCGGAACGCTCAGGTCGGTTTCCTGGGTGCGGTTCTTGATCTCGGTGAAGATCTGCGTGCGCAGGTTCTCCTGGTTCGCGGTGCGGGCCTGGGTGTAGCTGTTCTCGGCCTCGAGATGGGCGATGACCTCGGGGTTGTCCTTGTCGCGTAGCCACTCATAGTCGTCGATGTAGACGTCGTTGTGATGCTCGCGACGGTGCGGCTTCTTCGCGGCCAGGGGAGCGGCGAGCGAACGTGTGATCGGGCCAGAGGTCATCCCCCCAGCGTAGTTTGTGCGCGGCTCAGACCGCTGCCCGGATGTGGGCGACCGCGACCCGGCCTGCACCGGTCAGCGTCGCGGCGAGGTTCGCCTCGAGCCGAACCGCATCGAATTGGTCTAACTCCTCAGCGTCCAGAGAAAAATGGCCTGCCACGATCAGCACGATGATGATCTCCCCGGCCTCGGCCGCGATCGACCAGCTGCCCGTCACCCCGTGCGTTTTCAGGCTGCCGATGCATCGACCGCGCCGGGTCATCAGGTTCAGGTTGCGCGTCGGTCGCGTGACGTTGGCCGAGGCCACCGCGTTCTCGCCGGCAAAGCTGTGGGATTCGAATTCGCCGAGGGGCACGAGTCGCCCCTGATCGACCAGGTCGAGCCCCTGTTCCGACAGCGCCAGGAGGCACCGGTCCACACCGGAAAAGGTCGAGAATGGTGCCGCGGAATCGACGGTCGCGATGCTCAGCCGCCAGTCGAACTCGCCCCCCGCCGCGGACACCAGAATCTCGCTGGTCACCCCCGCGCCGTTGCGCCAGGGCACGTCGACCCGATCGGCCGCCCGCAATATTTCACCGCTCAACGCGCACACCCGTGCGCCAGACGGCTCCGGTCAGGGGCACTCCGGGGCGGTAGGCGAGGTGCGAAATGGACGGAGCGTTCAGAACCTGCAGGTCGGCCCGGCCGCCGACCTGCAACGAGCCGATGGCATCCGCTCCCTGGTCGCGGCCAAGCGACCTGGCCGCACCGCGCGTCGCCGCCCAAACCGTCTCACTCACGGTCAGGCCCATCTGAAGCACGGCGGTCGCCACGCAAAACGGCATCGACGTCGTGTATGAGGTTCCCGGGTTGCAGTTGGTCGCCAGAGCGATGGTCACCCCGGCGTCGAGCAACTGTCGGGCCGGAGCAAAGGGCTGCCGGGTCGACAGGTCGCAGGCCGGCAGCAGCGTAGCCACCGTCGTTCCGGCGGCCAGCGCGTCGATGTCGGCCGGCTCCAGGTAGTTGCAATGGTCGACGCTCGCAGCGCCCAACTCGGCGGCGAGTTGTACGCCGCCGCTGAAGCCCAGCTGGTTTCCGTGCACGCGCACTCCCAAGCCGGCGGCGCGACCGGCCAACAGCACCTCCCGGGTTTCTTCCACGTCGAACGCGCCCCGTTCGCAGAACGCGTCGATGAACTGCACGTAGGGCCGCACGGCGGCCAGCATCGGCCCGGTGACGAGGTCGAGGTAGTCGCGACGATCGAGGCCGACCGGCACGATATGGGCGCCGAGAAAGGTCACCACGTCGGCCACCCGGGCAGCAGCGCGCGCCGACCGTGTTTCGCTGGCGACGTCGAGCCCGTAGCCTGTCTTGGTTTCGAGAAAGGTGGTGCCCTGTTCTTCGGCCTCGTGCCGCAGACGCCGTGCCGTAGCCACGAGCTGGTCCTCCGTCGCGGCCCGCGTGGCGTCGACGGTCGTAGTGATGCCGCCCGCGGCATAGGCCTGCCCATTCATGCGCGCTTCGAACTCCGCCGAACGATCCCCGCCGAACACGAGATGGGTGTGCGGGTCCACCCAGCCGGGCAGAACGGCGCGACCGTCGACATCCGTTCGTTTATCGGCTGCGGGTGCCTTCGCGGCGCGGCCGATCCAGAGGATGCGGCCTGCTCCGATCACGAGGGCGGCGTCGTGGCGGCGCTCACCGGAGTCATCGTGCGTGGTCAATTCGCCGATACCCGTGATCAATTCGGTCATCTGCCGAGCCTAGCGAGCGCCTCGGTCAGCAGCGTCGCCGGTCGTTCGCCGCCGACCAGCCGGCCGCACTCGGCGACCAGTCGCCCGCCCACGAAAACGCGCAGCACATCGGAGGCCGTCGCGGTCAGCGGCAGCTGCCCGACGGCCGACCCGACCGTGCGCACGCCGGTCGTGCCGATCTCGACCAGGTCGCACGGGTCGCCCGGTTGCAGTCGGTGGCGTCCCAGCCCGAGGGAGGAATAGCCGGCGGTTGACGCGGCGGCCAGGAGCGCGGCGGGGGCGAAGCGTCCGCGTTGCCGGGAAACGAGCCGTTCGCCCATTTCGAGGCCGCGCATCTCCAAAAACGGGTCGATGACGGCGTTCTGGTCGGAGCCGAGCGCAATCGGGCAGCCTGTTTCGGCCAGGGCGAACGCCGGCCCGATGCCGTCGCCGAGGTCGGCTTCGGTGGTGGGGCACATCACGACGGTTGCCCTGGAAACGCCGAGCAGCGCGCGGTCCGCGTCGCTGAGATGCGTCGCGTGCACGACGCTCAGTCGTGGCGCGAGGGCACCGAGCGAATCGAGCAGCCCGGTGGGGGTGAGGCCGTAGGCCGCAAGGCAGTCGACGTTCTCCTGTGGTTGCTCGGAGAGGTGAATGTGCAGGGCAGCCTGCGGCGGCAGCCCGCCGAGCACCTCTCGCATCGCGTCGGGTGTGACGGCGCGCACCGAGTGCAGGGCAGCCCCGAGCGTCACCAGGTCGTCGCCGTCGAGCTCGGCGCGCAGCGACCGCCACCTCGCCAGCCAGGCCGCGGCACTTTCGTCGCCGAACGCGCGCTGCTCCGCCGCCAGCTCCCGCCCGATTCCGCCCTGCAAATAGATCGTGTCGAGCAGCACCAAACGAATGCCGACGGCCCGCGCTGCCGCAGCAAGCGCCTGTTCCATGGCGTGCGGGGGGTCGTAGGGCGTGCCGTCAGGGCGGTGATGCACATAGTGGAATTCGCCGACGGCCGTATATCCGCTGGCGAGCATCTCGGCGAACACCGCCGTAGCCAGCGCCTGATACTTCGGGGGGTCGAGCTGGGCGGCGACCCGGTACATCCGCTCACGCCACCGCCAGAAATCACCGCCCTCCCCGTGGGTCTGGCCGCGTAACGCCCGATGAAAAGCGTGCGAGTGGGCATTGCCGAACCCCGGCATGACCGTTCCCAAACGGATGTCCGCAGCCTCCGCAGCCACCCCCGGCTGAACCCGCGCGAGCCGACCAGTCGGGTCGACCTCGAGCCGCACCCCCGCGACGGCGATCCCGTCGATCAACAGGGATTCGCACCAAAAACCCGTCGACACCTCAGTCTTCCCACATGGGTACGCGCAGCCCGCGCTCGCGGGCCACCTCCTCGGCCCGCTCGTAGCCGGCATCCACATGGCGCATAACGCCGGTACCGGGGTCGTTGGTCAGTACACGCTCGATCTTCTCGGCGGCTAGTGGGGTGCCGTCGGCGACGATGACCTGCCCGGCGTGGATGCTGCGGCCGATTCCCACGCCGCCGCCGTGGTGTATCGACACCCAGGTGGCGCCGGAGGCGGTGTTCAGCAGGGCGTTCAACAGCGGCCAGTCGGCGATCGCATCTGAGCCGTCCAACATATCCTCGGTCTCGCGGTACGGCGAGGCGACCGAGCCGGAGTCGAGGTGGTCGCGGCCGATCACGATGGGTGCGCGCAGTTCGCCGGAGGCGACCATCTCGTTGAACTTCAGGCCGGCGAGGTGCCGTTCCTTGTAGCCGAGCCAGCAGATGCGGGCCGGCAGGCCTTCGAACTGCACCTTCTCTTCGGCCTTGGTGATCCAGCGGTGCAGGCCGGCGTCGTTCGGGAACAGCTCGAGGATGGCCTTGTCGGTGGCCAGGATGTCGGCCGGGTCGCCGGAGAGCGCGACCCAGCGGAACGGGCCCTTGCCCTCGGCGAACAGCGGTCGAATGTAGGCCGGCACAAAACCGGGAAACTCGAATGCTCGATCGTAGCCGCCGAGCTTTGCCTCGGCGCGAATGGAGTTGCCGTAGTCGAAGACTTCGGCGCCGGCATCCTGAAATTCCACCATGGCCTTGACCTGCCTGGCCATCGCGGCGCGGGCGCGTACGGTGAACTCTTCCGGGTTCTCGGCCGCGTAGGCATGCCACTCCTCAACGGTGACTCCCTCCGGCAGATAGGAGAGCGGGTCGTGGGCACTGGTCTGGTCGGTGACGATGTCGATTGGAACCTTGCGCGCCAGTAACTCCGCGAATACCGTAGCGGCGTTGCCGACCAGCCCCACCGACAGGGCCCGACGTTCGTCCTTGGCCGCGAGCACCCGGGCGATGTCGTCGTCGATGTCGTCGGTCATTTCGTCGAGGTAGCCGTGGTCGACCCGGCGTTGAAGCCGGGCCGGGTCGACGTCGACGATGAGCACGACGCCGTCGTTCATGGTGACGGCGAGCGGCTGCGCGCCGCCCATGCCGCCGGCCCCGCCGGTCAACGTCAGGGTGCCGGCCAGGGTGCCATTGAATCTTCTCGTCGCGACGGCGCCGAAGGTTTCGTAGGTGCCCTGCAGAATGCCCTGGGTGCCGATATAAATCCACGAGCCGGCGGTCATCTGCCCGTACATGGTGAGCCCCAGGTGCTCGAGGCGGCGAAACTCGGGCCAGGTGGCCCAGTCGCCGACGAGGTTAGAGTTGGCGATGAGTACCCGGGGGGCCCATTCGTGGGTGCGGAAGACGCCGACCGGTTTACCGGACTGCACGAGCAGGGTTTCGTCTTTCTCGAGGGTTTCGAGGGTGCGCACGATCGCGTCGTAGCATTCCCAGTTTCGGGCGGCCTTGCCGGTGCCGCCGTAGACGACGAGGTCGTCGGGGCGCTCGGCGACGTCCGGGTCGAGGTTGTTCATGAGCATGCGCAGGGGGCCCTCGGTCTGCCAGCTCTTCGCGGTGAGTTCGGTGCCGCGGGCGGCACGAACGGGGCGTGCGGTGTGAATGGCACTCTTCGATGTGCTGGTCGTCATGCGTATCTCCCTCGATTACCGACTTACCCGATCACTGAGGGTATCCGCTCGAGGCTGCCGCAGACCGAGGACCACGGTCGAATCCAGCTCCTCGCTGCGGCCGATGCGGGCCAGCAGCCCGTTCAGGCCGAAGATCGCGGCCGTCTGCGGGGCTTGGCGCTGCCCGGTTTCAACGAGCAGGCATCCGCTGGTCGAAAGCCACTGTGGCGCTCCAGACGCAATGCGGCGCTGAACGTCGAGGCCGTCATCGCCGCCATCTGCGGAGGCGCGCGGTTCGTAGAGGCGGGCCTCGATCGGCATGAGGGCGACCTCGTCGGTCGGAACATAGGGTGCATTAGCGACGATGATGTCGACCCGACCCAACAGCGATGTCGGGAGCGGTTTGAACAGGTCACCCTCGAACACCTGCCCGCGGTCGGCCAGATTACGGCGCGCACAGGCCACCGCCAGCGGATCAATGTCGACCGCGAAAAACGAGGAATCCGGCAGCGCTGCCGCCAGCGTGGCGGCAACCGCGCCCGAACCGCAGCAGAGATCGACGATGACGGCGTCGCTCGCGCAGAGCGCCAGGGCCTGCTCCACCAGGAACTCGGTGCGCCGGCGCGGTACGAACACGCGCGGGTCCACCAGAATCCGCCGGCCGCAGAACTCGGCCCAGCCGAGAATCTGCTCGAGCGGCAGCCCGGCTACGCGGCGGTCGATCATGCCCTTCAGCTCAGCCGGCGACTGTTTGACCGACAGCAGCAGGCTCGCCTCCTCTTCGGCGAAGACACAGCCGGCAGCGCGCAGCCTCGAGGCGATACCCACCAAGTCTGCGACCATGACCGCCTCCTGTCGAAGCCGAGCACGGGCATCCTACGCCCGGGTCTTGATGGCCGCCGGGTGCGTGATTACCCTGAAAGCATGTGCCGAAACATTCAAGTCCTGCATAACTTCGAGCCCGCCGCTACCGACGACGAAGTGCATGCGGCCGCGCTGCAATACGTGCGTAAGATCAGCGGCTCGACGCATCCGTCGAAGGCCAACGCGGAGGCGTTCGAGCGTGCGGTGCACGAGATCGCCCATATCTCGAGGCATCTGCTCGAAGACCTCGTGAGTACTGCGCCGCCCAAGAATCGGGAGATCGAAGCCGACAAAGCCCGGGCACGCTCGCAGAAGCGGTTCGCTGCGGCTTAGCGGCTTCGCCAGTCAGCCCAGAGCACCATGACGGCCGCCGCGATGCTGGAGGCCAGGCCGAAGACCAGCCCGAAGGCCATGGTGATGCCGGCATACGCGGCATCGTCCAGCAGCGTCAGTGCGATGGACACCCCGACAGACAGCAGCAGCACACCGACGACCGCGCCCAACGCCGCGATGAAGGTGCGCAGGCGCCGCGATCTCGCGAGGTGACGGTCGAGAATGGCCACGGCAGCGAGCCCGCCCAGCATCGCGCACAACGCTATGATCGCGCCGATCACGCCGTAGTTCGCCATGGACAGCGCCAGAAACCAAAACCGATAGTCGGTTTCACCGCTTCCGGCATTGGTCATGACTACGGCCACGGCGGCCGCGATCAGAAACCCAACGAACGGCGCGAACACGGCGATGCGCCAGTAGCGCCGAATGATCATGAGCCCACCCTACGTCTAGAACTCCACCCAGGGGCTAGGTAGCGGATGCTGCCCCGCCTCCGGCTGGACTCGCTCGCTTCGCCGGTCCGCCCGGTACACCAGGATCGCGGCCACCATGCCCGACGCGCTGGCAAGGTCCACACTGATAATGATGTCGAGCGCTGAACCAACATGGCTCCCACCCTATGGGGCGGTCGGCATCCATTCAGTCGGTAGTGGGGTCGATGACCCGATCGGTGAGGTGCGCTCCGAAGTAGTCGGACTGCTGCGACATAACCTCCCGCATCGACTCGTCCCGGCTCACGCCGTAGACGGTGCTCATGAAGTTCAGTCCGCGTTGGATGGCCCAGATCTCAGCGTGACGATCCGGCGACAGAATCTGCGCCGGGTCGCCCACAGCCACCCAGCCGATCGGCACGACCGCCCCGTCGTGCAGGCGACTCTTGATCTGCACCACAGCGTTGATGCGCACCTCGGCGCGTTTGCCGATCACCGCACCGGGAAACAACGCCGCACCGGTAGGCGGACTCGTGGACGGTCGGCCGGTTTCCGCGATGTTCGATCAGCATGCACAGACACTATCGACGCTGCCCGCCGCGCGGTCATGAATTGCCAATGTTGTGCGCTCTGGCTTCACCGGCCCTTGTCGGGCCGCATGAACCGCATTACTGTAGCGATCACGTCGTGGCCAGCACCGGAAGGACACGGGAATGAATTTTGTTCGCGCTCCGAAGCCGTCCCGCATCATCCGTCGCAGCCTCGCTGCGCTCGCCGTTGGCGCGATTGTCGCCGCTTCGGTGGCGCTGTTGCCCACGAATGACGCCTCTGCATTGCTGCCATCGTCGTTGCCGCCATCCGCGCAGGCCGTCGTGCAGACCGCACCCGACCTGGCCAAAATCTGCGCGCGACTCAAGCGCACGGTCGCGAAAACCACCCTGTGCAGCCACGGGCCCGACCCCGTCGGGGCTTTCGGTGGTGCAACCAAGCTGAAGCAGACATCCGCTGGCGAGGAACAGGGCGTGGCCGTCGCGCCGGCCTCGGAACTGACCGCGCTGTGCAGCGCCACTGGGGTAAGCGGCAAGCGTATCGAGGTGATCTACGGTGTGCCGCAGGATCGCACCAACCGGTTCAGTACGATGCTGGCGCCGGTACGGGACATGATGCGGCAGGTCAACAACAATCTCGAGGCAGCGGATGCCGCCACCAGCCAAAATTACCGCTTTCTGTGCACAAATGGTGTGGACGTGACGGTGCGAAACGTGACGCTGTCCCCGGTCGGCAGCGACGGAATTTTCACCTTCGATGACTATGTGCTCAGCCTGCAGAACCAGGTCGAGTTCGGTCTGGGACCGGTGAACTACCTCCAAAACGACCGCCTGTACATCGCGTATATCGATCAGATTCAGGATGCCTACCCGTTCGGCGGTCAGGGCGAACTGTCCATCGACGATCAGCCGAATCCGGCCGCGAACGCCAACAATGACTCACGCCCGCGCTACTCCATGTCGGCCTACCTGGACATGCCCGTGATCGCGCACGAGATCGGCCACAACATTGGGGCCGTGCAGGATTCGGCGCCGCACTCGAGCAAGGGCGGCCACTGCTACGACGAGGCCGACCTGATGTGTTACGACGACGGGGGACCGTATTTCGCCCTCGGCGGCACACTCACCTTCACCTGCGCCGGGGCGGACTCCGCCATCGACTGCCACGACGAGGACTACTACTACCCGGGCACGCCGCCCGCCTCGAACTATCTCGCCACCCACTGGAACACCGCCAACAGCGGGTTTCTGACGCCGATCGTGTTGGCGGTGCCGCCAATCGTCACAGTGAAATCGCCACTGACCCTCGCTACCCGGGTTGCGCAAACGGCCAATGTGACAGCCACGTTCAGCACGGCCGTGCAGGGTGTCTCGACGACCACGATGCGGCTGAAGAACCCGGCCGGTGCGGTTCTGGCGGCCGCCGTGAGTTACAACGCGAGTACCCGGGTCGCGACGCTCAATCCCACTGCGACGCTCAGCGCCGACACCAAGTACAGCCTGAGCCTCACCGGGGGCGTGACCGGTATCCGCGATGCGGCGGGAATCCCGCTCCGGTCCACGGGGTGGAGCTTCACGACCGGGCCGGCGCCCACGATCAGCACCCGCACCCCGGCGAGTGGGGCCACCGGTGCCAGCCGCAGCGCGAGTGTCTCGGCGACGTTCAACGAGGGAATGGCCGGGGTGTCGGTATCCACTTTCACGCTGAAGAATGCGACGACCGGCGCTTCGATCCCCGCCGTGGTCTCGCGCAGCGGCACGACCAACCAGTGGATCCTGAACCCCAACTCCACCCTCGCCGCACGGACCGGTTTCACCGTCACGGTCACCGGCGGCACATCGGGCGCACGCGACCTGGCCGGCAATCCGGTCTCGACGAGCACGTGGAAATTCACGACCGGCAGTTAGTCTGAAGCGATGCCAGCTTTGCCTGACCTCGTCTGCTCCGAATGCGCTGCCGTTTACCCGGTCGAGAGCCTGGCCTGGCAGTGTGCGTGCGGTGCAATTCTCGACGTCGTCGACTTCGCCGGCACAGTGGATGCCGCGGCGCTGGCCGGCCGCGAAACCTCACTCTGGCGCTACGCCGAAGCCCTGCCGATCGCGGTTGATCCAGCGATCTCGCTGGGCGAGGGCCTGTCGCCGCTCGTGCCCTCCCTGGCGCTCGCCCACGTGCAGCTCAAGCTTGACTTTCTGCTGCCGACGCTCTCGTTCAAAGACCGCGGCGCGGTGGTGCTTGCGACGCTTGCCAAACGGCTGGGAGTCACGCAGGCCATGGTCGACAGCAGCGGGAACGCCGGCACCGCGATGGCCGCCTATTTCGGTCGGGCGGGCATCGGCTGCACCGTGTACGTCCCGGAATCCACCTCGCCCGGCAAACTCGCCCAGATGCGCGCGCACGGCGCGACGGTCGAATTGGTGCCCGGTTCCCGTGCGGACACCTCCGCGGCGGCACTGCGGGCCGCGGGACAGCCCGGGGTCATGTACGCGAGCCACGTCTACCACCCGTACTTTCTGCACGGCGTCAAGACCTACGGCTACGAGATCTGGGAGCAGCGCGGGCGCTCGCTGCCCGAGACGGTGGTGGTTCCGGTCGGCAACGGCACGCTGCTGCTCGGCTGCTACCTCGCCTTCCGTGAGCTGGTAGCCGCGGGTCTTGCCGAGCGGATGCCGCGGCTCTGCGCGGTGCAGGCATCCGCTTGTTCGCCGCTCGAGCAGGCCATGGCGCAGGGACTCGACGCACCCGTGGCTGTTCAGAGCGGCGCCACCATCGCGGAGGGTATCGCCATTGCGGCACCGCCGCGGGGAAAACAGATTCTGGCGGCCGTGCGAGCCACCGGCGGCACGATCATCTCCGTCACCGACCGGCAAACCGCGGCAGCGCGGCAGGAGCTCGCCGACGAGGGGCTTTTTGTTGAGCCGACCTCCGCGGTCAGTTTCGCCGCGGTACGCGCGGCCGCCGACCAGACGTTCGACTTCGACAGCCCCACCTGGACCACGGCTGCGACCCTGCTCACGGCCTGTTCGGTGGTCGTTCCCCTGTGCGGTGCCGGCCTGAAATCGCCCGGCGACACCACCAGGGCCCAGGCATGAGCACGGAGCAGTCAGACACCGCGGAAAACCCGATCTGTCCGGCCTGCGGCACCGAGATGATCACGGACGGCGTCGACACCGCCGACGGCCTGGAGGAGTGTCATCGGTGCCCGCGGTGCCGCCTCGTCATCGTCGTGCCGGGCCTGTGGTCGCAAATTCACCTCCGCGACGACCGCTAACCTGTGGGCATCGCCAGTTCTATCCACGGCGTGTGAGAGTCAGGGTGTCAATGAGTATTGTTTCCGAGTCACGACCACAGCTGTTGAATGCACCCATCGTCGAGCTTCAAACGGTTCACCGGCCGAGCATTTCGGATCCGGGTTCGCTGGGGCTGGGAGCGTTCGCCCTGACCACGTTCATGCTGAGCCTGGCCAACACCGGGCTGGTGCCAGCGGCCGGTGCCGCGGTTTTGGGCGTCGCCCTGTTCTACGGCGGAATCGCCCAGCTTGCAGCCGGCATGTGGGAATTCGCCACGGGAAACACCTTCGCCGCGACAGCATTCACCTCGTATGGCGCATTTTGGCTGTCGTTTTGGTGGTTGGAGACGAACCCCGACGTCGCAGAACACGCCGGAGCGAGCGGAGTGGGTGTCTACCTGCTGGTCTGGGCCATCTTCACCGCGTACATGACGATTGCCGCTGTGAAAACGAATCGGGTCATCCTGACCGTCTTCATTCTCTTGACGGTGACGTTCATTGCCCTCGCCATGGGTAAGTTCACCGGATTCAGCGCTCTGAGTCAGACCGGCGGCTGGCTGGGGCTGGCGACAGCGTTGACCGCCTGGTATGGGTCGGCGGCTGTCGTCGTCAATGCCACCTGGGGACGCACGGTCTTCCCCATCGGCGCCGCAAAACGCTGATCCGCGGGCGCCGCCCGATGCGTGCGGCGCCCCCTGGTTTGGGGTCTTCGGCCCGACGCTGGGTGAGAATCTTTCTGTAACCAGAATAATCGCGTTTCTTCTGGTCAACTTTCTTGAGAAGAGCAGTTGTTCTTGCGCCAATCTTGGTTTAACAGCCGATAGCGGCCCGTTGAGTCAGTAGTCCCGGCTCAGCCCAACTCAGACGTCGAAGGAAAGAATATGACTGCGTACCAGAAAGACATCGAGGACATCGAAGCCCTCAAACAGCAGGTTGGAAGCAGCTGGGACGCCATCAACCCCGAGTCCGTCGCCCGCATGCGCGCCCAGAACCGGTTCAAGACCGGCCTGGAGATCGCGCAATACACCGCCGACATCATGCGCAAGGACATGGGGGAGTACGACGCTGACTCCTCCGTCTACACCCAGTCGCTGGGCGTCTGGCACGGTTTCATCGGCCAGCAGAAGATGATCTCGATCAAGAAGCACCTCAAGACCACCAACAAGCGTTACCTCTACCTGTCCGGCTGGATGGTTGCCGCTCTGCGCAGCGAGTTCGGTCCGCTCCCCGACCAGTCCATGCACGAGAAGACGACTGTTCCCGCTCTCGTCGAGGAGATCTACACCTTCCTCCGCCAGGCCGACGCCCGCGAGCTCGACTTGCTCTTCACCGGTCTCGACAACGCCCGCATCGTTGGCGACGACGCCAAGGCCGCGGCGATCCAGACCCAGATCGACAACTTCGAAACCCACGTCGTGCCGATCATCGCGGACATCGACGCCGGTTTTGGTAACCCCGAAGCCACCTACCTCCTGGCCAAGAAGATGATCGAGGCCGGCGCCTGCGCCATCCAGATCGAGAACCAGGTATCGGACGAGAAGCAGTGTGGCCACCAGGACGGTAAAGTCACCGTTCCTCACGAAGACTTCATCGCCAAGTTGAACGCCGTTCGTTACGCGTTCCTCGAACTCGGCATCGAAAACGGCATCATCGTCTCGCGCACCGACTCCCTCGGTGCCGGTCTCACGCAGAAGCTCGCCGTAACGTACACGCCCGGTGACCTCGGCGACCAGTACAACTCCTTCCTCGACGTAGACGAAATCACCGAAGCCGACCTCGGCAACGGCGACGTCGTCATCAAGCGTGACGGCAAGCTGCTTCGCCCGAAGCGCCTGGCCAGCAACCTGTTCCAGTTCCGCGCCGGAACCGGTGAGGCGCGCTGCGTGCTCGACAGCATCACGTCGCTGCAGAACGGTGCTGACCTGCTCTGGATCGAAACCGAGAAGCCGCACATCGGGCAGATCGCCGCGATGATGAACGAGGTCCGTAAAGAGATTCCGAACGCCAAGCTGGTCTACAACAACAGCCCGTCGTTCAACTGGACCTTGAACTTCCGTCAGCAGGCCTACGACGCACTCCTCGCCGAGGGCAAGGATGTCTCCGCTTACGATCGCGCCAAGCTCATGAGCGTCGACTACGACGAGACCGAACTGGCTCTGAACGCCGACGAGAAGATTCGCACCTTCCAGCGCGACAGCTCGAAAGAGGCTGGAATCTTCCACCACCTCATCACCCTGCCGACCTACCACACGGCTGCACTGTCAACGGATGACCTGGCCAAGGGCTACTTTGCCGATCAGGGCATGCTCGCCTACGTCAAGGGTGTGCAGCGTCGCGAAATTCGCGAGGGAATCGCCACGGTCAAGCACCAGAACATGTCTGGATCTGACCTCGGTGACAACCACAAGGAGTACTTCGCCGGTGCAGCAGCCCTCAAGGCTGGCGGCGTGAACAACACGAGCAACCAGTTCGACGAACCGGCTCTGAGCAGCCACTGACTCCAACTGCACTAACGACGAGGCCCCAGTCGAAAGACTGGGGCCTCGTCGTTGTTGTGTCGGACCAAACTGAACCGGCATACCATCAGGCATGGAACATTTCGACTCGATTGTGATCGGCGCCGGAATAGCCGGGCTGACCGCCGCTCGACTCCTGGCTCAAGCTGGTCGCCGCGTCGTGGTGCTCGAGGCCCGCGACCGCGTGGGTGGCCGGGTGTGTACGGATCGAACCGACGGACTGATCACCGATCTCGGCGCATCCTGGATCCACGGTGTGACCGGCAACCCCGTCGCAGCGGCGGCAGCGGCATTCGGCCTGCCGACCGTGGAGTTCACGGTCGGCGGCTACCAGCCCGACAGCCGACCCATCGCCTATTACGGTCCTGACGGTGAGCGGCTCTCGGCTGAGAAGGCGCGGGCCTTCGCCGACGACGTGCGAGCGGTCGACGCCGCGCTCATGACCGCGGTCGCAGCCTCGAAAGCGGATGCCTCCTACCGCGACGTGACCGAGACGGCGCTGGCCCGCCAGCGATGGAGCGCCGAGCGTGCGGAACGGGTGCGTGAGTTTCTCCAGCACCGGAGCGAGGAACAGTACGGGGCGTGGATCGAGGACCTTGCCGCGCACGGCCTTGATGACGATGTCATCGACGGCGATGAAGTGGTCTTTCCAAACGGCTACGACCAGCTGGCCGTGCGGCTGGCGGCCGGGCTGGACATCCGCTTTGACCAGGTCGTCACGCAGGTGCGCTGGTCGACCGAGGGTGTTTCGGTCGCGACGTGTGAGAGAACTCTGGCCGCGAGCAGTGCCGTCGTGACGGTGCCCGTCGGGGTGCTGCAGTCGGCAGATTTCACGATTGAGCCGGCGCTCCCCGAGCCGAACGCCGGGGCCCTGGGGCGACTCACGATGAACGCCTTCGAGAAGGTCGTCCTGCGGTTCCCGACCAAGTTCTGGGACGACGGGGTCTATGCGATTCGGCAGCAGGGCGCCGAGGGTCGCCGGTGGCACTCCTGGTACGACCTCACGGCCCTGCACGGCACCCCGACCCTGCTGACCTTTGCCGCCGGCCCGGTGGCCAGGGAAATTCGCGAGTGGACCCAAGAGCAGGTCGTCGACTCGGTCCTCGCGCAACTGCGGCGACTTTATGGCGCCCGGGTGGAGCAGCCGAACCGGGTTGACCTCACCGCCTGGCACGCTGACCCGCTCGCTCGCGGTTCGTACGCTTATATGACGCTCGGCTCTACGACGGCAGACCACGACGACATCGCGACCCCCGTCGGCGGGGTCCTCCACCTCGCCGGCGAGGCGACCTGGACCGATGACCCGGCGACCGTCACTGCGGCGCTTTGTTCTGGCCACCGCGCGGCCTCGAACGTTCTGCATCGGGAGATCCCGATCGCCGACCTCTGGGCTGATTGAGCGTGCCCCCAGGCAGATTCGAACTGCCGCCCCTGCCTCCGGAGGGCGAACCAGGCCGAAGACATGCCCAGTCACACGACACGAAAAGCCTGATTCGAGGGCATTTGTCGATCGCGCCGCTATTCACTAATACTCATACATTGCCGGCCAGTTGCGGGCAGGCTGTGGGCGGCAGCCAGATCGTTAGAACAGACGAAGTTTCTGCCGTAACTTCGACGGCTGGCCGAACTCGCGGCGGCCCGCACTGAGATCACACCGGCGCGCTGGTTACTTCGCCCCGGTCAGTGTCCGCCGCCGAGGTTGCCGGCCAGGCGGGTGTGTAGCTCGTGGCTGGCCTCGTTGAGCCCCTCGATCACGACGTATTTGTCGTGGCGCTCGTACTTGTAGGTGATGGTGTCGAGGGTGGCGACGGTGGAGGCGTCCCAGATGTGTGAGGCCGACATGTCGATGACGATGCGGTCGGGGTCGTTGGCGTACTCGAATTGGGTCATCAGGTCGTTGCTCGAGGCGAAGAACAGCGCCCCGGTGACTGTGTAATACGCGGTCGGGACCGGCTCGTCGAGTTCGACGGTGCGGTCCACTCGGGCCAGGTGAGCGACGCGACGGGCGAAGGCAACCATCGCCACGATCACGCCGACGACGACGCCAATGGCGAGGTTGTGGGTGAGTACGATGACGATGACCGTGGCGACCATGACCGTGGTCTCGCTCTTCGGCATCCGCTTGAGGGTCGAGAAACGGATGCTGTGCCAATCGAAGGTGAGAAAAGCCACGATGATCATGACCGCGACCAGGGCGGCCATGGGCACGACGGCGAGGACGTCGCCGAGGCCGAGCACGAGTACGAGGAGAAAGATGCCGGCGAGGAAGGTGGAGATGCGGGTGCGAGCGCCGGAGGCTCTGACGTTGATCATGGTCTGGCCGATCATGGCGCAGCCGCCCATGCCGCCGAACAGGCCGCTCATGACGTTGGCGACACCTTGCCCCCAGGTCTCCCGGGTTTTGTTGGAATGGGTATCGGTGATCTCATCGACGAATTTCGCGGTCATGAGTGACTCGAGGATTCCAACGAAGGCCATTCCGAGGGCGTAGGGGGCGATGATCGTGAAGGTGTCCCAGTTGAGCGGAACGCTCGGGAGGAAGAGCTCGGGCAGGCTCTTGGGCAGTTCGCCCTGGTCGCCGATGGTGGGCACGTTGAGGCCGATGACGACGGTCACCACGGTGAGTACGACGATTACGACGAGCGGTGCCGGAATCACCTTGGTGATGCGGGGCATGACGATCGTGATGATCAGGCCGGCGGCGACGAGCGGGTAGACCGTGAAGGGCACGCCGAGCAGCTGGGGGAGTTGTGCGGTGAAGATGAGAATGGCGAGGGCGTTGACGAAGCCGACCATGACGCTGCGGGGAATGAAGCGCATGAGTTTGGCGACGCCGACCAGGCTGAGCACGATCTGGAATATCCCGGCGAGAATGACGGTGGCGATGAAATACTCCATGCCGTAGTCACGGGCGACCGGGGCGATGACCAGGGCGACGGCGCCGGTCGCGGCGGTGATCATGGCAGGGCGTCCGCCGACGACGGCGATGGTGACGGCCATGACGAACGATGAGAACAATCCGACCCGAGGGTCGACGCCGGCGATGATCGAGAATGCGATCGCCTCGGGGATGAGGGCCATCGCCACGACGAGCCCGGCGAGCACCTCGCGGGTGAGCAGGCGGGGTGTGCGCAGCGCGGTGAGTACGGAGGGTTCCGCCTTGTAGCGATTTGTTGACGCGAATTTTTGAACGATGGCCATGAGGCCTCCAGAAGCTGGGCCGGGGATGCGGCCGAAATGGTTTGAGAAGAATCGCCGCAGTGCGCACCTCCACCAGCCAGCGAGACCGTTCCTTCGAAGGCGTGCCTTCACGGACAATGGTGGGAGAGTGGGCTAATAGTTGAATGTCAGCCGACTTCTGCAACACTACCCTAACGTAAGGGTTGATTGCGATTTCTAGAAAGAGGTATTCCGGTGAAACCAGACGCAACGGGCCCTGCGGTCACGATGCACATCGGCGAGCTTGCCGAAAAGACCGGGCTATCCCTGCGCACGATCCGCCACTATGACGAGGTCGGCCTGCTCAAAGCATCCGCCCGCACTGAGGGCGGTTTTCGGCTGTATTCACCCGACGACTTCGCGCGACTGATGCTCATTCGTCGCATGAAGCCGCTCGGCTTCACCCTCGATGAGATGACGGCCCTGCTTGCGGTCATCGACACGCGACAAAACGGTGGACTGGATGCCGACGCTCCCGAAACGAGGCAGCAGCTGGATGCCTTCATCGCCGAGACCGTTGCGCGCCGCCAGAAGCTTCACGATCAACTCGGCATGGCCGACGAGTTCCTCGAGCTGCTCCGCGCACAGATGTCCTGATAGATAACACGGGCAGCCCCCGATTGCTCAATGGGGTAATGCCGGCCACGCAATGTCAGTGTCTGGACTTCCGAATGCATTCCGAATACGATGAGCACATGACCCTGATCTACGACCCTCGCACCACGACTCGGCGATCATCAGACCTGAGCAAGCACTCGGCCGACGTGTTCGCCGAGGCTGAGGATCACACTGTGCAGATCACTCGCCGCGACGGTGAGCCGCTGGTGCTGATGTCGCAGCGCGAGGCCGACGCCCGGGATGCACTTCTGCAATTTGCCGCAGACCTCATCACTGTCACACTCGATGACGAGGGCACGCTCGCATCGAGAATGGCCGACCGATTCCAGTGGATGCTGGCGTTATCGCTGGGGGATCAGGCACAGTGTGCGCAGGATCTCGTCAACGCTGCTCGAGCGTCGTTCGCTACAGGACAGTCGCACCTCGCCATCGCCGAGCTCACCTCGTGGCGAGAGACGGCAACCGCGATCGCGGCCGGACTGGTGGTGCACCCGGTCGAGTGGCTCGAAGGCCCTGAACGTGTTGAGCGTCCCTGACCGTGGCAAAAGACGACCTGGCCCCCAGGCCCACAAAGAAGACCGAGTACACGATTCGATTCGCCTCAGCCGGCGCGCGCAAGAAGGGATGGCGCGACCTGGCTGCGACGCTGCGAAACCCGATGGCAGACGCGTGGGACTTCCTTACGAAGACGCCCACCGAGCGGACCCCTACGAATTACCCGCTCCGCGGTGAATTGGGGCTCGTCCAGCGCGAAGGCAAAAGCCATGAGCGCTGGCAGCACAAACCCACGGTCCACGGTGACGCTCGAATTTGGTTCTACGTGGACGGGGAGGATGTGTTCCTCGAGCAAGTCCACACCCATCATCCGAACGCGACGAAGTGAATGGACGAATCAATTGTGGGGCACGCGTGGGCCCATGACGCACGCGACGTCGAAATTCCTTGCCCAAAATTGTGCTGTAAATTCTTCTGATCAGGAATTACTGCGGCGTGAGTGGTGTGCCCCCAGGCAGATTCGAACTGCCGCCCCTGCCTCCGGAGGGCGACACATGCTGCCACGGTACCGGGCGATACCCCCGCGACCCCAGTGTTTTACTGGCATCGTGATCACGGCGATACGCCTAATCCACATTGAAATCTCGTCAAATGTAGTCAAAATATAGTCACGCTACTGCAGGTCGCCACTCAGGGCATTTGTGATGTATCAGGACATCCCTGATAATTCTGCATCAGGACATCTCTGACAGTCATGGGACTGTGCGCGGTCCGCGCGGTCCGCGGGGTCCGCGGGGGCGTCCGCTGCCCACGTATTTGGTTCCCGGGAGGGGGCCAGCGGTGTTCGATGAGTAGGGTGCCTTGGGAGGCGAAGACGAGGAGGCGATCGTCTTCTTCGACGAGGTAGGACAGGGTGCCGGCCGGGGTTCGGCTGACTTGGAATTTGGTGCCGCGGGCGAAGACGGTGCCGTTGTCGCGGATGCGCGTCATCCGCTTGTCATCGTTGACTCCGACGGGTGCGGCGGCGTGTGGGACGGGGCGTGGCGGTTCGACCATCGGGGTCGCTTCCCACGACTGCTGCGGGGTGATTCGTCCCGGCAGCGCCTGGTGCGGGCGCTGCGTGTTGTAGATCACATCGAACGCGTCGACCTGGGCCTGCAGCTGCTCGAGGGTGTCCGCGAGGGGCTGCTTGTCGAGGTATCGGAACAGGGTTTGGTGGAAGCGTTCGTTCTTGCCCTGCGTGGTCGGTTTATACGGTTTCCCCGTGATTGGCTCGACGCCGAGCGAGGTGACATAGACAACGAGTTGGCCGAGCACTCCCCGCCGGGACGGGTTCAGCGCGACCCCGTTATCGCTGAGGAGTCGCTGCGGAACCCCTTGCGCGGCGATGCCTTTCTTCACCACGGCGACCGCCCCTTCGGACGTTTCTCCCCAGGCGACATGGGAGGCGACGGCGAGGCGGGAGTGGTCGTCGATGAGTTGGAAGATCACACACTTGCGTCCACCGGTGAGGACATATTCGGTCCCATCCAGCTGCCAGCAGGCGTTCGGCGCCGGGTAGACGAACCGCCGGTAAGACGCCCGGGGCTTCTTCCGCGGCTCCAGCCGAGCGACCCCGGCCTGACGGAAGATCCTCGCCAGCGACGCCGTCGACGGCACCGGGGTCATCCCGAGGGAACGCATCTTGTCGTGGACGCTGATTGGGCCGTAATCCGTCCCGGACTGGCATACCGCAGCCACGTGATGAATAGGCCCAGCCGATCTACCCCGGCGTGCCAGTGCCGACCCGTTAGGGAGCACCACTGCAGAAAGAGCGAGATGCTGCCCGCGTAGGAACGAGTCGTCAGCTCCGCCGCGTCACGACCCAACCGTAGATGTCGCAGGTAGCAATCAGCGTCAGCGACCACCACGAGATCGTCGTCCAGGACCGTCCAGTACCTCGCGCCCGAGGGAAGAAAAACAGGAAAAGCGCGCATGCCGCCTCCAAAGTTCAACTCTTGGACGCAACTATTCACCACATGCACAACACCCCCGGGGATGTGTCGCAAACCAGTTCAGCGTGTCGCTTTATGCAACGTCCCACAACACCATTGAGACCCCAAAAGAACGGCGGCGGCTGTTGTAAAACCCTTCGATATAGCGAATGACGTCGCTGCGGGCTTGTGATTTCGTGGCATACGCAGTGCGGTAAACACGCTCGTTCTTGAGCATCGAGAAAAAACTTTCCGCCATGCTGTTGTCCCAACACACGCCCGTTCGGCCTATGGAGGAGCGCATCCCCAGGCCGGTCACCAGCAGCCGAAACTCGGCCGAGGTATAGACGGCGCATTCAACTGGTCGTCGGAGTGCCAGATCGCGTGAGGCTCGATCAGGGTCGTCGCAGCGGCGTTGCGGAGGGCGTCGGCGACGAGCTCGGTACGCATGTGATCGGCGATGGACCAGCCGACAACTTTCTTGGAATAGCAGTCGATGACGGTGGCCAGATAGATGAATCCTTGCCAGGTGTGGATGTAGGTAATATCGCCGACGAACTTTACTCCGGGGCGGTCGGCAGTGAAGTCGCGTTTGACGAGGTCGGGCATGTTCGCGGCCGCCTCGGCATCGGCTTCGGTCGTGATCCGGAAAGGGCCGTGGTTAGCAGGCTACGAGGCTGATCTGGCGCATGAGTTGCCGCACCAGCTCGGGCGAGCATTCGGTCTGTTCGGCGGCAAGGTCGGCGTGGATTCGCCGGTATCCATAGGTGCCGTCGGACTCCTCGAAGAAATGTTGGATGCGGGCGATCAGGGCCTCTCTGCGAGCCGCCGTCGCTGACTGCGGCCGGATTGCCCAGTGGTAGAAACCGGACGTGGAGACGGCCAGCCAGAGACACATTTTCACCACCGAATTCCGTTGGTGGGCTCAGATTTTTGGGAGTCGATGTACTCGTACTTGCTCACTACCGCTGCTCCCGCGCGAAGTAAGCGCTGGCTTTTTTAGAAATGCGGTCTCCGCCCGCAGCTCTTGAACTTCCCGCTCGAGTTCCTTCAGACGAGCTCGTTCCGACACGGTCAAGTCCGCTTCGGTGCCGGCGTTGGCCTCGCGATATTTGTTCAGCCAGTTCCGGAGAGTCTCGGGCCCGACGCCATATGCGGTGGCGACGTCCTTGATCGGTTTGGAGGTTGTGATCACCTCGCGGCACAGCTCGTCTTTGAAGTCTTGGGTGAAACGCCTACGCGCTGCGGTCATGCTGATCTCTACTTTCAGTGAACCCTCATTTTAAGAGGGCCCACTGTCCGAGATATCCGCGGCAGCTCATACCTACCCTGTGTTTTGGGAAACGATGAGGGCAATGCCAGTGACGCCCGTGATGAGAGCAACTCCATACAGCGTCATTGTGACGATAGTTAAGGCACGCCACTTCGCACGTGACTTCGCACGCAAGCGTTCTCCGGAGAACACCAGAGCGAGCAGCGGAACAGTATTGAGAAGACAAAGAACCACTGTAACGCCAATGAGAATCGAGGAAATCGGCATCATATGGCCCCTTACAGATCCGGGCGAAGTGTGCAGACTGAAAGGATGATTAGCCCAATACCCGCGGTTTCCACTCCGAGTGCAGCCGCAACTAGTCCGACCACTGCAGCAGCTGGTGCGCCGACGCCGGTAATCGCTAGAACTGCAGCGGTCAACCCGACTTGCGCCGTTAGAAAACCTAGGGCGGCGACAGCCAGGGGAGCAAATGTGCAAAAGGCTCCCAGGCCGGACGGGTCTTTCGCGTTGATGGGGTTGCAGCTTGCGTAGGCGTAGGGGTGTGCTTCTTGCCCGGACGGGTCGTATTGGGTGAAGCGTCCGATGGTGGGGTCGTAGTTGCGGGCGCCGAGTTTGTAGAGGTTGGTGGCGTCGTCGTAGTAGCCGCTGATGTAGCGGAGGTGGTTGTAGGCGGTGGCGGTGTTGGTGCCGGTGGCGCGTGCTTCGCCGTAGGGGCTGTAGGAGTACCCGCCCATGTAGGCGCCGGTTTTGTCGAACAGTCCGATCACGGAGCCGAGGGAGTCTTGTGCGTAGTAGTACTTGGTGCTGGTGCCGTGCACGCCCAAGGCCTGGCCGGTGGGGGTGCGGGTGAATCCTCGGTTGGCGGTGCCGAGTTTCTCGCTGGCGAGGCCGAGAGGGCCATTGAGGTAGGTGGTGGAGGAGGCGCTTCGGGAGAGCTGGTTGGCGTTGCCCTGGCCGAGGGCGGTGTAGGTGGTCGCGTCGATCGCGGTGACGGCGCCGCGGGCGTTGTAGGTGGCGGTTTGCCCGGTGAGGCCGTTTTGGGTCTGGTTCCCGGCCGCGTCGTAGGTCCAGGTGGTGGTGTCTCCGGTGGCAGCGGTTATCTGGTTCGCGGCGTTGTAGCTGTATGCGGTTGTCCCCGCGGTCGCACCGGTCGCGCCGGCCCTCACCTGTTGGGTGCGGTTCCCGGCCGGATCGTAGGTGTAGGCCCAGGAGGCGGTCGCGGCGGCACCGAGTTTCTCGGTGGCTGTGGTCAGGCGGCTGAGGGAGTCGTAACCGTAGGTACTGATCGCACCGGCGCTGATGCCCTGTTCGAGATAGCTGGTGCGGGTCTGGATGTTGGTCCGGTCCGCGGTTCCACCGGGAACGGTGTAGGAATAGCCGATGTCGGCTTTGATCACGCCGGCACCATCCTTCGCGGTGATCCTGGTCGCCCGGCTGGCCGCGTCGTTCACGGTGGCGACGGTCGCGTTCCCGGGCAGGGTGCGCAGCGTTTCGGCACCGTTCGCGTCGTAGGCGAACTTGATGCAGCCGGAGTCGGTGGGCGAGCCGGCCGCGACCGGGCAAGTGCCGAGAGGTTCGGTGAGTTGGGTGAGTTGGTTGGCGTCGTCGTAGATGTAATTCACCTCGCCGGTCATGGCGTCCCGGAACCGGGTGATGTTCCCCGCGGCGTCGTAGTCGAATTCCTGGTTCACGGTGCTGGTGACGATGGTCTGGTAGTTGATGATCCGGCCGAGGGCGTCGTAGGTGTACTGGGTGAACGGGCCGGTGCTGTCGGTGTCGCGGTTCTTGATGCCGTTGCTGTAGAACGTCGTGGTGAGGGTCTGCCCGCCCTGGAAGGTGGACAGCGCAAGGTCGTCCCGGAGGTTGTACGCGTAGGTCGTGGTATCGCTATTGCCGTCGTTGACGGTCAGCACCCGCCCGAGGGAGTCGTAGGTGTAGCTGGTCGCCCCTTGCGGTGCGGGCGGGGTCACCGCGCTGAGGTTCCCGTTCCCGTCATACGTGTAAGCGGTGGTGTTCCCCTTACCGTCCTTAGTAGTGCAGACCTGCCCGTCGAAACCGCCGCAGACCGCGCCACCATTCTCGTAAGTGAACCGTTGTGGGACCGCCCCGGTGCCACCGGCGGTGCTGTCGGTGACTTTCGTCGGGTTGCCCTTCGCGTCGTACTCGAACGCTTTCCCGTTCCCGGCCGCGTCGGTGGAGCACTTAGCCTGGAACACGGTTCCACCGGTGCCGGCGCAGCCAACTCCGGTCCCATACGCGGCCGAGGCCGCCGCTCCGGTTGGCAGGGTCGCGCTGACCGCGTTGTTCAACGCGTCATATGAGTACGTGGTGGTGTTCCCACCGATGCCGCCGGTGGCGAACGCGTCCGTGACGGTCACCACGTCACTGTTCGCGGCGTAGGACTGCGACCGGGTACGGTTCAACGGGTCCGTGACAGAGGTCATCCGCCCGGAGGCGTCGATCGCGTAGGAGAACATTTTCCCGCGCCCATTGGTCAGGACCGTCTGCCCGGCCGTGTAGACGTAGGAGGCGGTCGTAAGGAACGTTGAGGAGGACGCCAGCCCGCGTTTGATCGACGTCAGCCGGTGTTGGGTGTCGTAGCCGAACAGGGTGCGGGACGTCGCCGCCGCGTTGGTGCCGCGGGCCCGGAGTTCGGAGATCCTCCCGGTCGCGTCGTAGTCATATTCTTCCCAAAGCCCACCCGGGGAATCCACCCGGCTCAGCTGCCCGGCCCCGTTCGCGGTGTAGGTCGTCGTCCGGCCGGCAGAGTCCACGATCTGGCTGATCCGCGACCCACCCGCCCACGTCACCGAGTACGAGCGGCCGGCCGCTTCCGTCACCGTGGACACGGTCCCCGTCGACGGGTCGTAGCTGTACGTCGTGCCCTCGCCGTTCCGGTTCAGGTTCTTCGTGATCCAGCCTGAGCTGTTGAAAACGAACTGCTCACCGGTCCGATTGAACGTCACCGTTTTCGTGTAGGGCTGCTCGGTCAGCGTGGCGTTGAAACCGGACGGAGTTACCCAGGCCTCACCGGACTTCGTGAACACCGCCTTGAACCCGTTCGCCCCGGTGTAGGTGGCGGTGCTCGAGGTCACCGCGAGACCCACATCGAACGCCGACAGGGGTGACGACCAGCCGCCACCGAGTGAACCCTCCGACGATGACAGGCCGTTGTAGAACCGGTCGTTGCGCACCGCGAGTGCCGGACCGTTCAAGACGCCGTCGTTCGAGGTGAGCAACAGGTTCCCGTTCGCGAGATTCACCCGCGCCACAGTCGCGTTCGAGACGTTCGCCTCATCGAAAGCGAAGTGGGGCAGAGCGCCCAGGCCTGGTGCGCCCACAACAGTTCCCGCCGGTGCCCGGTTCGCGGTCCCACCCGAACCGTTCGACAGCGATCTCGTTGCCAGTGGCGTGGCCCATGTGTTCGGAGGGGCATTCGACTCGCCGGCTGCACCCTTCGCAGCGTCCTTCGACGGTGACCACACCTCGTCAAACTCTGTCGGCGGCAGGTACTCAACCCCCGGGGGGAGAGACCGACTCGCCAATGGTGAAACCGGGGCGGCGACAGCCGGAAGCGAGGTAAACAACATCGCAACGACCGAAACGACAGCGACAAGAACAAAGACCCGACCACGCGACATGTGCGTACCGTTCCCATACGATCCGGGGCAAATATCGCCGCCATGGCGCTCGGCAAATATACGATGTATGTCGGGAATGTCCACACCCCCCTTTCGAGCACAACATGTGTCGCAGGGAGAGCCCCGGCGGCACGTGCGCGAGTCGTCGCTTTTCGAGGTCGTCTGCGAGGTTGACCGTGGATCCTGACGCTTGGGCGGGCAGGCAGGCGGGCAGGCGGGCAGGCGCGAGACGCGGTGACGAGCAGCCTCCCGGCGAGCCAGGTTAACCTCCTCGACACACGGAATTGAATATCGATGGCGCACCAGCACGATGCGTTCCGGCTACCGTGTGAGCACGTGAATCTCCGCCGAGACAGCGTTCCTTACGATCTTGTGCCGACCTAGGTAACGGCCATTGCGACCGCAATTACTGTCGTCGTCGCCATCGTGTATACCTATCAGTAGATTCGGTTTACATCTCGTCAAATGCGTGAAGCTGCGCTCCGTGTCGGCGGCCATGACACCGTTCTTCATGGCCCTTGAGACTCCGCGAGGCGCAAGACAGCGAGGACCGGACCCGACCGTACGTCGGCATGGATATTGTTCCCGGGTTGGCTGGTCCGCCGACATTCGATATTGTGATCGAAAATTTGGTGAGACCACCGCTCAAGACGTGCGTCTTAATCTAGTCGGCGATTCCCGCGGCGCACAATCCGAGGGAGATGAGAGGCGCCGCCGCCAAATAGCGATCACAGAATGCCGCCATGGAGCGCCAAAAGTCACAGCCAAAGCCCGACAACAACGCGGCGAAACTCCCACCCAAACGCCAAAGCCCTCGCGTCTCACGAGCGACGATCTACCGCCACCTCAACCCTTAGCGCCAACCACCGTTCCGTTACTGGCCAGACCCCCAGATGGCCGCAGTACCAACATCGTGGAACGGCAGTACCAACAACGTGGACTAACCGTACCGAGTCGGACTACTCGCCAAATAATCTAGAACTATGTAGTTTCGTCTTCGTTGGCGTCAATCTGATGCCCGCCTGATAGCCCTCCCAGGAGGCATCCATGGGCACAGTAACACCGTACGACACCGCAAATGGCCGTCGCTATCGCGTGCGCTACCGCAAGCCAGACAAATCACAGACGGACAAGCGAGGTTTTCGAACCCGACGCGACGCTGATCTGTTTCTTGCATCCGTTGAGATCGCCAAACACACTGGCCGATACATCGATCCCAGCCGCGCCCGAGTCACGGTGGCCGACTGGACAGCCACTTGGCTGGCCAGCCGCTCGGACCTGCGCCCATCCACTCTTGATCGCGTAAACGGCGCGATTCGCAATCACATTGTTCCCGAGCTGGGGCGCATCGCCTTGGGAGACCTCGAGCGGCTTCAAATCCAGCAGTGGGCGAGCGGGCTCAGCGTTATACAAGGGCCGGCATCGGTCCGAAAGATCGTCAACGTGCTTTCTGGTGCCTTGCAGCTCGCCGTCGATGATGGTCGCCTCGCAGCCAATCCTGCTCAGCGCCTTAAACTGCCCAAAATCTCCAAGTCGCAGAAGCGGTTTCTGTCGCACGCTCAAGTTGCAGCCTTGGCCAAGTCGGTCGAGGCGCATAGCGCGGGCAACGGTTACGGGCTGCTCGTGCTGGTTTTGGCGTACGGTGGGCTTCGGTGGGGCGAGCTAGCCGGTTTGCAGGTTCGTGACTTCGATGCCGCGACTAGTCGGCTTCACATCCGCACCATGATGGTGGAAGTGAACGGCTATTTCAAGGAATCGTCCCCGAAAGACTATGAAGACCGCTTTATTCCGATGCCAGCCTCGATCGCCAAACAACTCGCCCTTCATGTCGCCGGCAAGAAGCCCACGGATCTCATGTTTGTCGGGGCTCGCGGCGGTGGTGTGCTGCGCAATCGGGTATTTCGACGAGGGTGGTTTGATGCAGCCGCCATCGAAATTGGAGTTGCGGGACTGACTCCCCACGAACTTCGCCACACGTGCGCCAGCCTGGCTGTATCGGCGGGAGCCAACGTGAAAGTACTTCAACGAATGCTCGGCCACGCCTCAGCGAAGGAGACGCTCGACACCTACAGTGACCTCTTCGACGCGGACTTGGACAGCGTTGCAGCAGCGCTGAATCAGGTCATTATTAAAATGAATGTGGGCAAGCGACGAATTGCCGACATCTGCAACAACAGCGGAAATGGCTTAGATCCGCGTGATTACGCGGATCTAGCGAGTGTGCCCCCAGGCAGATTCGAACTGCCGCCCCTGCCTCCGGAGGGCAGTGCTCTATCCCCTGAGCTATGGGGGCCAAGGTGGTTCAAGGTTAGCATCATGGCCCGGCCGTCAAGACCCATCATGACCGCCACCGCCAGAACCTGTTCGTAGAGGTGCCGGCTAGCCCAAATGCCCGAGCACCGCCGACATGAGACCTTCGGCAGCGCCGGGCTCGTTGTAGAACGCGGGCGAGCTCATGGTGACCCAGTAGCTTCCGGTGAAGACCTGGGCCTGACCGCTGCCACCGGCAAAGGTGAAGAAACCATCGACGGTCGGCGGGGTGCCGTAGGTCGGCACGGCCTGGCTGTCGGCATCCGCTTGCTGCTTGAGCGTGGTCATCAAAACATCGTTGGGGGCCACGACCGACACCTCGATGAGTTCACCACTGGACTGGTTCGACCAGCCGCAGGTCAGTCCGTTGTACGTCGCGGCGGTCTCGGCCAGGCCGTTCGCGCTCGGCGAGTAGTCGGGCGCGGTGCCGTAGTTCGGGTTGAAATCGTAGACGTCCTGCAGGGTGAGCAGATCGCCACAGGTCTGCGCGATCGGTGAGCCGGTCGCTTCCGGGGTCGGTGTGGGCGACGACGTCGGCTGCTCTGTCGGGTCAGCGGATGCCCCGCTCGTCGCGGCCGCGGAATTCGTGGGTGTCGGCTCGTCGCCGGCGCTGCAGCCGGTGAGAACGAGGGCGAACAGTGCTCCGCCGGCGAGCAGAACGCCCGCCCGGCCACGAGCGGAACGAACGAGAGTGGGGTAGACGCGGGTATCAGTCACGCGTTGACCTTACCAACAGGAGGGGGCCGGTACGATTGAGCAGTGACTCCTGCCGAACTCTCCCAGTCCCTTTTCGACCTCATCCAGGACGTCAGCGAACGCCGACGTGAGGCTGACGCGAGTGGGGTAGACCTCGGACTCACCCTCGCCGACGTCGCTGTCGAACGCCCGCGCAACCGCGACCACGGCGACTGGGCTTCGAGTATTGCGCTGAAAATCGCCAAGCCGCTCGGCGCCAACCCGCGGGAAATCGCGGCAGAACTGGCAGCCGGTCTCGAACAGCTCGCCGATGTCGCCTCCGTTGAAATTGCCGGCCCCGGTTTCATCAACATTCGCCTCGAAGCGGCGGCAGCTGGCGCCCTCGCCAAGACCATCGTCGACCAGGGCGCCGTCTACGGCACCGGCCACCTCTACGACGGCCTCAAAATCAACCTCGAATTCGTCTCGGCCAACCCCACCGGTCCGATCCACATGGGCGGCGTGCGCTGGGCCGCTGTGGGCGACAGCCTGGCCCGGGTGCTGCAGGCCGAGGGAGCCGACGTCACCCGCGAGTATTACTTCAACGACCACGGCTCGCAGATCGACCGCTTCGCCCGCAGCGTGCTCGCCAGCTACCTCGGTGAAGCCACCCCCGAAGACGGCTACGGCGGAGCGTACATCGGCGATATCGCCGCGAATGTGCTCGCCAACTATGACGGTGACGTCGCCGCCCTCCCTCGGGACGAACAGCAGGAAGTGTTCCGCTCGATTGGCGTTGATCTCATGTTCACCGAGATCAAAGACAAACTGCACGGCTTCGGCGTTGACTTCGATGTGTACTTTCACGAAGATTCGCTGCATGAATCGGGAGCCGTCAACCGCGCCATCGAACGACTGCGTGAACAGGGCCACATCTTCGAAGCGGATGGCGCCATCTGGCTGCGCACCACCACCTTCGGTGACGATCGTGACCGGGTGATCATCCGCTCGAACGGGGAGCCCGCCTACATCTCGGGCGACCTCGGTTACTACCTCGACAAGCGCGAACGCGGTTTCGACCAGTGCCTGATCATGCTCGGCGCCGACCACCACGGCTACGTCGGCCGCATGATGGCGATGGTCTCCGCGTTCGGTGATGAGCCCGGCGTGAACCTGCAGATTCTGATCGGCCAGATGGTCAACCTGCTTAAAGACGGCGAACCGGTGCGCATGAGCAAGCGGGCCGGCACCATCGTCACCCTCGACGATCTGGTCGACGCGGTCGGCGTCGACGCCGGTCGTTACGCGCTGGTGCGCTCCAACAGCGACTCGCAGCTCGACATCGACCTCGACCTGCTCGGCAAGCGCACCAACGACAACCCCGTCTTCTACGTGCAGTACGCCCACGCCCGCACCTGCTCGGTCGCCCGCAACGCCGCCGCCAGCGGCGTCGAACGCACCGTCTTCGCCCCGGAGCTGCTCGTGCACGACAGCGAATCCGCGCTGCTCGGAGTGCTGCAGGAATTCCCCCGCGTCGTCGCCCAGGCCGCCGAACTGCGCGAGCCCCACCGCGTGGCCCGCTACATCGAAGAGGTCGCCGGCTACTACCACCGCTGGTACGACAACTGCCGGGTCATTCCGCTCGGCGAAGAACCGGTCACCGACCTGCACCGCACCCGCCTCTGGCTCAACGACGCCACCGGTCAGGTGATTCGTAACGGCCTCGGCCTGCTCGGCGTCACCGCGCCGGAGCGCATGTAGTCGCCATGAATGAATCAGTGGCCAGAACCAAACGGCGCGGTCTCGTTCCGCTCATCATCGTGGGCGTGCTCGCCATTCTGCTCGTCGTCGCCTATTTTCTTATCGACAGCGGGGCGCGCGCCTTTGCCCAGGATCGGGCCGAAGCCGAAATCAGCAACCGGATGCCCGCTTCCGTGACCGGTGACATCGACGTCACGATCGGCGGCACCTCCGTCATCGCACAGTTCATCGCCGGTAGTTTCGACCAGATCGAGTTGACCGCGCCGAACCTGACGGTCGACGGCGTGCCGGCATCCGTTCACGTCATCGCCCGCGACGTATCGACTAACACCGCCAAGGCCATCGGCTCGCTCACCGCCACCCTCGACCTCGAACAGGCCGCGCTCAACCAGCTCGTGCTGGCTTCCGGGACCGCGCCCGCCGACGCCGTGATGGCCCTCGGCGACGGCGTCGTCGCCTACACCGGCACGGTCAAACTGTTTGAGTTCACCGTGGGCTACAGCGCGACGGCCACCGCCAGCGCTGCCGGGGACACGCTGAACTTCACCCCCACCGAAGCCACAGTGACGAGCGGCGTCGGCGACATCGACGCCACACCCCTGGTCAACCTCATTCTGCAGCAGGCGCCGATCGGAGTCTGCGTGGCCGGCTACCTGCCCGGCGGCGTCGAACTGAGTGGCGTCGACATTTCGCCCGAGCGGGCACGCGTTACGCTGGAGTCGAGCAGTCTTCGGCTCACTGCGCAGTCGCTGACCACTCTCGGCAGCTGCACCGACTGATTCGAACCTCGCCACCCGCGACGATAGAATACGGTCAGGCACGCCCACCCACTCGGGCGTCCCATTTTCCGGCTTCAGGGACCAATCCGGGTTCGCTCGCTGAGATTCCCCTTCGACTCTCGTGAGGTACTTCGTGGCAACCGAACCCAATCCGCTCGCGCCCGACTGGCTGCGCCTGCCCGCCGACGCCAATGAGCTCGCGCCCGGTCTCTGGCCCACCTCGGCCGCCCGCAGCAGCACCGGCGAACTCGTCATCGGCGGAGTCACCGCTGACGACCTCGCCGCCGAATTCGGCACTCCCCTCTACGTCATCGACGAAGCGGATGCCCGCACCAGCGCCGCGGAGCTGCTCGCCGTGTTCCAGGCCGAGTTCGCCCGCATCGGCACGAGCGCCAAGGTCTACTACGCCGGCAAGGCTTTTCTCTCCACCGAGGTTGTGCGCTGGATGATCGCCGCCGGGCTCAACATCGACGTGTGCAGCGGCGGCGAACTCGCCGTCGCCCTGGCCGGCGGCGCCGATCCGGCCCGGCTGGGTTTTCACGGCAACAATAAGTCCCTGGCCGAGCTCGACGAAGCCACCCGGGTCGGTATCGGCACGATCGTGATCGACAGCGAGGTTGAAATCGGCCGCATCGCCGAAGCATCCGCTCGCCACAATCGGGTGCAGAACGTACGCCTCCGCGTGAATAGCGGCGTACACGCGCACACCCACGATTTTCTGGCTACCTCACACGAAGACCAAAAATTTGGGATCGTACTCGGCGATGCGCCGAGGCTGGTCGAACTCATTCGCGCCGAGAGCGCGCTCAACTTCGTCGGCCTGCACTGCCACATCGGTTCGCAGATCTTCGGCGCCGACGGCTTCGCCGAGTCGGCCGCCCGGCTGCTCGAGCTGCACGCCACCCTGCTGGGAGGCGGTCCGGTACCCGAACTCAACCTCGGCGGCGGCTTCGGCATTGCCTACACGAGCGCCGACGAACCCACCCCGATTCGTGACCTCGCCGCGGCCCTGGCCGACATCGTCGCCACCGAGTGCGCGCGACTGAACATCGCGCTGCCGATCGTCGCGTTCGAACCCGGCCGGGTTATCATCGGTCGCGCCGGCGTGAGCCTGTACCGCGTCGGCACGACCAAAGCGGTCGACGTCTCCGGCACCCCGCGGCTGTACGTCAGTGTTGATGGCGGAATGAGTGACAATGTGCGCCCGGCTCTCTATGGCGCCGACTATGCCGTGCGACTCGCCGATCGCGTGTCGACCGCAGCGCCGGTGCTCGTGCGCATCGCCGGCAAACACTGCGAGAGCGGCGACATCGTCGTCGACTCCGACTACCTGCCCGGCGACGTGACCCCCGGCGACCTGCTCGCCGTGCCCGCCACGGGTGCCTACTGCTGGGCGCTCTCCAACAACTACAACTACCAGGGCCGCGCCCCCGTGGTGGCCGTGATGAACGGCACAGCACGCGTACTCGTACGCGGCGAAACGATTGCCGACCTGCTCGCGCGGGACACCGGGGCGCTTTCGCCCACCGAAGGAGAATCTTGAAGCTCGAATACCGCAACCTGCGTGTCGCCCTCCTCGGTGGAGGATCCGTCGGCGCCCAGGTGGCCCGGCTGCTGCTCGAACAGGGCCCGGAGCTCGCCAACCGGGTAGGGGCCACCCTCGAACTGGTTGGAATCGCGGTGCGCGATGTGAACGCCGAACGCACCGTCGACCTGCCGCATGAACTGTTCACGACCAACGCCGAAGAGCTCATTCTCGGCGCCGACATCGTCATCGAACTGATGGGCGGCATCGAGCCGGCCCGCAGCCACATTCTGCTCGCGATCAGCAGTGGAGCGGATGTCGTCACCGCCAACAAGGCGCTGCTCGCCCAGGCCGGACCCGAACTCTTCGCCGCCGCGAACCAGGTCGGCGCCCAGATCAACTACGAGGCCGCGGTCGCCGGGGCGATCCCGATCGTGCGTCCGCTGCGGGAGAGCCTCGCCGGCGACCAGATCAAGCGCATCCTCGGCATCGTCAACGGCACCACGAACTTCATCCTGGACCGAATGGATACCGAAGGGTCCAGCCTCGAGGACGCGCTGGCCGAGGCGACCGCGCTTGGCTACGCGGAGGCAGATCCGACCGCCGACATCGGGGGCTACGACGCCGCGCAGAAGGCGGCCATTCTGGCGAGTCTGGCGTTTCACACGACGGTGCCGCTGGCATCCGTTTACCGCGAGGGCATCGAGTCGGTCACGCCGGCGCAGATCGAATCGGCCCGCAAGGCCGGCTACGTCGTGAAACTGCTGGCCATTTGTGAACGCGTCACCGACGAGAACGGCGTCGACGGGGTGTCGGCGCGGGTCTACCCGGCCATGGTGCCGCGCAGCCATCCGCTCGCCGCGGTACACGGCGCCAACAACGCCGTCTTCGTCGAAGCCGAATCCGCCGGCAGCCTTATGTTCTACGGGGCCGGAGCCGGGGGAGTGGAAACAGCCTCGGCCGTGCTCGGCGACGTCGTCTCCATCGCCAGGCGGCACGTCGCCGGCGGGCCGGGAGTGGCCGCATCAAGCTACGCCGGACTGCCGGTCTTCGATATCGGCCGGGTCACCACCCGCTACGCGGTGACCCTCGAAGTCACCGACGAACCCGGCGTGCTCGCAACCATCGCGAGCGTGTTCAGTAAGCGCAAGGTGTCCCTGGCCCTCGTGGAACAGTCCATGACCCCGGCCGTGATGGCCACGAAGAGTCGCGCAGCCCGCTCGGCCACGGCTACCCTAGTGATCGGGACCCATGACGCAACGGAGGCCGCACTCGCCGCCACCGTGCAGGACCTGGCCACCAACAGTGTCGTCAGCGAAGTCGCATCCGTTTTGAGAGTTGAAGGAGTCTGATGTTTAGCCCAAGCGAGACCAGTACCAACCTGACCACACCCGGCGCCATCGTCAGCCGTCAGTGGCGGGGAGTGCTGAACGAATACTCCGACCGTCTGAACATCTCGGCCGCGACCCCGATCATCACCCTGGGGGAGGGCGGAACACCGCTGATTCCGGCCGCCGCACTCTCCGCGCGCACGGGCGCGAAGGTCTGGATCAAATTTGAGGGCATGAACCCCACCGGCTCGTTCAAGGACCGCGGCATGACCATGGCCATTTCCAAGGCCATGGAAGACGGCGCGAAAGCGGTCATCTGCGCCTCGACCGGCAATACGAGCGCATCCGCAGCCGCCTACGCCACCCACGCCGGCATCACCGCTGCCGTCCTCGTACCCGAGGGCAAGATCGCCATGGGCAAGCTCAGCCAGGCCGTCGCGCACAACGCGCAGCTGCTGCAGGTGCAGGGCAACTTCGATGACTGCCTCGACATCGCTCGCGACCTCGCTACCAACTACCCGGTGCACCTGGTCAATTCGGTCAACCCCGACCGCATCGAGGGTCAGAAAACGGCCGCGTTCGAGGTCGTTGAAGTGCTCGGCGACGCCCCCGACTTTCAGTTCGTTCCGGTTGGCAACGCCGGCAACTACACCGCGTACTTTCGCGGCTACAGCGAAGAGGTCGCCCGCGGCGCCACGACCAAGCTGCCGCGCATGTTCGGTTTCCAGGCCGCCGGCAGTGCCCCGATCGTGCTCGGCCACCGCGTCGACCACCCCGACACCCTCGCGAGCGCCATCCGCATCGGCAACCCGGCGTCGTGGGACCTCGCGCTGAACGCCCGTGAGCAGAGTGACGGCTACTTCGGTGCCATCACCGATGCAAAGATTCTTGAAGCCCACCGCATCCTCTCGGCCGAGGTCGGAATTTTCGTGGAACCGGCATCCGCTATCGGTGTCGCCGGTCTGCTTGAGCGAGCCGAAGCCGGGTTCATCCCGAAGGGCTCGACCGTGGTCATCACGGTCACCGGTCACGGGTTGAAGGACCCGCAGTGGGCGCTCCGCACCGCTGACGGTTCCGATGTCGTGCCCACCATCGTTCCGGTCGACACCGCAGAAATCGCGAGCGTGCTCGGCTTGGCCAAGGCATGACCAGTTCTGTATCCCTGATCGGCCGCGCTGTCTCGGTGCAGGTGCCGGCGACGACGGCCAACCTGGGGCCCGGCTTCGACACCCTCGGCCTGGCGCTGGCGAAATATGACCAGCTCGAGGTCACCGTGCGGAGTGCTCCCGGCGTGTTCGTCGAGGTGCACGGCGTCGGTGCCGGCTTGGTGCCGACCGACGAGAGCAACCTCGTCGTGCGTGCCATCATCCACACCTTCGAGGCCGTCGGCCTGCCCATGCCCGGGCTCAACATTGTCGCGCACAACGTCATACCGCACGGCCGCGGCCTGGGCTCCTCGGGTGCCGCAATCGTGTCGGGCATCATGGCGGCGAAGGGGCTGCTCGAGGGCGTCGTCGAGATCGACGCCGAGATGCTGCTCGTGCTCGCCACCGAAATGGAAGGCCACCCCGACAATGTTGCCCCGGCACTGTTCGGCGGGCTGACCATCGCCTGGACCACACCGGAAGGTCCGCGCCACAAGAAGCTCATGGTGCACCGCGGTGTCAAGCCGCTCGTCTTCGTACCCGAGCAGGAGATGTCCACCGCGCTCGCGCGCAGCCTGCAGCCGACCTCGGTGCCGCACGAAGACGCCGTCTTCAACGTGTCGCGGTCTGCTTTGTTGATCGCCGCGCTCATCCAGAGCCCCGAGCTGCTGCTCGCCGCGACCGAAGACAAGCTGCACCAGAGCTACCGTGCCGCGGCCATGCCGGAGACGAACAAGCTCATCACCCTGCTGCGCGCCGCTGGCTTCGCCGCCGTCGTGTCCGGTGCCGGGCCATCCATTCTGGTGTTGGCGAGCGATCCTGGCCAGCGCCTGGTCGCTGCCGAACTCGTTGCGAGCCAGTCTGACACCCCGTGGCGCGCGCTCATGCTCGCCGTGGACATGCAGGGTGCCACCGTGCATCCGCTCACGGCGCACAGCACGGCAGAGACCGCCGCGTAACCGGCGGGCTGATCGGGCCGACGCGCCCCGCGCGCGTCGGCCCGGCTGGCGGCCGTACTGGTGGCGGGGTGCTATGGTTGGTGTGCACCCGATAGAAACCGCCACTGGCGACATCCGGTGTATTCCCTGTACCTCACTGCTATTGCGATTTCGTGCGTGGCTGTGTGTGTTTACACCAATCCCCTCCATTTGTCGGATTGGATCACCCGCAGCGCATTCGTCGCTGCATACATCTCTCCTGGCCTGAATTTTTGTTCGGCAGGGGAAAGGACCCCCCTTCGTGACTGATGTCAACCTCCGCGCCACTGGCTCGGAACTTCCCCGCCTGAGTACCCTTCGCGTGTCAGAGCTTCAGGCTCTGGCCCTCGAACTGAAAATCCCCGGCGCTTCCAAACTTCGTAAAGGAGAACTCGTGGACGCAATCGAAACGGCACAGGCCGACACCAGCATCGCTGCTCCCGTCGAAGCTGCTCCGGTCGCTGAGGCCGCTCCGATAGCCGAGGCGTCGCCCGTGGCTGTGGCCGCACCGATCGAGAGCCTCGCCGAGGCAATCGAAACAGCCCCGCGCAAGCGTGCACCGCGTCGTGCCAGCACCAGCACCGCCGCACCAGCCAAGTCCCACGTCAATGCCGACGCCAGCACCGGATTCGGCATCATCCTGCCCGACGCCCCGGCCGCCGGGTCCCGCATCGCGCGCAACGCTCGCGGCGCTGTAACCTCCACCGGCGCTGTGACCTCCACCGGCGCTGTGACCTCCACCGGCGCTGTCGATGACGCTGCCCCCACCACAGCGGATGCTGACAGGCCCGTTCACCAGGCACGCAAGCGCGTGCAGGTGGCGCCGGTTCAGGTCGTCGACGCGGCTGCCGTGGTCGCCGAAACCGCCGACTTGCCCGTTGATGCTGATGTATCCATCGAGCCCTTGGTCGATGCCGCGCCGGCCACCCGACGTCCGTCCCGCCGTGCCTCCTCACAACGCAACGCCGTCGCGCCCGTCGAATCCGCGCCGGTCGAGTCCGCGGCCGCTGACGACGTAGTCGTCGAGGTCGCAGTCACCGATGCCGTCGAGGCACCGGCCGAAGCAACCGATGCCGCAACCGACACCGCAACCGACACCGCAACCGACGACGGGACCGACTCCGGCGCCCCCCGTCAGGGCCGCAGCCGCAGCCGCAGCCGCGGTGGTGACCGCGCGCAGGGTGCCGACCGCAACCAGGGCGAGAACGTTCCGGCCGCTGATCGACAGAACGACCGGGGCCAGAACGGCACCAACGATGAGGGCATGACGCGGGCGCAGAGCCAGCGTCAGGCGCGCAACGAACGCAACCAGGAACGCAATCAGGAGCGTGCTCAGGCGCAGGCCGATCGCAACCAGGGTCAGAATGATCGTGGCCAGGACCGCAACCAGGGTCAGAATGATCGTGGCCAGGACCGCAACCAGGGCCAGAACGACCGTGGCCCTGACCGTAACCAGGACCGTAACCAGGGTCCCGACCGGCTCGACGATGATCTGAACGGCCGCGGCAACCGCAACCGGTACCGTGACCGCAAGCGTCGCGGCCCGAACCAGGGCGATGACTTCGAACCCGAGGTCAACGACGACGACGTTCTCATTCCGGTCGCCGGCATCCTCGACGTGCTCGACAACTACGCCTTCGTGCGCACCTCCGGCTACCTGCCCGGTGCGAGCGACGTCTACGTCTCGCTCGGCCAGGTCAAGAAGTACAACCTGCGCAAGGGTGACGCCGTCGTCGGCTCCATCCGTCAGCCGCACGAGGGCGACCAGTCCGGGCGTCAGAAGTACAACGCCATCGTCAAGGTCGACTCGATCAACGGCCAGACCGTCGAAGAAGCCGCCACCCGCGTCGACTTCCACAAACTGACCCCGCTGTACCCGACGGAACGCCTGCGCCTCGAAACCGAGCCTGGCAAGCTCACCCAGCGCATCATCGACCTCGTCGCTCCGATCGGCAAGGGCCAGCGCGGCCTGATCGTGGCGCCGCCCAAGGCTGGCAAGACCATCGTGATGCAGCAGATCGCCAACGCCATCGCCACCAACAACCCCGAGGTCCACCTCATGGTCGTTCTGGTCGACGAGCGCCCCGAAGAGGTCACCGACATGCAGCGCACGGTGAAGGGTGAGGTCATCGCCTCCACCTTCGACCGGCCGGCCGAGGACCACACCGTTGTCGCCGAGCTCGCCATCGAGCGCGCCAAGCGTCTGGTTGAGCTGGGCCACGACGTTGTCGTGCTGCTCGACTCGATCACCCGCCTCGGCCGGGCCTACAACCTCGTGGCCCCGGCCTCGGGTCGTATCCTCTCCGGCGGCGTCGACGCATCCGCTCTGTATCCGCCGAAGCGTTTCTTCGGTGCGGCGCGCAACATCGAGAACGGTGGCTCGCTCACCATTCTCGCCTCCGCGCTCGTGGAGACCGGTTCCAAAATGGACGAGGTCATCTTCGAGGAGTTCAAGGGCACCGGCAACATGGAATTACGTCTGTCGCGCCAACTCGCCGACAAGCGCATCTTCCCCGCCGTCGACGTGAACGCATCGGGCACCCGACGCGAAGAAATGCTGATGAGCGCCGATGAAGTGAAAGTGACTTGGAAGCTGCGCCGCGCCCTCGCCGGGCTCGAGCAGCAGCAGGCGCTCGAACTCATCCTCGGCCGTCTCAAGGAGACCTCGTCGAACGTTGAATTCCTCATGCAGGTTCAGAAGTCGATGCCGACCCTGAACGGGTCAGACAAGGACAAGTAATGTTCGAATCCGTCCTCACGCTGCTGGCCGAGCACGACGACCTGCAGTCGCAGTTGGCGGATCCGGAGCTGCACGCGAATCCGGCCCGCTCGAAGAAGGTCAACCGGCGTTATGCCGAGTTGAGCCGCATCATCGCGGCCTACCACGAGTGGAAAGAGGTCGACGATAACCTCGAGGCCGCTCGTGAGCTCGCCGACGAAGATGCTGCCTTTGCCGAGGAGATCCCGGATCTCGTGGAACAACTCGACGTTACGGCTGAAAAGCTGCGACGTCTGCTGATCCCGCGCGACGAACTCGACGCCCGCGACGTGATCATGGAGATCAAGATGGGGGAGGGCGGTGCCGAGTCGGCGCTGTTCGCCGCTGATCTGCTGCGCATGTACCTGCACTATGCCGAGTCCAACCGCTGGAAGACCGAGATCATCGAGCAGACCTCAAGCGACCTCGGTGGCATTAAAGACATCCAGCTCGCGATCAAGGGCAATTCGAGCGACCCGGCCGAGGGCGTATGGGCGCACCTGAAATATGAGGGAGGCGTGCACCGCGTTCAGCGGGTGCCAGCGACTGAATCTCAGGGACGCATCCACACCTCGGCGGCCGGCGTGCTCGTCTTCCCCGAGGTCGACGAGCCTGAAGAGGTCGAACTGCACCCGAACGACCTCAAGATCGACGTGTACCGCTCGAGCGGGCCCGGTGGCCAGTCCGTGAACACGACCGACTCCGCCGTGCGCATCACCCACCTTCCCACCGGAATCGTGGTCGCGATGCAGAATGAGAAATCACAGCTGCAGAACAAGGAAGCCGGAATGCGCGTGCTGCGTGCCCGGGTGCTGGCCCGCCAGCAGGAAGAAATCGACGCGGCGGCGTCGCTCGTGCGCAAGGGGCAGATTCGTACGATGGATCGCTCGGAGCGCATCCGCACGTACAACTTTCCCGAGAACCGCATCGCCGATCACCGCACCGGCTACAAGGCGTACAACCTCGACGCCGTCATGAACGGCGCCCTCGGCCCCGTCATCGACTCCTGCATCCATGCCGACGAGGAAACCCGCCTGGCCGAGCTCGGCGACCCCGAGTAGCACCCGCCTCAACCTAACCGGGCCCGGGCCCGGTCGTTTTCTTAGAGGTAGTACTCGGGCTCGAGGGTGCCGCCGCGTGCGGACTCCACCGTTTCGGGAGATTGCGGGCGAATGGTGGCCGGCACCCCCACCAGCAGCGACCGCGGCGGGGCCGACTTGGTCACGACGGCATTCGAGCCGATCGTGCTCCACGCCCCGATGGTGATCGGGCCGAGCACCTTGGCGCCAGCCCCGACCGTCACACCGTCATCCAGAAACGGATGCCGCCGCACGCCCCGCGCATGCCCGTGACGGCTCTTGCCGCCCAACGTCACCGCGTGATATAGCATCACATCGTCGCCGAGCACGGCCGTCTCACCGATTACGACACCCATGCCGTGGTCGATGAACAGTCGGCGCCCGATTGTCGCTCCCGGATGAATCTCAATCCCGGTCAGAAACCGGGTCACCTGCGACAGCAGGCGTGCGGGCAAGCGCAGCCCGGCACGCCACAGGCGATTGGCGACCCGATACGACCAGACCGCGTGCAGGCCGCTGTAAGCCAGAAAAACCTCGGCATTGCTGCGTGCGGCGGGGTCGTGGGTGCGCGCAGCCGCGATATCTTCGCGGAGGCGCGAGAACACAGTCAAGACAGGGGATTCATGTGCGGGCAGGCAGTGATCTCTTAGTCCAGCAGGTCTTCGTACAGCACCGTTGAAATGTACCGTTCACCGAAGCCGGGAACGATGACGACGATGGTCTTGCCGGCGTTCTCGGGCAATTTCGCCTGCTCGAGCGCGGCCCAGACCGCGGCGCCGCCGGAGATGCCGCCGAGGATGCCCTCGTCGGTGCCGAGTGCGCGGGCCGTGGCGAGCGAGTCGGCCAGGGTCACATCAGTGATCGAGTCGTAGACCTGACGGTCGAGCGTCTCCGGTACGAAGTTCGCGCCGAGGCCCTGGATCTTGTGCGGGCCGGGCTTGCCGCCGGTGAGAATGGGGGAGTCGATCGGCTCGACGCCGACGACCGTGAGGCCCGGCTTCTGCTCCTTCAGGTACCCGCCGGCGCCAGAGATGGTGCCGCCGGTGCCGATGCCGGCAACGAGGATGTCGACGGCACCGTCGGTGTCGTTCCAGATCTCCACGCCGGTGGTGGCACGGTGGATCGCCGGGTTGGCCGGGTTGGTGAACTGGCTGGCCAACACCGCACCGGGCGTGTTCGCGACGATCTCGGCGGCCTTCTCAACGGCCCCGCGCATGCCATCGGCACCAGCGGTCAGCACGATTTCGGCGCCGTAGGCGCGCATCATGACGCGACGTTCCTTGCTCATCGTCTCGGGCATAGCGAGAATGACGGTGTAGCCGCGGGCAGCACCGACCATGGCGAGGGCGATGCCCGTGTTGCCGCTGGTGGCTTCAACGATGGTTCCGCCCGGCTTCAGGGAGCCGTCCTTCTCGGCGGCATTGATGATGGCAACGCCGATGCGGTCCTTGACGCTGCTGGACGGATTATAGAACTCGAGCTTCGCGAGCACGGTCGCGCCGAGGCCGTTGGTCAAACGGTTCAGTTTGACGAGGGGGGTCCCACCGACGGCTTCGGTGATATCGGAATAGATCTTAGGCACGAGGGCAACTTTCATTCGGTGAAATTCGGCTGAATTCGACTGGCTTGGGCGGGTGGGCCAGCTCCAGCCTAGGTTGCCCGGCCGAAAACGGGTTGGTGCGTTACATTTCACTACGTGCCTTCTTCAGATTCTGCCCTGCCCTCCACCGTGACCGACCTGCGCAACCGAGCCATCCGAGCGCTCACTTCGGCCGGGGTGACTGACCCCGAGGTCGACTCCGACCTACTGATCGGCCACGTGCTCGGCCAGAGTCGCGGCGAAGTGCAAGCTGGCAGCATCCTGAATCGACCGGTCAGCCAAGCGGATGCCGCAGCGATCGACACCCTGCTCGCTCGCCGCAGCACACGCGAACCTCTTCAGCACATCACCGGACGTGCCCCGTTCCGCTCCCTGTCCCTGAACGTGGGCCCTGGCGTCTTCGTGCCGCGGCCCGAAACCGAGCAGGTCGCCCAGTTCGCCATCGACGCGTTGCGGTCCATGCCCGATCCGGAGCCGATCGGTGTCGATCTCGGCACCGGGAGCGGCGCGATCGCCCTGGCCCTCGCCACCGAGGTGCCGCACGCGCGCATCTTCGCGATTGAAAATTCGGCCGAAGCCTTCCCCTGGACCGTGCGCAACTTCGAGGAGATCGCTGCCGGCAACGCGACTCTCGCCTTCGGCGACCTCGCCAATGCCTTCGTGGAACTCGACGGCACGGTCGCCGTCGTCATCTCGAACCCGCCATACATTCCAGCGGATGCGATCCCGCGCGACCCGGAGGTGCGCCTGTTCGACCCCGCCCACGCCCTCTTCGGAGGCCCGGACGGCCTCGACGTCGTGCGCAGCGTCTCGGCCACGGGCCTCCGCCTGCTGCGTCCCGGCGGTGTGCTCGTGATCGAACACGGTGAACTGCAGGGAGTAGACATTCGCGCGCTGCTGACCGCCGATGGCTGGCGGGCTTCGGCCACGCACCGCGACTACACCAGCCGCGATCGGGCCACCACCGCACTGCACCCCTGAGCGGACTTTCGCGGGTGCGTGCGCTCGCATCCGTTCTTCACAACCGCGCTGGGTTAGAATTGCCGGAAATGACACGTATCTACGATTGCACGAGCGAGTCGAACACGAGCCACTCGGAATACCAGGCGCACATCGCTCTGGCGCGCACGGCCATCGGCCGCGGAGCGCTCGTCGTCATCCCCACCGACACGGTCTACGGCGTTGCGGCCGACGCTTTCAACGCCGAGGCCGTGCAGCTTCTCCTCAACGCCAAAGGCCGCAGTCGGCAGTCGCCGCCACCCGTTCTCATTCCCGGAATCCCAACCCTCGACGCTCTCGCCGTCGACGTGCCGCAGCCGGTGCGCGACCTCGTCGCGGCGTTCTGGCCGGGCGGACTGACGGTCATCGTCAACGCCCAGCCGTCACTGGTTTGGGATCTCGGCGAGACGCGCGGCACCGTGGCGCTGCGCATGCCGAGCAATCAGATCGCGCTCGATCTGCTCGCCGCAACGGGGCCACTGGCCGTGTCGAGCGCCAACCTCAGCGGAATGCCCGCCACCCGTGATGCCCAGGCGGCCGAAGCGGCGCTCGGCGAGAGCGTCGAGGTCTACCTTGACGGCGGAACCGCCGGCAGTACCTATGAGAGCGTGTTCGGCCAGCCCGGCGACGGCTCATCGACGATCGTCGACGCCTCCGGCTTCGAAACCAACGGCAATTTTCTGCACATCGTGCGCAGCGGCGTCATCTCCCGAGAATCGATCGCGGCGGTCGTCGGCGACGTTCTCGCGGCCGCACCGGCCATCCCCGGAGTACCGGCAGAACCGAGTGAAGCGGATGCGACCCCCACGATCGCCGCCCCGTCCCAGGACGAAGCCTCGACGAAAGCGCCGGCTGAGACCGCAGGCGAAACGGATGCCGGTCGGTAGCCCATGACCCTTTTCTTTTTGCTCGCGCTCGTCACGGCGATCGTCACGTTCGTGCTGTCGATCGTGGTCTACAAACTCAGCCACAAGTACCGCCTGTACCCGAAAATTCGCGAACGCGACGTGCACACCCGCCCTACGCCGCGTCTCGGCGGCATCGCCATGTTCCTCGGCATCCTGGTGGCCTTCGGGGTCGCCTACCTCATCGCGGGGGCGTTCGCGCCGCTTCGGCTGGTGTTCGCCGATCCGCAGCAGATTCTCGCGATCCTCGGCGCAGCCCTGCTCATCGTGCTGGTCGGTGTCGCCGACGACATCTGGGACCTGGACTGGATGACCAAACTCGCCGGCCAGTTCATCGCCGCCGGGCTGGTCGCCTGGCAGGGCGTGCAGATCTACTCCCTTCCGATCGGCGGGCTCACGGTCGGCAGCGGCTGGATGTCGATCGTGTTCACGGTCGTCGCCATCGTGGTGGTCATGAACATGATCAACTTCATCGACGGTCTCGACGGCCTCGTCACGGGCGTTGCCCTGATCGCCAACGGGGTGTTCTTTCTCTACAGCTACCTGCTCGTGCGGGACACGTCGCCGACCAACTACTTCAACCTCGCCTCGCTCATCGCCGCCATTCTGGTCGGCGCGTGCGTGGGGTTCCTGCCGTTGAACTGGCACCCGGCCAAAATGTTCATGGGCGACGCCGGTGCACTGCTGGTCGGTCTGCTCATGGCCACAAGCGCGATCGCCATCACCGGCCAGATCGACCCGACCGCGATCAATCGCTCGCAGCTCTTTCCGGCGTTCATACCCATCCTGCTGCCGGTGGCCATCATGATTATTCCCCTGCTCGACTTCGGGCTGGCCGTATTCCGGCGGGTACGGGCCGGTAAATCGCCCTTCAGCGCCGACCGAAAACACCTGCATCACCGACTGCTCGATATGGGACACTCCCACCTGCATGCCGTGCTGATCTTCTACGGGTGGACGGCCGCAGCGTCCGTTGGGTGTCTGCTGTATTACATCCTGCCGGTCTATTTCGGGCTGCCGACCTGGTACGCCACCATCTTCCTGGTGACCTCGCTGCTCATCTGTACGATCGTCACTCTCGCGCCGCTCGGCCGCCGCAAAACCGGTGAATGGGTCAGTCAGTCAGCGCCGGCACAGATCGCTGTGCTCGACCGGTTCGACCCGCTCGACGAAGCCGCTACTCCCGCCACCCCCGCCCCAACACCGACACGAGCGACCGCCCCTGCGGCGGCCCCTGCCGAGGAGAACGTATGACCAGCGCCACCCCACCACCTGCCCAGGCCACGTCCATCCCGGTGCTGCGTCGCATCCTGATCTACGGCGGCTGGGTCGCACTCGGAATAGCCGTCGTCGGTTCCGTCATCGGCTATTTCGTGGACGGTGGCACCGGGGTGCTCAGTGCCCTGATCGGAACGATCATGTCCGTCGCTTTCATGGGTATCACGGCCGGCAGTATCCTGCTGGCCAATCGGGTTGCCGGCAACGAATCGGCGATCGGCGGCTTCTTCGGCATCATCATGGGCGGCTGGCTGCTCAAATTCGTCGTGTTCCTGGTACTGCTTTTCGTGTTGCAGGACCGTGCGTGGATCGAGCCCATGGTGCTGTTCTTATGCATCATCGCCGGCGTCGTGGGATCCCTCGTGGTCGATGCCGTCGTCGTGATGAAGAGCCGGATGCCCTACGCCAGCGACGTCGTATTGCCCCCCGCCCCGGTAGACGAGTAACCCTTCGGCCCATCCACCCACGGATCCCGCTCTCGATTCGGTGCAGCGCCTGATCTTTGCTAGAGTAAACACCGATCCCACCCCGGTTTGCACATGCTTTACAGCGTCGTAAACCTGCCCATAATCGTCGTTGCGCGAGCAGAGCTCACCGCCCCGAAACAGGAGAAAGCGCTGCTAGAAATCGCCGTAAACCTGATGGTCCCGTCTGCCACCGGCGACGGTGAATTTCACGGTCCCTCCATCAATGAGTTCTTCCCCAATGTAATCTTCTTCGCGGGCACCAGCTTCGAAATCAACCGCATCATCCTGATTCGCTTTCTCGCGGTCGCGGTGCTGATGTTGGCCTTCTGGCTTGGTACTCGCCGCATGAAGATCATTCCGACCCGCGGCCAGAGCCTGGCCGAAATGGGACTCGACTTCGTTCGCGTCAACATCGCCGAAGACCTGCTCGGTAAGAAAGACGGCAAACGTTTTCTGCCGCTTTTGACGACCATCTTCTTCATGGTGTTGTTCATGAACATCACGGGTATTATTCCGTTCCTCAACATCGCCGGCACCTCGGTGATCGGGGTACCACTGCTGCTCGGCGTGATCTCCTACGGAACGTTCATCTACGCCGGCGTCAAGAAGAGCCCGGCTAAGTTCTTCCGCAACTCACTCTTTCCGCCCGGAGTTCCTCCGTTCCTGTACCTCATCGTGACGCCGATCGAATTCATCTCGACGTTTCTGGTGCGACCGGTCACTCTCACGCTCCGACTGATGATGAACATGATCGTCGGACACCTCCTGCTCGTGCTGTTCTTCAGCGCTACCCAGTTCTTCTTCTTCACTGCGGATGGTGGGTTCAAGCTCTTCGGCGCTGGCACCCTCGTCTTCGGCTTCGCCTTCACGCTCTTCGAAGTGCTGATCGCCGTCCTCCAGGCTTACATTTTTGCCCTACTCACCGCCGTCTACATCCAGCTCGCGCTGGCTGAGGAACACTAGACACTTTAGGAATCCGGCACTCGCCGAATTCACCATCACGGAAGGAAACATACGTGGACGCAACAACCGTTCTCGCGGAAATCAACGGAAACATCGCGACCGTCGGTTATGGCCTCGCAGCCATCGGCCCGGCAATCGGTGTAGGTATCGTCGTTGGCAAGACCATCGAGGGTGTCGCTCGTCAGCCTGAGCTGGCCGGGCGCCTGCAGGTGCTGATGTACATCGGTATCGCCTTCACCGAGGCGCTCGCCTTCATCGGTATCGCTACCTACTTCATTTTCACCGGCATCTAAACCTCTTCACTACTTAATTAGGAGGCATGATGCTTCACGCAGTAATTGCAGCCGCGACGGAAGAAGCGGCGCCAAACCCGCTCATCCCGGAGATCTACGACATCATCTGGTCGGCGGTCTGCTTTGTCGTGATTTTGTTCTTCTTCTGGAAGCTTGTGCTGCCCAGAATGCAGAAGCTTCTTGACGACCGTGCAGAAGCCATCGAGGGCAACATTGCCAAGGCCGACGACGCTCAGCGCAAGGCCGAAGCTGCACTCGTGCAGTACACCGCCCAGCTTGCTGATGCTCGTGCCGAAGCCGGTGCCATTCGTGAACAGGCCCGCACCGATGGCCAGCGCATCGTCGCTGAGCACAAGGAGCAGGCCGCGGCCGAAGCCGGTCGCATCGCGGCCAGTGCCAAGACGCAGATCGAAGCCGAACGCCAGGCTGCCGTCGTGTCGCTTCGCAGCGAGGTCGGCACCCTTGCCATTGACCTCGCCTCGGGCGTCATCGGTGAGAGCCTGTCCGACGACGCGAAAGCCAGCGCCATTGTCGATCGTTTCCTGGCCGAACTTGAAGCCAGCGAAGCACCAAAAGCCGGAAAGATCTAGCAAATGGGAAGCGCCACCAGAGAAGCACTCGCCACATCGAGGGCGGCACTGTCCGTCCCCGGCGGCACGACTGATCTGGCGACGGGCGAAAGCCTGTTCGGCGCCGGTCGAGTTATCGGGTCGTCGTCCCAGCTGTTGTCAGCACTCGGCGACGCGTCAGCGGATGCTGCGGCCAAGGTCACCCTCGTGCGTGCCGTCTTCGGTACCAGCGTGACACCTCGGGCGCTCGACCTGCTCGCGGCCTCCGTGTCCGAACGCTGGTCCAGCCACGACGACCTGCTCGCCGGGATCGAAGAACTGGGCCTGCGGGCATCCGCCCTGTCAGCACCGGCCGGCACATCCATCGAGGACGAATTGTTCGCCTTCGGTACAACGGTGTCGTCAGATGCTGGTCTGGAACTCGCACTGGCCAGCAAGCTTGGCAAGCCGACCGCCAAGGCCGCGCTCGTCGAGCAGCTTCTGGCCGGCAAGGTATCCGGACAGACGCTCGCCATTGTTCGGCACCTGGTGCAGCAGCCTCGCGGCCGCCGTATCGGCGAATTGCTGCGACACGCAGCAGCCATCGTCGCAGACCAGTCCGGAACCTCGATCGCGACCATCACGTCGGCGAGCGTTCTCACGCCCGCCCAGCTCGACCGCTTGCAGAAGAATCTCCAGGAACGCCACGGACGTGCACTCACCATCAACCAGGTCGTCGACCCGGCGCTGGTCGGCGGAGTGCGCGTACAAATCGGCGATCTGGTCATCGATGGCAGCATCGCAACCCGCCTGGCTGATTTGAGACTCCAGCTCGCTCGCTGATTCTGGCGCAGTGTGACAGAAGCAGCAGCACCACAAACCCAGCAGTACCAGATGACTCAGGGCGGCAGCGTCCTCGAACAGACAGAACCTGTACAGCCGTACAGAAAAGGGAAGATGATGGCAGAACTAACGATCAGCCCCGATGAGATCCGTGGCGCTCTCCAGGACTTCGTGAAGTCCTACGAGCCGAACAAAACGTCAACGACCGAGGTTGGCTACGTCACCACGGCCGGCGACGGGATCGCCCACGTTGAGGGCCTGCCCGGCGTGATGGCCAACGAGCTCATCAAATTCGCCGACGGCACCCTGGGCCTGGCCCAGAACCTCGATGAAGACGAGATCGGCGTTGTCGTACTCGGCGAGTTCGGCGGCATTGTGGAGGGCATGGAGGTGCACCGCACCGGCGAGGTTCTCTCCGTTCCCGTCGGCGACGGCTACCTCGGCCGTGTCGTCGACCCGCTCGGCGCTCCCATCGACGGGCTGGGCGACATTGCCACCGAAGGCCGCCGCGCCCTCGAGCTGCAGGCCCCCGGTGTCATGAGCCGCAAGTCGGTGCACGAGCCGATGCAGACCGGTATCAAGGCCATCGACGCCATGATCCCGATCGGCCGCGGCCAGCGCCAGCTGATCATCGGTGACCGCCAGACCGGCAAGACCGCGATCGCGATCGACACCATCATCAACCAGAAGGCCAACTGGGAGTCGGGCGACAGCAACAAGCAGGTTCGTTGCATCTACGTCGCCATCGGCCAGAAGGGCTCCACCATCGCTTCGGTGAAGGGTGCCCTCGAGGACGCCGGGGCAATGGAATACACCACCATCGTCGCAGCTCCCGCCTCCGACCCGGCCGGATTCAAGTACCTCGCCCCGTACACCGGTTCGGCTATCGGCCAGCACTGGATGTACGCCGGCAAGCACGTTCTCATCGTTTTCGATGACCTCTCCAAGCAGGCCGAGGCCTACCGTGCGGTCTCCCTGCTGCTGCGTCGCCCGCCGGGACGCGAAGCGTACCCCGGAGACGTGTTCTACCTGCACTCCCGTCTGCTGGAACGGTGCGCCAAGCTCTCCGACGAGCTCGGTGCCGGATCGATGACCGGGCTTCCGATCATTGAGACCAAGGCCAACGACGTTGCCGCTTACATTCCGACCAACGTGATCTCGATCACCGACGGCCAGATCTTTCTGCAGTCAGACCTGTTCAACGCCAACCAGCGCCCCGCTGTTGACGTCGGCATCTCGGTTTCCCGCGTCGGTGGCGACGCGCAGGTCAAGTCGATCAAGAAGGTTTCGGGCACGCTCAAGCTCGAGCTGGCCCAGTATCGTTCGCTCGAAGCCTTCGCCATGTTCGCCTCGGACCTCGACGCGGCCAGCCGTCGTCAGCTCGCCCGTGGCGCCCGCCTGACGGAACTCCTGCGTCAGCCGCAGTACTCGCCGTACCCCGTCGAAGATCAGGTCGTCTCGATCTGGGCCGGCATCAACGGCAAGCTCGACGAGGTTCCGGTTCCCGACGTGCTGCGTTTCGAGCGCGAACTGCTCGACTTCCTCGGTCGCAACACCGAAATCCTGAAGACCCTGCGCGAGACCAACGTTCTCTCTGATGAGACCGTTGCAGCCCTCACCGCCGGTGTCGATAAGTTCAAGCTCGAATTCCAGACCGGTGAAGGCAAGCCGCTCGCCTCGGTCGGCAAGGAAAAGTTTGAGGCGATTGCCGTCGAAGACGTCAACCAGGAAAAGATCGTCAAGCACCGCCGCTAGTCCTCGCCGATTCGCGCGACGCAGAACCACTGACGAAACCACACTGAAAGACAAGGAAGCAGACACATGGGAGCGCAACTTCGGGTCTACCGGCAGAAGATCAAGTCTGCCCAGACGACCAAGAAGATCACTCGGGCCATGGAGCTGATCTCGGCCTCGCGCATCCAGAAAGCGCAGGCGCGGGTCGCTGCGTCAACCCCGTACTCGCGCGCCGTGACGCGCGCCGTCTCGGCGGTGGCCACGTACTCGAACGTCGAGCACGTGCTCACTACGGAGCCCGAAAAGATCGAGCGCGCAGCGGTCGTCATCTTCGCCTCCGACCGAGGCCTGGCCGGCGCGTTCAGCTCGCAGGTTTTGCGCGAAGCTGAGTCGCTCAGTGAGTTGCTCCGCGGCCAGGGCAAGGACATCGTCTACTTCCTGGTGGGACGCAAGGCCATCGCCTACTTCAGCTTTCGCAACCGCACGTCGGAGCGAGTCTGGACCGGCGGCACCGATCAGCCGCAGTTCGAAACGGCCAAGGAAATCGGCGAAGCACTGCTGGAGTCATTCCTTACGGACTTCTCCGATGGCGGCGTCGACGAGATCCACATCGTCTACAACCGTTTCGTCAGCATGGTCACCCAGGTGCCCGAAGTCGTTCGACTGCTTCCCCTCGAGGTCGTCGAGGGGGTGGAAGAACCCGGTGACAACAAGGTCCTTCCGCTCTACGAGTTCGAACCCGACGTTGAGACGGTTCTGGACAGCCTCCTCCCGGTGTACATCGAGAGTCGACTGTTCAACGCCATGCTGCAGTCGGCCGCATCTGAGCATGCGAGCCGCCAGAAGGCAATGAAGTCGGCCAGCGACAACGCCGACAAGCTGATCACGGACTACACCCGCCTGTCCAACAACGCGCGTCAGTCCGAGATCACCCAGCAGATTTCCGAGATCGTGGGTGGAGCCGACGCGCTCTCATCCGCTAAGAAGTAAGACCAGAGAAGAGAGAGCTATGACTGACACCGCAACCGCGCCAGTCCGGGCGGAGGACACGGCCGGCTCTGTTGGCCGCATCGCGCGCGTCACGGGCCCCGTCGTCGACATCGAGTTTCCGCATGACTCGATCCCCGGCATCTACAACGCCCTGAAGACCACGATCACCATCGGTGACGACTCGAACGAGATCACGCTCGAGGTTGCACTTCACCTCGGTGACGACCTCGTTCGTGCCATCGCGCTGAACCCGACCGACGGACTCGTCCGCGGCCAGGAAGTGCGCGACACCGGCAGCCCCATCACGGTTCCGGTCGGAAACGTCACCAAGGGCAAGGTCTTCAACGTCATCGGCGATGTGCTCAACGCCAAGCCCGGCGAGAAGATCGAGATCACCGAGCGCTGGCCCATCCACCGCAAGCCGCCGGCGTTCGACCAGCTCGAGTCCAAGACTCAGCTCTTCGAAACCGGAATCAAGGTCATCGACCTTCTCACGCCGTATGTTCTCGGTGGAAAGATCGGCCTGTTCGGTGGTGCCGGAGTCGGCAAGACCGTCCTCATCCAGGAAATGATCCAGCGCGTAGCGCAGGACCACGGTGGAGTATCGGTGTTCGCCGGAGTCGGTGAGCGTACCCGTGAGGGCAACGACCTCATCGCCGAGATGGAAGAAGCCGGCGTCTTCGACAAGACCGCGCTGGTGTTCGGCCAGATGGACGAGCCGCCGGGAACGCGTCTGCGCGTCGCTCTCTCCGCCCTGACCATGGCCGAGTACTTCCGCGACGTGGAGAAGCAAGACGTCTTGCTCTTCATCGACAACATCTTCCGCTTCACCCAGGCCGGTTCTGAGGTGTCGACCCTGCTGGGCCGTATGCCGTCCGCCGTGGGCTACCAGCCGAACCTGGCCGACGAGATGGGTATCCTCCAGGAGCGCATCACGTCGACCCGTGGCCACTCGATCACCTCCCTCCAAGCGATCTACGTCCCCGCCGACGACTACACCGACCCGGCACCGGCGACCACCTTCGCCCACCTCGACGCCACGACCGAGTTGTCGCGTGAAATCGCGTCGAAGGGCCTCTACCCGGCCGTCGACCCGCTCACCTCGACCAGCCGTATCCTCGACCCCCGCTACCTGGGTGCCGATCACTACAACACGGCTGTGCGCGTCAAGGCGATCCTGCAGAAGAACAAGGAACTCCAGGAGATCATCGCGATCCTCGGTGTTGACGAGCTCTCTGAAGAAGACAAGGTCACGGTTTCCCGTGCCCGCCGCATTCAGCAGTTCCTCTCCCAGAACACCTACATGGCGAAGAAGTTCACCGGTGTCGAGGGTTCCACGGTTCCGCTCAAGGACACCATCGAGTCGTTCACGGCAATCGCCAACGGTGACTTCGACCACGTCGCTGAGCAGGCCTTCTTCAACGTCGGTGGCATCAACGACGTCGAAGAGAAGTGGGCTCAGATTCAGAAGGAGAACGACTAAGCATGGCGAAGTCGCTGTCCGTCAGCGTTGTGTCGGCCGACCACCAGGTGTGGACCGGCGAAGCGACCATGGTCGTAGCCAAGACCGTCGAGGGCGAGATCGGCATCCTGGCCGGTCACGAACCGATGTTGGCGATTCTGGCGCTGGGCGACGTTCGTCTTACCCTGGCCGATGGCTCCAAGGTCATCGCCAAGGCTGAGGACGGGTTCCTGTCGGTCGACAACGACATGGTCACCATCGTGGCACGCAAGGCTGAACTCGTCGGTTCCTAACCCGCGCGTCTGCAACACCAGTGCTGATACTGCTTCCGCCGTCGGAGACGAAACGCTCCGGCGGCGAAGCTGTACCCCTGGACCTCACAGTCCTCGCCCATCCTCGCCTGAACGTGAAACGCCGGGCCCTGGCCCGCGCGGTTGTGGCGCTGGCCAGGCATCCGGATGAAGCCCGTACCGCCCTGAAACTGGGCCGTACGCAGCTGTTCGAGATTGACCGCAACCGCGAACTGCTGTCGTCTCCAACCCTGCCGGTCATTGACCGGTACACCGGGGTACTCTTCGACGGGTTGGATGCCGCCACCCTGACGGTCTCGCAGCGCGAGTTCGCGCGCGCTCACCTGGCCGTCCACTCCGCACTGCTCGGGCCGGTCGGTGCGCTCGACCCGATACCGGCGTACCGACTGTCGCATGATTCGCGCGTGCCGAACCTCACACCGACCAGTCTCACGCTCAAGCAGCTGTGGAGCACCGAAGTTGCGAAGGTGCTCGGCCAGACTCAGGGGCTGTTGCTCGACCTCCGCTCGGAGGCCTATGTAGCTCTCGGTGCCCGACCCCAGCGCCCAGACTCGCTGTATCTGCGAGTCGTCGCCCTCGCGGGCGACGGTCAGAAGCGCGCTCTGAATCACTTCAATAAGAAGTCCAAGGGTGAATTCACCCGGGCCCTGCTCGAGCAGGAGTTCGATTTTCGCACGACCTCAGAGTTGATCGACTGGGCGCAATCCGTCGGAATCCGCCTTGGACCGGGCGCAGCGGGCGAGCTTGAACTCGTTGTCGAGCAGCACCTCGCGTCGGCGGGTCGCGCGGCGTCATCGACGATCTACACCGGAGCTGATCTAGCCCGGGTCTAGGACGCAGCGGGATAGGCTGGGCGCGTGAGTACAGACGCCAGCACTTTCCCCGCATCGGCAACCGCAGCAGCATCCGTCAACGTTCCCATTCATCGGCAACCGGTCAACGTGACCGTCACCGGAGCGGGCGGACAGATCGGCTACGCACTGCTGTTCCGCATAGCGGCTGGCGCGTTGCTCGGGCCGACCACGCCGGTTCGGCTGACCCTTTTGGAAATACCTCAGGGGCTGAAAGCCGCCGAGGGTACCGCGCTGGAACTTGAAGACTGCGCCTTCGATCTGCTGCGCGGGGTCACGGTCACCGATGACCCCGCTATCGCCTTCGCCGGCGTCAATATTGCGCTGCTGGTCGGATCTCGGCCGCGTGGGCCTGGCATGGAGCGTGCCGACCTGCTCGAAGCCAACGGTCGCATTTTCGGACCGCAGGGCGCCGCGATCAACGCCGGGGCCGCAGACGATGTGCGCGTGCTCGTGGTGGGCAACCCCGCCAACACCAACGCTCTCATCGCTGCCGCGCATGCACCCGACGTGCCGGCGGAGCGATTCACCGCGATGACCCGGCTCGACCACAACCGGGCTGTGGGACAACTCGCCAACCACCTCGACGTCGCCGTCGGAACGATCCACGGCCTGACCGTGTGGGGCAACCACTCTGCCAGCCAGTATCCGGATGTCTTCCACGCCACAGCCCAGGGCCGAGCGGTTCGAGACCTCGTCGACGAGCAGTGGCTGGCGCAGACTTTCATTCCGCGAGTGGCCCAGCGCGGATCGGAGATCATCGCCGTGCGCGGAGGATCATCGGTCGCCTCCGCAGCCAACGCGGCCATTGACCACGTCGCTGACTGGGTGACCGGGCGCGGTTCGGACTGGACCAGTGCCGGGGTGGTTTCCGACGGCTCCTACGATGTTCCGGCCGGGTTGGTGTGCTCGTTCCCGGTGCGTTCGGTCGATGGTCAGTGGCGCATCGTGACCGGGCTGGAACGCAACGAGTTCTCGCGAAGCAAAATCGCGGCATCCGTTGCCGAGTTGGTTGAGGAACGCGAAGCGGTGCGGGCGCTGGGCCTGCTGCCGCTCGGTCGTCGCTAGGGCGTACCGGCACGGCCACGCCGCTACCGGTGCCGGATTCCTTCGTGATCGAGCAGCCACGCCTTGGTCGGGATTCCCCGGCCGGCACTATAACCGGTGATCTGGCCGCTCGAAGCGAGCACCCGGTGGCAGCCGATGATGATCGGCACCGGGTTGGCGCCGACCGCCCCGCCGATGGCACGGCCGGAACCGACGCGGCCGATGGCACTGCCGAGTGCCCCGTAGGAGATGACATCGCCGAACGTGAGGGTCGCCAGCCTGGCCCAGACGCTGCGCTGAAACTCGGTGCCGCGGATCAGATGCACGGGGAGGTCGAAGGACTGCCTCGTTCCGGCAAAGTATTCATCGAGTTGATCGCCGGCCCGCCGTAGCATGGGGGAGGGAATCTCTGCACGGGCATCGAGCGGCAGCTGGCCGTCGGTTTCGATGGAGAGGGAGAGAATTCCCTCGTCGTCGGCGGTCAGTTCGAGCCGGCCGATCGGGCTGGGAAGGCGAAGGAGCGCGTTCGCTGTCGTTGATCGCGAGGGTTGCTTCGGGGTGCTGTCCATGATTCGACTGTAGCCGCCGCCCGCAACGCCACCTCGCGGGTTTCGGACATTGGTGGCCAACGCGTGGAGACCTGCGCCTGTGCAGGAGACGGCTGCCGTCCTAGTCTGTAAGGATGGCTCAGATTGAATATCGCAGACTTGGCTCCTCCGGACTGACCGTCTCGACGATTGGCCTTGGGTGTAATAATTTCGGGCGAACCGGCACAGCGTCGGAGAGTCAGGACGGAACGACCGCTGTCATCGACGCGGCCATCGAAGCGGGCGTGACACTCTTCGACACCGCCGATATCTACGGTGCCGAACGCGGCTTGAGCGAAACGCTCATGGGGCACTCCCTACGCGGCAAGCGTGATCAGATTGTGCTCGCCTCCAAGTTCGGCATGGACATGGGCGGGTTGAACGGTCCGGACTGGGGGGCTCGCGGCTCACGCCGATACATCCGCCTGGCCGTCGAGGCGTCTCTCCGACGGTTGCAGACCGACTGGATCGACCTGTACCAGCTGCATGTTCCCGACCCGTCCACGCCGATCGAGGAGACCCTGGCGACCCTGGACGACCTCATCACGGAGGGCAAGATTCGTTACATCGGTCACTCGAACCTGGCCGGTTGGCAGATCGCCGAGGCCGAGTTCACGGCCCGCATGAACGGACACCCCGCGTTCATCTCCAGCCAGAACGAATACAGCCTGCTGGTGCGCGACGCCGAAGACGAGGTGCTGCCGGCCGTCAACGCGTACGGCCTGGGCTTTCTGCCGTTCTTTCCGCTTTACAATGGGCTCTTCACCGGCAAGTTCTCCCGTGAGGGCGGGCCGGCCGACAGCCGGATCATGATGATCCGGCGGCATCTCTCCGACGACGCCCCCTGGGACAAAATCGAGCAATACCAGCAGTGGTGCGACGCGCGCGGCACCACCATGCTGGCGGCGACGTTCGCCTGGCTGCTGGCCCAGCGAGGGCTGACCAGCGTCATCGCGGGTGCCACCAAGCCGGAACAGATCGTGCAGAACGCGGCCGCGGCAACGTCCTGGCAGCCCTCCGCCGACGAGGTCGCCTTCATTTCGAACCTGTTCGCCTGATCCTCACCCTAGGAGATTTACGTGCTGTGGTCCCTGCTCATGCGGTACCTGCGTCCATACTGGCAGCTGCTGCTGGGCGTGATCGTCTTTCAACTGGCACAATCGATCGCCTCCCTCTTTCTCCCCACCCTGAACGCCGACATCATCGACGAGGGCGTAGCCACCGGTGACACTGGCTACATCCTGCGCGTCGGCGGACTCATGCTGCTCATCACCCTCGCCCAGATCATCTGCGCGATCGTGGCCGTCTACTTCGGTGCCAAGGTCGCCATGAAGGTGGGCCGTGACCTGCGCGGCGCCGTGTTCAGCCGGGTCGGCGAATTCTCCGAGCAGGAGGTCACCCGGTTCGGAGCTCCTTCCCTCATCACCCGCTCCACCAATGATGTGCAGTAGGTTCAGATGCTCGTGCTGACCACTTGCACCCTTCTGGTCTCGGCACCCATCCTCAGCATCGGCGGTGTGATCATGGCGATCCGCCAGGACGTTCAGTTGTCCTGGCTCATCGCGGTCAGCGTGCCGATCCTCCTCATCGCCGTGGGACTCATCGTGGTGCGGATGGTTCCGCTGTTTCGAACGATGCAGACCCGCATCGACACGGTCAACCGGGTGCTGCGGGAACAACTCACCGGTATTCGGGTGGTGCGCGCGTTCGTGCGGGAGACGCAGGAGGTCGCCCGGTTTGCCAAGGCCAACCAGGACGTCACCGACGTCGCCCTGAGTTCTGGGCGCCTGATGGCACTCATGTTCCCCATCGTCATGCTCGTACTCAACGTCTCGAGCGTGGCCGTGATCTGGTTTGGCGCATTCCGCATTGAAGACGGGTCGATGCAGGTGGGCACGCTCATCGCCTTCCTCAGCTATCTCATGCAGATACTCATGGCCGTCATGATGGCCACGTTCATGGCCGTCATGATTCCGCGTGCGGCCGTCTCGGCCGATCGTATCGGCGAGGTACTCGCCACCGAATCAAGCGTCACACCCCCGGCCAACCCGGTCCAAGTGACGGTCGGCCGGGGCGAGCTTGAACTGCTCGATGTCGGATTCGCTTATCCCGGCGCCGAACAGCCGGTGCTGCGCAACGTGAGCTTCATCGCCCGCCACGGCGAGACCACCGCCATCATCGGTAGTACCGGCAGCGGCAAGACCACCCTGGTCAACCTGCTGCCGCGCCTGTTCGACGCCACGAGCGGTTCCGTGCTCGTTGACGGCGTCAACGTGCGCGAGCTCAATCCGGACCTGCTCTGGGGGCACATCGGCCTCGTGCCGCAAAAGCCCTACCTGTTCTCCGGAACGGTGCGCAGCAACCTGCTGTACGGCAAACCCGATGCCACAGAGGAGGACCTCTGGCAAGCTCTCACGATCGCCCAGGCCAGGGAATTCGTCACGGATATGGCCGGCGGCCTCGACGCACCGATTTCGCAGGGCGGCACCAACATATCTGGTGGACAGCGTCAGCGCCTCGCGATCGCCCGCGCCCTGGTGAAACGGCCGGAGCTGTACATTTTCGACGACTCATTCTCGGCCCTCGACCTCGCCACGGATGCTCGACTCCGGCTCGCCCTCAAACAGAGCACCGACGATGCCACCATGATCATCGTCGCCCAGCGGGTCTCGAGCATCATCGATGCCGACCAGATCCTGGTGCTTGAAGACGGTCGCATCGTCGGCCGGGGAACGCACGAGCAACTCCTCGACTCGAACACAACCTATCAGGAAATCGTGTCGTCCCAGCTCACCGCGGAGGAAACAGCATGAGCGAGACCCACGCTGACGACCAGCCGGCCCCGCGCCCTCAGCGCGGCGGCGGCCCCTTCGGCGGAATGAGCCTGCCGGCCGAGAAATCGATGAACTTCACTGCGTCAGGCAAACGACTGCTCGGCAAGCTGCGTCCTGAGCGACTCTGGCTTGCGCTCGTGCTGGCCCTGGCCGTCATCAGCGTCACGTTCTCGGTGCTCGGCCCGCGTCTGCTTGGAGAAGGCACCAACCTGATCTTCTCCGGCGTCGTGTCGAAGTCGCTGCCGAGCGGCAGCAGCCAGGCCGACGTGATCGCGGGCCTGCGGGCATCCGGCGACAGCAGGCAGGCGGACATGCTCAGCGGCATGACCCTGACCCCTGGCCTCGGCATCGACTTCGCGATGCTGTCGACCGTGCTGTTCTGGGCGCTCGCGCTCTACGTGCTCTCAAGCGTGTTCAGCTGGATGCAGGCTTACGTCCTCAACGGGGTGGTGCAGCGCACGGTGTACCGGCTGCGCGAGGAGATCGAAGCAAAGATCAACCGCCTGCCGTTGAGCTACTTCGACAAGAAGCCGCGCGGTGAGCTGCTCAGCCGGGTGACCAACGACGTCGATAACATTTCGCAGAGCCTGCAACAGTCGCTGAGTCAGGTGGTGACCAGCCTGCTCACGGTCATCGGCGTGATCGTGATGATGGTCATTCTCTCGCCGCTGCTCGCTCTGATCGCGCTCGTCACGGTGCCGCTCACCCTGGTGATCACCGCGTTCATCGCCAAACGGTCCCAGAAATTGTTCGTGGCCCAATGGGCGAACACGGGCGAGCTCAACGGCCAGATCGAAGAGACATTCACCGGCCATGCACTGGTCAAGGTGTTCGGCCGGCAGAAAGAGGTCGACGCCCGCTTCACGCAGAAGAATGACGACCTGTACGCGGCAAGTTTTGGTGCCCAGTTCATCAGCGGCATGATCATGCCCGCGATGACCTTCATCGGCAACCTCGTCTACGTCGCCATCGCCGTTGTCGGCGGACTGCAGGTCGCCTCCGGAGCAATGCAGCTCGGTGACGTGCAGGCGTTCATCCAGTACTCCCGCCAGTTCACCCAGCCGCTGGCGCAGCTCGGATCGATGGCCAACCTGCTGCAGTCTGGCGTCGCATCCGCTGAACGGATGTTCGACCTGCTCGATGCCGATGAGCAGTCCGAGGATCCGGAACCGGCAAAGACGCCGACGGAGACGCACGGTCGCCTGGTCTTCGAGAACGTGTCGTTCCGGTACACCGAAGACAAGCCGTTGATCGAAGAGCTCAGCCTCGTCGCGGAACCCGGGCAGACCATCGCAATCGTCGGACCCACCGGGGCCGGCAAAACCACCCTGGTCAACCTCATGATGCGGTTCTACGAGATCGACTCCGGGCGCATCCTGCTCGATGGCGTCGATATCGCGACCATGACCCGGCACGACCTGCGCAGCCGCATGGGCATGGTGCTCCAGGACACCTGGCTGTTCGGCGGTACGATCCGCGACAATATCGCCTACGGCCGACCGGATGCGACGGAGGAGGACATTCTCTCTGCCGCCACTGCGACCTACGTCGACCGGTTCGTGCACTCGCTGCCGGACGGCTACGACACGGTGCTCGACGACCAGGGCAGCAACGTCAGCGCCGGCGAAATGCAGTTGCTCACCATCGCCCGCGCGTTCCTGGCGCAGCCGAGCGTGCTCATTCTCGATGAGGCGACCAGTTCGGTGGACACCCGCACCGAAGTTCTCGTGCAGAAGGCGATGAGCGCCCTGCGGGCCGAACGCACGAGCTTCGTCATTGCCCACCGCCTGTCGACGATTCGTGACGCCGACCTGATTCTCGTGATGGAATCGGGGCGCATCGTGGAGCAGGGCAACCACGTTCAACTCCTCGCCGCGCACGGTGCGTACCAGGCGTTGTACGCTGCACAGTTCGCTGCGCCCGTCGCCGACGAGGTCTGACTGCGCCTCCTCCCCAACCGGTCGCCGGCCCGGATCAACCCCAGTTTCGGTCCGGCGCGGTTCGACGCGCGACAGCGCTGGCACAGTGGCGGCATGCATCCCACCATTGTCAAAGCCCAGAAGGCCCAGGACTTTCTGGCACTCGTTCCCCAGCTGCTCGGGTTCGTTCCCGAGACCAGTGTCGTGCTCGTCGCGTTTCGCGGCAACCGCACCTGCGGTGCGCTGCGTTTCAACCTGCCGGACGACGGCGCACCGCACAAGGTGTACAAACGAATCGCGACGACGCTCGCCGGAATGCTGTGCAAGATTCCCGGAGTCGACGCCGCCGTTCCGGTGATCTACACCGCGGATGCGTTCGGCGGCACACCCGGGATCCCGCGCGAACGGTTTGCCGAGATCCTGAACCGGCGACTGGAACTGAGCGGATTCCTGCTGCGCGATTCCCTGTGCGTGGCAGCGGATGCCTGGGGCAGCTACCTCGACCCCGGGTGCCCAGCTGGTGGGCGTCCACTGAGCGATATTGCGGAATCGCCGATTTTCGAGGCGGTGGACCAGGAATCAGCGGCCCAAACGCCGCGTCCGCTCGGCACGCTCCAGAATGGGGCCGACCCGATCGAGGTCAGTCTGGCGGCCCGGGAACGCCTGGCCCGGATCTACCGGCGGTACCGCCACCTCCTCGCCCGGGCCGAAAACGCTCCGGAACTGTTCCCGACCTTGGGTTTCGTGCTCGACCCGGTCGCGACCGCCGAGGCGGCGCTCACCTGGCCGAATCCCCCCACCGAAGAAGACGCCGCGGCGCTGCTCGTCCTCGTGCAGGGCCCACCCAATCGTGACCAGATTATGGTGCAGTTCGCGTTCGGGCGTGCCGAAGGCGTACGGGCCCACGAGATGAACCATCGATACGCTCGGCTTCAAGACGAAACCGGCCGGAGTCTCGACGACCTGGTCACCGAAGAATTCAGTACCGGCGAGCCGACCGCCAAACACACCAGCGACATCATGTTGGGCCTGCAGCGTGAACGACCCGACGTCGACCGCATCCGGGTGGCGATCACCCTGCTACGCACCGTCGTCGCTATGGCACCGCGATCGGCCAAACCGGCGCCGCTGTGCATGCTGGCCTGGTTGTCGTGGGCCCTCGGCAGCGGTTCCGTCGCCGGACAGTACGTCGACCAGGCCCTTGCCATCGACTCGCACTACAGCATGGCCACCCTGCTGGACCTGCTGCTCAGGTCGGGGCACCTGCCGGAGTGGGCGTTCGCGGTGCCACGCGACGACGGGGAGGAGGGCGACGAGCATGACGAATACGAACCCGACGACGACTGGGGTGATGACTTCGACGAGTTCGCAACCGACAGCTAGCTACATATACTTCGGAGCCTCCGACAGTACCCCGTGCAGAATCTCGCCGATCTCGGCGAATTCTTTCGGGCCGATGGTCAGCGGGGGAGCGAGCTGGATGACCGGGTCGCCACGGTCATCGGCGCGGCAGTACAGGCCGGCCTCGTAGAGAGCCTTCGACAGGTAGCCGCGCAGCAGTCGCTCCGACTCCTCGTCGTTGAACGTTTCCTTGGTGCCCTTATCCTTGACCAGCTCGATGCCGAAGAAGTACCCGGCACCGCGCACGTCGCCGACGATCGGCAGATCGAGGAGTTTCTCCAGCTCCTTGCGGAACAGCGGTGAATTCTCGCGCACGTTCTCGTTGAGCCTTTCCTCTTCGAAGATATCGAGGTTGGCCAGCGCCACCGCGGAGGAAACCGGGTGTCCACCGAAGGTATAGCCGTGGTAGAACGTTGTGTCGCCGTGCTTGAAGGGTTCGTAGATACGGTCACTGACGATGGTCGCGCCGATCGGTGAGTATCCGCTCGTCATGCCCTTGGCGCAGGTGATCATGTCGGGCTGGATGTCGTAGGTCGTTGACGCGAACATGTTGCCGATACGTCCGAACGCCGTGATCACCTCGTCGGCGACCAGGAGCACGTCGTACTTGTCGCAGATTTCCCGCACACGCTTGAAATAGCCGGGGGGCGGCGGGAAGCAGCCACCAGAGTTCTGCACCGGCTCCAGAAACACTGCCGCGACGGTTTCGGGGCCCTCGAACTGGATCATCTCTTCGATGCGGTTCGCGGCCCACTGGCCGAACACCTCAAGGTTGTCGCCGAGGCCGACGCCAGGGCTCATCTCGTCGGCACGATAAAAGTTCGTGTTGGGAACGCGGAAGCCACCGGGGGTGACCGGTTCGAACATCTCCTTCATGGCGGGGATGCCGGTGATGGCCAGGGCCCCCTGTGGGGTGCCATGGTAAGCGACATTGCGGGAGATGACCTTGTGCTTGGTGGGGCGCCCCATCAGCTTCCAGTAATACTTGGCGAGCTTGAAGGCGGTCTCGACGGCCTCACCGCCCCCGGTGGAGTAGAACACCCGGTTGAGGTCTCCGGGAGCATACGACGCAAGGCGGTCGGCGAGTTCGATCGCGTTCGGGTGGGCGTAGGACCAGATCGGGAAGAAGGCGAGTTCCTCGGCCTGCTTCGCGGCTACTTCGGCCAGGCGCTTGCGCCCGTGGCCGGCATTGACCGTGAACAGTCCGCTCAGGCCGTCGATGTACTGCTTGCCGTTGGAATCCCAGATGTGGTGGCCCTGGCCCTTGACGATGATGGGAACTCCCGCGCCGGATTCCATCACCGACTGACGGGAGAAGTGCATCCAAAGGTGGTCCTTGGCTTTCTGCTGCAGCTCGGCGTTGTGGGCATCGCTGTAGGCGACAGGCGTTTCGGCGGGTGTGGTCAGAGTCATTTTTTTTACCGTGTTCCCCAGTTATAGAACTGTTTGTGGAGTTTGAGATAAACGAACGTCTCGGTGGAGAGGACTCCATCGAGATTGCGGATCTTGGAGTTGAGCAGTTCGAGCAGTTCGTCGTCGTCTTCGCAGACGACCTCGGCGAGAATGTCAAAGGTGCCAGCCGTGAGCACGACGTAATCCACGGCGTCGATGGCGGCCAGTTGATCGGCCAGCACGCGGGTGTCGGCCGAAGCGCGAATACCGATCATGGCCTGGCGAAAGAAGCCCAGCTGCATCGGATCCGTCACGGCGACGACCTGCATGACGCCGGAGTCGGTGAGCTTCTGCACCCGCTGTCGCACGGCCGCCTCGCTGAGACCGACGGCTTTGCCGATCTCCGCGTACGACCGACGTCCGTCGGCTTGCAGCTGTTCGATGATCTTTTTCGACACATCGTCGAGCGGGGCCGGCTTGGGCGGGTGACCGCGCCTTTGTCCATTCATGCATCGATTCTGTCAGTCCAAAAGCACTTCGGCAAGCGAATCCGTCGCTCATAATGCAATTCACCGTGCATTTCATTTGTGAATCTGCGTGCATATCAAATTGAAATAGGTACACTGGGCCGCATGAGCGCTCCCGAATTACGCAACTTCATCAACGGCCAATACGTGGAGTCAACATCTTTGGAACGGTTCGATCTCGTCGACCCCGCGACCGAAACGGTCTATGGCAGGAGCCCGGTATCGAATGCGACCGACGTGGATGTCGCCTATCAGGCTGCGGCATCCGCTTTCGAAATCTGGGGTGAGACAACCCCGGCGGTGCGCCAACTCGCGCTGTTTCGAATAGCGGACGCGATCGAGGCGCGGGCCGACGAATTCGCTGACGCCGAGTCGCTCGACACCGGCAAGCCGCGTTCCACCCTCGTCGACGACGAAATTCTGCTGTCGGTCGACCAGATTCGGTTTTTCGCCGGAGCCGCCCGCAACCTCGAAGGCCGAGCGGCTGGCGAATACATGACCGACCACACCTCGTTCGTTCGGCGTGAACCGATCGGTGTCGTCGGCCAGGTCACACCCTGGAACTATCCGCTGAACATGGCGGTATGGAAGTTCGCCCCCGCGCTCGCCGCCGGCAATACCACGGTGCTCAAACCGTCTGACACCACCCCGAGTGCGACCCTGCTGCTGGCCGAGGTCGCCGCGGAATTCCTGCCGCACGGTGTGCTCAACGTGATCACCGGTGACCGCACGACCGGTGCGGCCATGATTGACGACAAGACCCCGCAGCTCGTCTCGATCACCGGTTCGGTGCGGGCCGGAATGGCCGTCGCCGAGGCCGCATCCCACGACCTGAAACGGGTACACCTCGAACTCGGCGGCAAAGCCCCGGTGATCGTGTTCGACGACGCTGACGTCGGGCTTGCCGTCGCCGGGATTGTCACCGCCGGCTTCTTCAACGCCGGCCAGGACTGCACGGCGGCCACTCGACTGCTCGTGCAGGCCGGTATTCACGACGAATTCGTCGCCGCGCTCGCCGCCTACGCCAGGGCCAACGCCCGCACCGGAGCGCCCAGCGAGCAAGGAATCCTGTTCGGACCGGTCAACAACGTCAACCAGCTCGCCCAGGTGTCTGGCTTCGTCGATCGGCTGCCCGACCACGCCGTGCTCGAACTCGGCGGCCACCGGGTCGGCGACACCGGATACTTTCACGAAGCGACCATCGTCAGCGGTCTGAAGCAGACCGACGAGGCGGTGCAGCAGGAGATCTTCGGCCCCATGATGACCGTGCAGCGCTTCACCGACGAGGACGAGGCACTGCGCTGGGCGAATGACGTGCAATATGGCCTGGCGTCGTCGGTGTGGACCCGCGACCACGGTCGCGCGATGCGCTTCGCCAAGCACCTCGATTTCGGTTGTGTGTGGATCAACACCCACATTCCCATCGTTGCCGAGATGCCCCACGGTGGCTTCAAACACTCCGGCTACGGCAAGGACCTCTCGATGTACGGGTTCGAGGATTACACCCGCATCAAGCACGTGATGAGTTACATCGGACACTAGGCGGTGCGGTGGCTGCGAGTGGTGACGTTATTATGGTCCAAGTCCTTCGGTGAACGTTGGAACGGCGGGGACGAATTCGTGCCCCACACTCGGAAGGCACCACCCGTGACCCAGATTGGTCAAGGTTCGACCGGATTTCGTGTTGAACTGCCCAGCGCCGCAACGACGTTGACGCTGGCGTGGGCAGCCCTGACCGATGTCGGCCATCGCCGCGAGGTGAACGAAGACAGCCTGCTCGCTGCGCCGCCTCTGTTTGCTGTCGCCGACGGTATGGGCGGCCACTCGGCCGGCGATGTCGCCAGTGCCGCCGTGGTCGCGCGGCTGGCCGAGCTCTCGGGAACACTCGTGGCGGAGGCTGGATCGATCGATCGGGCGCTCGCCCTCGCGGTGGAAGACATGGCGCAGGGGGTTGGGGTTACCGATCAGGGCACCGGAACGACCGTGACCGGCGTGGCGCTGGCGCTCGTCTCGGATGCCGCCAGCTGGATCGTGTACAACATCGGCGATTCCCGGGTGTACCAGCTGACCGGCGGGGTTCTCGAACAGGTTACCAACGACCACTCGGTCGTGCAGGAGCTCGTCGACGCCGGGCGCATCACCCGCGAAGAGGCGGACGTGCACCCGCACGGCAATATCATCACGCGCGCTGTCGGTTTTCACGAGCCACCGATTCCGGACTACCGCATCCTGCCGATCCAAGCCGGCATGCGAATCCTGGTCTGCTCCGACGGACTCACCAAGGAACTCACCTCCTACGGCATCCGGCACTTTCTGCTCGAGAAGAAGCTCGCAGCGGATGCCGTCACGGCGATGGTCGAAGCGGCCCTGGAAAACGGCGGTCGCGACAACGTCACGGCGATCGTGGTCGACGTGCTGGCGGTCGAACCCTACGAGGCACCCGAATCCTGATCGCACCGCTCGTCGGTCGCGTATTATGAAACGAGTGAATGATACCTTGCCTCCGTGCCCTGAATGCTCCAGCGACCTGACCTACGAGATGGGTTCGCTGCTGGTGTGCCCGCTCTGTGCCCACGAATGGTCGAGCGAGCCGGTTGAAGACGAGCAGGAAGCCCAGGTCAAAGACGCCTTCGGAACCGTGCTGTCCGATGGAGACACCGTTTCGATCATCAAGGACCTCAAGGTCAAGGGCCAGTCGTTGTCGATCAAGGTCGGCACGAAGGTGCGCAACATCCGCCTCGTCGATCCGGTCGATGGCCACGACATCGACTGCAAGGTTGATGGGTTCGGATTCATGCAGCTCAAGTCCAGCGTGGTCAAGAAGGTCTAGGTTCAACCGATCGTGACGTGTCAGATTTGCGGGGCCTGGTTGCCGGTCGGCGCCATGTTCTGCGGCGAATGCGGTAGCTCCCGCACCGCAACCGTGGAGTCGCGCAAGCGCCCGGATCCCCGGCCGAACGACACCACCATCATTGCCCGCCTTCCGCGTCAGACCGTTGTCATTTCCGTGCCGATCCCCACGGCAGTCTCGGCACCTGTGCGCGCCGTCGCCGTCGTGACCGCTGCGCCGACTGCACGGACTGTATTGCCGGCCGCGACGCTGCCGACCCGGGCGACCTTCGTCCTGACGTTCAGCACCGGCCAACGGGTGTCCGTGCGCGGCTCGGGACTGATCGGCCGTAAACCGCTACCCCAGCCCGATGAAATGTTCGACGAACTCATTCGGGTAGCGGATGCCGACCGTTCCGTCTCGAAAACCCACCTCGAGTTCGGCCAGCACGACGGCGAGTTCTGGGTCAGTGATCGGGTCTCCGGCAACGGCACGGTCATCCGCCGTCCCGGTGAAACGGCCGAGCAGCTTGAACCGGGGCGACGCTATGTTCTGCCACGCGGCACCCGGGTCGAAATCGCCGACCACTCCTTCAGCGTCGCCTGACCGGGAGGCGGCGGCTCCGCCGCCGACTCCTCCACTGGCGACGAAAACGCCGATCGTGCACCATCGGCCCGATCAGGGCCGCTTCTCGATGCGCGATCTGGTCTGCTGGATGGGTGTCGACCGTCGATGAAGCTCTCTCCCTGCCGCCTGCGCCTGCCCCGCTGCCGCCCGCAGGGTTTCCCTTGCTCGCCACAGTGGCACCGCTGGCCGCGGCCGGGCTGATCTGGATGATCACCGGCTCGGCTTTCGCGCTCATCTTCGCGGTTCTCAGCCCGATCATCGCGGTGGCCAGCATGTTCGATTCAAAACGCTCCGGCCGAAAACGGCGCCGGGTCGAGACGGCCTCTCACACCGAAGCGGTGGCGTTGCTGCGCACGGTCATCGCCGAGCGTCAATCCCGCTGGCGCGATGAGGCCTGGCAACACACCCCATCAGCCCGAAGCATCGTGCGCGGCAGTGCTGCGGCGGCTCGCTGGCGGCAGACGGATGGTGCCCTCGTCGCGCTCGGAACGGGCCCGGCACCGAGTGGAATCCGACTCGGCGGAGCGAGCGCACCGAACGAGCACCGCGAACTGCGGGACTGGGCCGCGACCGTGACCGATGCCCCGATCATCGTCGACGTGACGCACGGACTCGGGATCGTCGGCCCGATTCCGCTCGCGGACGCCCTCGCCCGCGCCGTGCTCGTGCAACTCTGCTTCGCCATGCCGCCGACCGACCTGGGCCTCTCCAGCGAAACCGGCCAGTACCCGAGTGACTGGAACTGGGTGGCCCAACTGCCGCATGCCGCACCGACGCCGGGCCGGCTCACGATCAGGCTGCGAACGGCCATCGCAACACAGCACGCCGCGGCCCCCCACCCGCGCACCGAGTTCGATCGTGGGCGACTTCTGCTGGTCGTCGCGTCGAGGCTCGACGACCTTCCCCCCGGTTGTGGAACGGTCGTGCGGGTGAACGGGCCTGCTCGAGCACAGATCATCCGATCGCCGAACCGGGCACCGCCCGTCGATTTCTGCCCGGAATTGCTGGCTCGGACCGAAGCGTCCGACTTCGCCGTGACGCTCGCCGAGCAGGCCCGGGCTGCCGGGTTGGTCACCATGGCCGAGGCGCTCCCGGCCTCAGTCGGCCTGACCGAACTGCTCGAACGCGGTGCCGGTGCATCGGCGACCGGTGCATCGGCGACCGGTGCATCGGCGACCGGCTCGGCCATGGACCGGGTGTCCGCTCCGCCGTCCCTGGACTGCCTGATCGGTGTCGGCCGAGACGGGCCGGTGCGAATCGACCTCGTGCGCTCCGGACCGCACGCTGTGGTCGGGGGAACCACCGGCAGCGGCAAGAGCGAACTTCTCACCACCTGGATCGCAGCGTTGGCGGGTACCTACTCGCCCAGCCAGGTGAATTTTCTGCTCGTCGATTTCAAGGGCGGCGCTGCCTTTCAACCGCTCGGGCGACTCCCACACTGCGTCGGCCTCATCACCGACCTCGATTCGAACACGGCCGCACGGGCCCTCGCCAGCCTGGGGGCGGAACTCCGCTATCGCGAGCGCATGCTGAGCGCTGCCGGGGCGCGAGACCTGACCGACGCTCGCATGGAGCATCCGTTGCCCCGCCTGGTCATCGTCGTCGATGAATTCGCAACGATGCTCGGGGTGTTTCCCGAACTGCACGCCCTGTTCGTCGACATCGCTGCCAGGGGCCGATCGCTCGGGGTGCACCTGATTCTGTGCACCCAACGACCCGCGGGAGTCGTGCGCGACGCGCTTCTGGCCAACTGCAGCCTGCGTCTGTCGTTGCGGGTGAACAATCGCGCCGACAGCCAGGCCGTGATCGGAACGGATGCCGCGGCCGCGCTGGCGCCGAGTCAGCCCGGCCGATGCTTCGTCGCCACTGAAGCGGGCGAACCGGTGCTCTGCCAGGTTGCGACGACCGAAGATCGCGACATTTCGAGCATCGTGACGGCATTGCTGTCGGTGCCGTTCCCGGGGTCGCAGCGACGTCCGTGGCTCGATCCGCTCCCGCCGGTGGTCACCGTGAGCGATGTGGAGGCCGCCGACGACAAGGCACCCGGCTACGCCCTGGGATTGCTCGACGACCCCGAGCGTCAGCGTTACCGCGTGTTCGCCTATTCTCCGGAAATCGACGGGCATTTGCTCGTCGTCGGTGGGGCCCGTGCGGGCAAATCCACCCTGCTGCACACACTCGCCCGCGCGGCCGACGGGCAGCGCCTCACCCAACTGGTCGCCGCCGACGTCGAAGCAACCTGGGACGTCCTCGCGAGCATCAGCGTCCTGGTCGAAACCGGTCAGCAGACACCGGCAGCACCCCGGTTGCTCCTGTTCGACGACTTCGACTCCGTATGCGCTCGCTGGCAGCCTGACCATCGGCTGGCTGCGGTTGACCTGCTCACCGGGCTGCTGCGGGACGGACCGGCCGCCGGCGTGCACCTTGTCATCGCCGTGCAGCGGCACACAAGCGTGGTTCCCGGGTTGGCCGCTCTCTGCCACAGCACGTTGCTGCTGAAACTGCCCACCGTGCAGGACCACCTCGCTGCCGGAGGACAGTCGGCCAGCTACATCGCGTCGCTGCCGGCGGGCGGGGGAGTCTGGCAAACCCTGCGAGTGCAGCTTCTGGCGCCCACCGGGTCTCACCTGCCGGTGCCCACCGGAGTGTCCATTCCTGCTCTCCCCGGCTCCGGCCCGCTGCTGATCGTGTCCTCGTCTCCCGGCAGCACAGCAAACCGGTTGCGCGGTGCCCTTGCCACGTCGGTGATTGAGCTGGCGGGAACGAGCGGGCCGGCAGCATCCGCCCTGCACGTTGGCGCGGAAGGCGGCCAACCGGATGCCCCTGACCGGGTCATCGTCGTGGGTGACGCCGAGACCTGGCAGACGCACTGGACCCTGCTGGCGAAGCTGCGCGGTCAGCCTGCGAGCAGCCAGCCCTCGAGTGATCCGGCGGTAAGCGACCAGGCGGTCAGCCTGGTTTTCGATCGGTGCAGCCTGTCGGACTTTCGGCTGCTCAGTCACCGCCGGGAGCTGCCGCCCCCACTGGCACCCGGGCGCGGGCGCGTCTGGGTGTTGCACTCGGACGGCGAGGTCACTCGGGCTGTGTTGCCAGGAAATGACCGGTGATGCTAAAGCAAAACGTCGGCCACAGGCCGGTGCGGCAAACTGTGGGCGAGCGCCACCGGCGCACTGGTCAGTCGCCCGTCGAAGGCATTCAGCCCCTGAGCGAGTGCGGCGTCCGCGCGCAGTGCATTGACCCATCCGAGGGTGGCGAGGGCCCGCACGTAGGGCAGCGTCGCATTCGTCAGGGCATAGGTCGACGTGTGCGGCACAGCACCGGGCATATTCGCGACACAGTAGAACAACGACCGGTGCACGGTGAACGTGGGGTCGGCGTGCGTGGTGGCGTGGCTGTCGGCGAAGCACCCGCCCTGGTCGACGGCGATGTCCACCAGCACACTGCCCGGTTTCATGCGCGACACGAGTTCGTTGCTGACCAGTTTGGGAGCCTTAGCGCCCGGAATGAGTACCGAGCCGATGACCAGGTCGGCCTCAGAAACTGCTTTGTCGATCTCGAAACCGTTCGAGGCGATGGTCTTGACCCGGCCGAAGTGCAGCGCGTCGATCTCCCGCAGCCGAAACAGGTTGGTATCGAGCACGGTCACCTCGGCACCGAGGCCAACGGACACCTGCATTGCGGCGGTGCCAGCGACACCACCGCCGAGAACCACGATCTTCGCCGGGTGAGTGCCCGGAACGCCGGGTACCAGGAGCCCGGGGCCGCCATTCGGCTTGAGCATGGCATTGGCTCCGACGATCGGAGCGAGGCGGCCGGCTACCTCGCTCATCGGTGCCAGCAGGGGCAGGGCCCGGGAGGGCAACTGCACGGTTTCGTAGGCGATCGCGGTGACGCCGCCATCGAGCAGGGCCCGAGTCAGTTCGGGTTCGGCGGCCAGGTGCAGATAGGTGAACAGCACCAGATCAGCGCGAAAATAGCCGTATTCACTCGCCACCGGTTCCTTGACCTTGAGCAGCAGATCGGCGCCCGCCCAGATGCTCGCCGCGTCGGGCAGAATGGTCGCACCGGCCGAGGCATACTGCTGATCACTGATCGAGGAACCGACGCCGGCGCCGGCCTGCACGAGAACATCGTGACCGTGCAGCACGAGGTCATGCACCCCCGCCGGGGTGATCGCGACCCGAAACTCATTGTTCTTGATCTCGGTGGGAATGGCGATTCGCATGGTGCTCCTGTTCTGAAGCGTGCTCCACAGTCGAAGCGGTGAGCGCCACTTCTGGCCTCCACCCTAGTCGGGACGAACCGACGATTTCGAGGGCGAATGTTGCGAGTTTGTGCTGATTTCGTGACAAATCGATTGCAAGATCAATGTTTTGACCTCTTTCAGGTGTTTCTACCACTGATATGTGCAATTATCGACCAACTCGCAACGCAGCGAGTCATGACCGTGTGCGTGCCCGAATGCTAGGAGAACCATGATGAAGTCCAAGCCGCTGCCCGCCGATCCCATGATCCGCCAACTCATCCGCCAAGCGCAAAACGCCCAAATGGGCCGCCGTACTCTCCTGGCCGGTGCCGGTGCCGGCGCCACAGCGCTCGCTCTCGCCGCGTGCTCCTCCGGCGCCGCGGTCAAACCCACCGCTGCCGCCGACACCTCAGCCACGAATAAGACCATCCGCTGGGACAACTGGGCGCTCTACGTCGACGTCGACGATGCCGGCAACTATCCCACCCTCGATGCGTTCAAGGCACAAACGGGAGTATCGGTCAAGTACACCGAGGCCGTGGACGACAACAACTCCTACTACGGCAAGGTGAAAGACCAGCTCGCCCTCGGCCAGGATATCGGTGCCGATGCCGTGTGCCTGACCGACTGGATGGTCAGCCGCATGATTCGGTTCGGCTACACCCAGGAACTCGATCACGCCAACATTCCCAACCTCGCCAATCTTCTGCCGTCGCTGCAGGACGTCGACTTCGACCCGGGGCGCGCCATGAGTGTGCCGTGGCAGGGCGGGTTCGCCGGCCTGGCCTGGAACAAGGCGAAGTATCCGCAGGGCCTGGCCTCGGTCGAAGACCTGTGGGCGCCGGAACTGAAGGGTCGTGTTGGGGTGCTCTCCGAAATGCGCGACACGATGGGCCTGATCATGCTCGACCAGGGCGTCGACATCTCCGGCAGCTGGGGCGAAGAGGAATTCACCGCCGCCATCGACGAGTTCAAAAAACAGGTCGCCGACGGCCAGATCCGCAACATCAAGGGCAACTCCTACAAAGAAGACCTCGCCAACGAGGACACCCTGGCCGCGATTGTCTGGTCGGGCGACATCGTGCAGCTGAACGCTGAAAACGGCGATAAGTGGGGCTTCATCGTTCCCGAAAAGGGCGGCACGCTCTGGAACGACAACTTCGTGGTGCCGATCGGTTCGCCCGGCAAAAAGAACGTCGAAGAACTCATCAACTACTATTACGACCCGGCCGTTGCCGCCGAGGTCGCCGCCTATGTCAACTACATCACCCCCGTCGTCGGTGCCAAGGAAGCCATGATGGCGATCGACCCGACGCTGGCCGAAGACCCCTTGATCTTTCCCGACGACGCCACCCTCGCCAACGCCTATGTCTTTCGTGGCCTCGACGGCACCGAAGAACAGACCTTCAATGCCCAGTTCCAGGCGATCCTGCTGGGTGCTGCCTGATGGCCGTCGGTGCGTTCGCCGATCGCGGCGCTGACCTGGAACTGGTCGGCATCGAGAAACGTTTCCCCGGGTTCACCGCCATCGAAAATCTCAATCTCACCATTCCGGCCGGGTCGTTCTTTGCACTGCTCGGTCCCTCAGGCTGCGGAAAGACGACCACGCTGCGGCTCGTCGCCGGGCTGGAAGAACCCACGAACGGCCGCATCCTCATCGGGGGAACGGATGTCACGAATCAGAAATCTTTCCAGCGTCCGGTCAACACCGTGTTCCAGAGTTACGCGCTCTTTCCGCACATGTCGGTGCTGGAGAACGTCGCCTTCGGGCTACGCCGACGCAAGATCGGCGACCCGGTGGCCAAAGCGCACGAGGCGCTGCTCCTGGTCGAGCTGGATCACCTCGCCCACCGCAAACCCCAGCAGCTCTCCGGCGGTCAGCAGCAGCGGGTGGCACTGGCCCGCGCCATCGTCAACCGGCCGGCGCTACTCCTGCTCGACGAGCCGCTCGGGGCACTCGACCTGAAGCTTCGACGTCAGATGCAGCTCGAGTTGAAGACCATTCAGGAGGAGGTCGGCCTCACCTTTCTGCACGTGACCCACGATCAGGAGGAGGCCATGACCATGGCCGACACTATCGCTGTCATGAACAAGGGTCGCATCGAACAGATGGGCGAACCCCAACAACTCTACGAACTGCCCAGGACCGCGTTCGTCGCCAACTTTCTCGGCCAGTCCAATCTGTTCACCGGTCCCGTCGTCTCCACCACCAGCACCGCCATCGCCGTCGACGTCTCCGGGCAGAAGATTGTGGTGCCGCTGGAGCGCGCGCACCGGGTGTCGGGCGAGGTCACGATCGGGGTGCGCCCCGAAAAACTCACCTTGCACGGCGAGGCGCCGTCTGACGATGCCGGCCGAAACCTGATGGGCCCAGGCACAGTCATCGATGTGTCGTTCAGCGGGGTCAGCACGCAATACCTCGTGGCGGTGCCAGGAGTCGGTACCCTGGTCGTCTTCGCCCAGAACATGGCCTTCGGCCCGGCCGCGCACGTCGGCGCCCAGGTCTGGCTCAGCTGGAACGTCGACCACGGTTTCGGTCTCGACGACGATCCAGCTGATTCGCCACGGTTCGAGGCCGACCTGGACACCAAGACCATCGCACAGCAGCGACGGTCGTCCCTGCTGACGGAGCTTGAGGAGGCCTAACGATGGCCTTCGCCGCATTCTCCTCCACGGCCGCTCCGACGACGGACCCGGTCACTCGGCGTCGCAGTCCGGTGGCGTTGTTCCTGCTGTTGCCGGGCATCCTCTATCTGGTGCTGTTCTTTCTCACCCCGCTCATATCGTTGCTGCTGACATCATTCCAGGCGCCGCGGGAGTTCGGCGATATCGGTCAGTTCGACTACGCCTTTCGCTGGCAGAACTACCTCGAGGTCGTGACGACCTATTGGCCGCACATCGTGCGCTCGTTCAGCTATGCGCTGGCCGCGACCTTCTTCGCACTGCTGATCAGTTATCCGCTGGCCTATTTCATCGGCGTAAAGGCCCGCAAGTGGCCGCTTCTGCAGAGTTTGATGCTCGTGCTCGTGATCGCACCGTTCTTCATCAGCTTTCTGCTGCGTACCCTGGCCTGGAAGCAGCTGTTCTCCGACGAGTCCTTCGTCGTGCAGTCGCTGAAAGCGCTGTCGCTGCTGGGGCCGGAAGCCCACGTGACCGGAACCGCGTTCTCGGTGATTTTCGGATTGACCTATAATTTCATCCCGTTCATGACCCTGCCGCTGTACACGACGCTGGAACGGCTCGACGTGCGCTATCTCGAGGCCGGCAGCGACCTCTATGCGAGCCCGTTCCACGTGTTCCGCAAGGTCACCATTCCGCTGTCCATGCCCGGGATTGTGGCGGGAACCCTGCTCACCTTCATCCCGGCCGCCGGTGACTATATCAACGCCAGCCGGGACTTTCTCGGCGGTACCGGCACCCAGATGATGGGTAACGTCATCGAGGCGAACTTTCTGGTCCTGCAGAACTTCCCCGCCGCCGCGGCGCTGTCGATCATTCTGATGACCGTCATCCTTGTGATCGTGAGTATTTATGTGAAACGTTCCGGAACGGAGGAACTGCTGTGAAGTTTTCCCTCGGCAAATGGTTGCTGCCCGTTTACAGCGGCCTTGCCCTGCTCTTTCTGATGATTCCCATCGGCTACACCTTTGTCTACTCGTTCAACGACTCGCTCAAATCGAATATCACCTGGCAGGGTTTCACCCTTGATAAATGGTTCAACGTCTGCAACGTGCAGAACGGGGCGGTCTGTCAGGCCTTCGGCAACAGCCTGTTCATCGGAGCCGTCGCCACCGTTGCGGCGACCACGCTCGGCACGATGATCGCGATCGCCATCGTGCGCTACCGGTTCAGGTTCCGGTCGCAGACCAGCCTGCTCCTGTTCCTGCCGATGGCCACCCCGGAGGTCGTGCTCGGCGCCGGCCTGGCGGCCCAATTTCTGTCGGTGGGTGTGCCGAAGGATATGCTGACGATCATTCTCGCGCACACCATGTTTTGCATCAGCTTCGTCGTGGTCACGGTCAAGGCGCGTGTCGCGAGTCTCGATCCGGCGTTGGAAGAGGCCGGTCGAGACCTCTATGGTTCGGCCGTGCAGGTTTTCGCACGCATCACGTTCCCGCTGCTCCTGCCCGGCATTCTGGCGGCTGCCCTGCTGTCGTTCGCGTTGTCCTTCGACGACTTCATCATCACGAACTTCAACTCGGGCGCGGTTTCGACGTTTCCGAAGTACATCTATATTTCGGCGGCGCGCGGTATTCCGGCGGAAGCCAATGTGCTTGCCTCTGCGGTGTTCATCATCGCGATCGTCGTGGTCGTGACGGTGCAGGTCACGGGGGCAGCCAAGGCCCGGCGTCTGGCCAGGCTCAGCTAGCGCCGGTAAGGCGGCTCCTGCGTGAGGCGGGCGCCGCCGTGACGGTGACCCACACCCAGAGCGTTCATCACGGCCACCAGGTCGCGACCGAGGCCGCCGCGCGCGGCAGCGGCGACGGCACGGTCGGATCTCTGGCCGGTGCGATCGTCGCGGCGGGGGGAACCCTGGGAGTTGTGCCGGTGGGGCGGGGGAACGATTTTGCACGGCAGTTGGGGATTTCGGCCGATATTGCGGCCGTGGCCAAACTCTTGCTGACCGGATCGGTGCGGCAGGTCGACATGATCGACGTCGGCGGTCAGATCGTGGTGGGGAGCGTCTACGCCGGAATCGATTCGCTCACGTCACAGCTCGTCAACCGGGTGCACCGGCTGCCGGCACGATGGCAGTATCCGACGGCGGCTGTCTGGGCGATTGCGACGCACCGATCGACCGGGTACCGCATCGTGATCGACGGCGTGAGCCAGAGCGTCGACGCGCACACCGTGACGTGGCGAACTCGGGTTACTACGGTTCGGGCATGCACGTGGCACCGTCGGCGCAGCTGGACGATGGCCTGTTCGACATCGTCATCTTTGCCTCAGCCGGCCGTCTGCGGCTTCTGAAAGCGCTGCGCATGATCTACACCGGGTCTCATCTGGAATTGCCAGAAGTGACCGTGCAGACCGGGCGAGTAGTCGCGATCGACTCGGTCGGGGCGGTGGATGCCTACGCCGATGGCGACCGCATCGGGCCGTTTCCGGTCGGGGCGCGGGTGCGGCCGGGCGCGCTTACCGTGATTGCGCCCGACCTCACCGGTCAGACGTAGCTGGCGCGAATCTCGCCGACCGGCCGGCCGCCGCCGGTGACGGTGAGGCCGAGCTCCGGCAGCAACTCGGCGACATCCGTTCGCGCGATGGCACCCGCGTCGGCCAGCAGACCCAGTGCGACTGCCGCCGCGGCGCGTAGGTTGCCGTCGAGAACCTTCAGCGCCACTGTCGTACCGTTCTCGGCGGCGGCGACCATGATTCCCTCCGCTCCGCCCTTCATGAACAGGCCGAGGCGTTCGATCACGATGCTGTCCGAGTGTCCGGGACCGGCTATCACCCAGCCGTTGGCGCGCACTGCCTCAGCGAGAAAACCGGCCTCACGATAGATCGCAAACGGTGAGTTGGACTTGCTGGTGGCGATGCGCGCAATGCCGCGGGCCAGCCCGGTGAGGGAGATCGCGTGCACCGGAGCGCCGCACCCGTCGGTGCCGGAAACCACCGGTCGTTCGCCGGTGAAACGTTCGAGCACGTCGAGAATACGTTTCTGCAGCGGATGCGCCGGATTCAAATAGCCGTCCAGCGCCCAGCCGTTCTGTTGACAGGCCACGAGCATCGCCGCGTGCTTGCCCGAGCACTCCATATACACGGGAGCCTTGCTGGCACCGAGACGCACCAGGGTGTCACGGGCTGCTGAATCGATCGGCCAGGCGGCCGGGCAGGCGAGCGCTGTCTCGGGCACTCCCGCCCGGGCCAGCAGTCCGCGAACGAGCTCGATGTGGGCCGGCGTGCCGGTGTGGCTCGCGGTGGCGATGGCGGCATCCGCTCCGCGCAGGGCGGCGCCGCTCGCCATGACCGCAACGGCCTGGAACGGTTTCATGGCCGAGCGCGGAAAAACCGGGCTGGTCACGTCGCCGAGCGTACGCAAGACCTCACCGTTGGTGCCGAGTACGATCGCCGATCCGGCGTGGCGGGATTCGACGAAGCTGCTGCGTTCGACGACGGCGAGCTCGACCGAATCGTTGACCGTGAAGGTTTCTGTCACGGCGTCAGTGTGCGGGCGCGGTCAGGGCTGCCATGGCGTCGTCGATCACCGAGAGGGCGTCGACGATGAGCGCATCGGACAGCGCCAGGCTCGGCAGGAAGCGCAGCACGTTACCGTAGGTGCCGGCGGTGAGCAGCAGAACGCCGTGCTGACCGGCGTAGGTCGAGATGGAAGCGACAGCGGCGGCGTTGGGGGCCTTCGTCGTGTCGCCCGTTCCCGGCTGCACCAGTTCGATCGCGATCATGGCACCACGGCCGCGGATCTCGCCGATGATGTCGTACTTGTTCTTCAGCGCGGTCAGGCCTGCGGTGAGGGACTTCTCGATGCGCTGCGCTTCGCCGAGCAGGTTGCCCGCTGCGATCGCGTCGAAGACGGCGATTGCTGCGGCGCAGGAGACGGGGTTGCCGCCGAAGGTGCCGCCGAGGCCGCCGGGCTGGGAGGCATCCATAATTTCGGCGCGACCGGTGACGGCGGCGAGGGGGAAGCCGCCGGCGATGCCCTTGGCGGTGAGCACGAGGTCAGGGATCCAGCCGAAGTGCTCGCTCGCGTAGTACTTGCCCGTGCGGGCCATGCCGCTCTGAATCTCGTCGGCGATCATTACGACCCCCTTGCTGCTGCACCATTCCTGCAGGGCCGGGAGGTAGCCCTCGGCTGGCACCATGAAACCACCCTCACCCTGGATCGGTTCGACGACCAGGCAGGCCAGATCGGATGCGCCGATCACCTTGTCGAGGTAGGCGATGGTGCGTGCGGCAGCTTCGGCGCCGGTCAGGCCGTCGTGATACGGGTAGGAGCTCGGTGCGTGGTACACATCGCTCGCGAGCGGGCCGTAGCCGGTGGCGTAGGGCATGGCCTTGTAGTTCATGGCCATGGTCAGTACGGTGCGGCCGTGGTAGGCGTGGTCGAGCACGGCGACGGCGCGCCGGCCGGTGAACTTGCGGGCGATTTTCACACCGTTCTCAACGGCTTCGGCACCGGAGTTGATGAGCACGCTTTTCTTCGGGAAATCTCCGGGGGTGTGCTCGGCGAGCAGCTCAGCGACCCGAACGTATTCTTCGTAGGGGGTGACGGTGAACAGGGTGTGGATGAAGTCCTGGGACTGTTCGACGGCCGCGGCGACGACGCTGGTCTCGGTGTGGCCGATGGTCGTGACGCCGATTCCGGCACCGAGGTCGATGAACTGGTTGCCGTCGACGTCGACGACGATCGCCCCATTGGCCTTGGCAATGTAGACGGGAAGCATGGAACTGACCCCGTCGGAGACAACGGCCCGGCGCCGCTCATGCAACGCCGCCGAGATCGGGCCGGGAATGGCGGTCACGATCTTTCGTTCTTGGGCAACGGAGTATGTTGCGGCATCGGTGGCAGAGTTTGTGAGGGTGTCAGTCATGATGAATCCACTGTACCGACCCCTGGCGGGGTCAACCTGAGTTCGCCTGCAAGAATCTTGGAGAGTAGAGGGAGAAGCATGAACGGAGTGCACGAATATGCGGTGCGAGTCGAGTGGACCGGTAATCGCGGCACCGGAACGAGTCATTACAAGGCCTACGGTCGGGACCATCTGATATCGCCGGCCGGTCGGGCATCCGCTGACAAGGCGACGATCCTGGGGTCGTCCGACCCTACCTTTCACGGTGACAACGCCCGCTGGAACCCCGAGGAACTGTTGCTCGCGGCGCTCGGCCAATGCCATTTGCTGTCGTACCTGCACGTGGCGGCCCGCAACGGGGTGATCGTGACGGCGTATACGGATGCCCCGGTCGGCACGATGAAACAGGTCGCCGGTGGTGGGCACTTCACCTCGGTGACCCTGCGGCCGCGGGTGAGCATCACCGACCCCGAACAGGTTGAGTTTGCTCAGTCGCTGCATGCCGAGGCGGCCCGGGAATGCTTCATCGCGGCCTCGGTGAACTTTCCGGTCGAGCACGAGCCGGTCACCACCGCCTGATCGCTTCGCGACTCATCGAGCCGTGAGTTTGGCGGCATTTCAGCGCGGAAATGACCTCCGACTCACGGCTCGGCGAGGTCGACACAGATTGTGTATAGCGCGGTAGTGCGGTTTGCGTAGTAGTGTGGGATCCGTTGAAGGCTGAAACTGATCGAAGGGACGCCGATGGATACCACCCAGTTGCTCAAGGGGGTGCTCGATCTGGCCGTCCTGGCCGTGATCGTCGACGACGACGGCTACGGCTATGACATTGTGCGCCGGTTGCGCGCCGCCGGTCTGGATGAGGTCGGGGACGCCTCGGTCTACGGCACCCTGCGGCGGCTGTACAGCGCGGGAGCACTGTCGAGCTACGTCGTCCCGTCCGACGGCGGGCCGCACCGCAAGTACTACGGAATGAACGCGAACGGCCGGGCCATGCTCGCCGAACAGCGCGCGAACTGGACCCGCTTCGCCGACACCCTCACCCAGCTGCTCGATAAGCCGCAGCCCTCCGTCTCCCTACCCACGATCGGCGACAACTCATGAGCGACACCGCCACGACCATCCAGTCCATTCGCGATTTCGCCATTGCCGTGCGAGCTGCCCTGAGCGATCTGCCCACCGACGATGTCGATGAACTCACCGACGGACTCGAGGCCGACCTGACGGAGCAGGCGGCCGACGTCGATGCGGGCGATTTGGCGGTGCCCGACTTTGAGCTCGGCGATCCGGTCGCCTACGCCGACGAGCTGCGCGGCGCCGCCGGACTGCCGGTGCGTGGAACGGATGAGACCGCCCGGGTGCCGCAGCTGCGCCGGCTGCGCACCCGGGTCGGTGACGCGCGGGTGGGCGCGGCTCGGCGCATCCGTTCGAGTGCCGCTGGTGCGGCGCTGCTCGACTTTCTGCTCGCTTTGCGCCCCGCGTGGTGGGTGCTGCGCGGCTGGGTCGTCTACGCGGTCGTTGCGGTCTTCGCCGGCGGCGCTCTCAGCACTGTGCCGACCGATCCGCTGCGGTGGGTTATACTCACGGCTTTCGTGGTGCTGAGCGTGCAGTGGGGGCGCGGCCGGTGGCTGCCCTGGCGCTGGCTTCCCGGTTTTCGCACGGTGGTCAGTGTGTGCGCGGTTCTCGTTCTGCCGATCGTGCTGCTGGCCACGGCCCAGAATGCCGGAGCGCAGAACAGTGCCTACCTGGACTACAACCCGGCGCCGTTGCCGGGACTCATGCAGAACGGTGAGCAGGTGACCAACGTATTCGCGTATGACGCCGATGGTCAGCCTCTGACAGACGTGCAGTTATTCGACCAAGACGGGCGATCTCTTAACGTGGTCAATGACCCGGCGAATACGAATTACCTCCCCCAACTCGATAAGGCCGGCGAGCAGGACATGGTCGTACCGAGCCTGCTGGTTCCGGCGGGCGGAGGCTGGAATGTGTTTCCGCTGCGGCTGGTTTCGTCTGACGATATCGACTATACCTACGACTATCTCGGCCAGGCCTACCAAGCGGATGCCGCGCCAGCGCCGTTACCGTACGCTCGGGTGCAGCCCTTGGTCGAACTGCCCGCGGAGGGGGAGCCGACGCCCGCGCCCACGCTGTCGCCGGAACCGACAACATCCGCCGCACCGACGGCCGGACAATGATGCTGCCGGTCACCGATCTGGTAGCGGTCATCAGCCCGTCGGCCGTCGACCTGCCTCCCACCCAATCCCTCGACATAACCGATTGGGTTGCCACGGGCGAATCGCCGCAAACCTCGACCAGACAGGATTGCACGGGTTAGGGTGGCACGAGGGGGAAACATGAGTCGAAACGTTGCCACTGCGCCGCACAATCTGTCGGTTGCGCGAGCGCGATGGCTTGGTGCGAGTGCCGTGGTGATCGTTGCAGTCCTTGCACTGACGGGCTGCGCTACCGGCGACAGCGTCGCTGCCGACACGGTTGACCACATCGCTGCGGAGCTCACCGACGACCTGGACTCGCCGGTGTCGCGGGTGCGGAATGCTGAATGGTTTGCGGCCACCTATATCACTCCGCTGAATTCCACGGCGGGCGGCCTCGGTTCCACTGTCTACGCGGACACACTCGCTTGGAGTGGGAGCTCCGGTGACGAAATGGGTGCCCGCATCGAGGTGCGCATCCGGGTGGATGAGGAGCAGAAAAATGCTGTCGGGGTCGGCGACTCCTCCTACGGCAAGGGGAGCGCGACCAAATGTTTCCGCTACGAGATTTTCCGGCGGCCACATCCGGTCACCCGACAAAGTATCAGCTGCCCGGACAATCCGGAGCTCGCGATCCCGACCGCGGCACCGCTCCCAGCCCTGCCCGACGACGCCAAGGATGTGCTCGCGGCGGTTCTGGGTGCCGCGACGAGCGCAAGTTTGGAGCGAGACGTGCGCGCCGCCTTCGCCGAAGACTTCATGACGGTCGATACGGATTACGTCGACGGTGCCCTTATCGCGGCCGTGGGTGTTCCGGGCGAGCGCGAATGCATTGTGGGAGTGCGGGGTTCCGATGGAGTCGTGGAATTCTCGGGCTTTGATCGCACCTGGATCGAGCCCGGCGAGCTCGGCTGTACGACGAACATTGTGACGAGCCCGCCCCTGTAGATGCCTCGAACCGAGGGGAGCCGCCGAGCCGTAAGTTTCAGGCGTCCCCTGCTGCCGAAACTCACGGCTTGGTGCCCATACTCACGGCTCGGCGACGGGGAAGCGACGCCGCCCGCGAGTTACGCCGGGTAGGCGGCGACCAGGGCGGTGAGGGCCTCTTCGAGCACCGTCGCCGCGTCATCGATGAGTTCGTCGGAGATCACGACACTGGGCATGATGCGCAGCACGGAATCCCAGCTGCCGGCATCCAGCGCGATGACCCCATTCGTGGTGGCGTGCTTGATCAGCGCAGTGAGGGCCTCGGGGTAGGGCTTCTTGGTTCCGGGGTGTACGAGCTCAACGCCGAACATCGCGCCCTTGCCCCGCACCTCGCCGACGATGGAGAACTTATCGGCCCAGTCGCCGATGCGCGCCCAGAGGGCCGCCTCGACCCGCTTCGCCTCGCCGAGCAGGTTGTCCCGCTCGATCAGGTTGAATACCGCAAGGGCGGCAGCGGTCGAAACCGGGTTGCCGCCGAAGGTGCCGCCGATGCCGCCCGGCTGCACGGAATCCATGATGTCGGCGCGGCCGGTGACCGCGGCAAGCGGGAAGCCGCCGGCGATGCCCTTGGCGGTGGTGACCAGGTCGGGAACGACGTCGTGGTGCTCGATCGAGTACCAAACGCCGGTGCGGGCAATGCCGGCCTGAATCTCATCGGCCACGAACACGATGCCGTTCTCGGTGCAGAATTCGCGGATGCGCTTGAAGTATCCGGGCGCGGGGATGACGATTCCGCCATCGCCCTGGATCGGCTCGACGAAGAACGCCGCGACCTCGGTCGCGCCGATGTGGGTGTTGATGTAATCGATGGTCTTCTCGGCCGCTTCAAGCCCGCTCAGGCCGTCACGGAACGGGTAACTCGTCGGAACGCTGTAGATCTCACCGGGGAAGGGACCCATGCCGGCGCGTTCCGGCCAGGGCCGGTAGGTCATCGTCATGGTCAGGTTGGTGCGACCGTGGAAGGCGTGGTCGAGGGCCACGATGGCGCGACGGCCGGTGAACTTACGGGCGATCTTCACCGCGTTCTCCACCGCTTCCGCGCCGGTGTTCACGAGAACGGAATGCTTCTCAAAATCTCCCGGGGTGATCTGGCTAAGTTTCTCGGCGACCGCCACATAGTTTTCGTAGGGCGTGACCGTGAACAAGGTGTGAGTTAGTTTCGCTGCCTGAGCGGATGCCGCCGCGGCGACCTCCGGATGGGCGTGGCCGATCGTGGTCACCCCGATTCCGCAGCCGAGGTCGATGATCTGGTTGCCGTCGACGTCGACCAGGATGGCTCCAGCGCCGTGGTCCATGTAGATGTTGGCGAGGGTCCCGGCGCCGCGGGCGACCGTCTTCTCGCGCCGGGCCTGTAGTTCTACCGACTTGGGGCCGGGGAGAGCCGTGACGAGCTTGCGTTGCTGGGGCACCGAATACGTTGCAGTCATTGTTCCAGCCTATGACGGTCGGCGGTGCTCGCCGACCGATTCATCGCTCGCCGCTACAGGCGTTCGCGCGGAAAGACCCGGCGGGCGAGACGATTGAGCGTGCCGACCGGCGGCGATTCGTTGTAGGCATGGGCCAATTCTTGGCCGGACAGGCCGTGAATGGCCGCCATGACCTCATCCGTCGCCTGACGGCGGGCTTTGCCCGACGTTGCGTGGCCGTGATGGCTGAGGTCGAGCGGTTGGCCGAAGCTGACCGTGATCTTGCGGATGCGGGGCACCTTGGTGCCGACTGGCTGAATCTCCTGCGTGCCGATCAGTCCCACCGGAACTACGACGGCCCCGGTGGTGAGGGCCAGCCAGGCGACGCCGGTGCGGCCCTTGTAGAGACGGCCGTCGAGTGAGCGGGTGCCCTCCGGGTAGATCGCGAATGCGCCCTCGGCATCGAGCACCGCTCGACCTTCATCGAGGGCAAGCTGGGCGGCCTGCCCGGCCCCGCGTTCCACCCCGATGGCGCCGATCGCGGTGAAGAACGTGCGGGAGACCCAGCCATTGAAGCCGGTTCCGGTGAAGTAGGTCGATTTGGCGAGGAACTGCACCCGCCTCGTTGCGACGAGCGGGATGACGATGCTGTCGATGAAGGAGAGATGGTTGCTGGCCAGGATGACGCGGCCGGTGGCCGGGATGTTCTCGCGCCCCAGAATGCGCGGGCGGAACACAACGCGGGCGACGGGTGCCATGATGCCGTAGCCGAGAAAGTAGACGAAACCCGGACGCTTCACGTGCTCCGGTTCGTCGGGCAGGTCTGCCGCCTCGTCGCGTGGGACGGCTGCGGATTCGCTGTCGCTGGTGTCGGTTGCGTCGTCGTCTAGGGGTTCTGCTTGGGCACCAGTCACCCGTTGACCCTACGCCACAGTTACCGCGCACCGAACATGAACCGCGGCATGCACCTAGCATGGAGGGGTGCAGAGAGTAATCATCCTCGGGTCTACGGGCTCGATCGGAACCCAGGCCCTCGACGTCATTCGTGCCAACCCGGAACGGTTCGAGGTGGTTGGTCTCGCGGCCGGCAGCAACCGTGAACTCCTCGAGGCGCAGGCGCTCGACTTTCAGGTCGAGCACACCGCTTTGGGAGCGGATGCTGCGGAGCAGCTCGTGCAGGGCGTCGACACCGACGTCGTACTGAACGGCATCACCGGTTCGGTCGGTCTCGGACCGACGCTCGCCGCTTTGAAGGCCGGTCGTACCCTGGCCCTGGCCAATAAAGAGTCGCTCATCGTCGGCGGCGACCTGGTGAAATCGCTCGCCGCGCCCGGGCAGATTGTGCCCGTCGATTCCGAACACTCGGCCATTGCGCAGGCGCTGCTGGCCGGAACCGCGCAGGAGGTGCGTCGACTTGTGCTGACGGCATCCGGCGGACCGTTTCGTGGTTTCACGCGGGAGCAGCTGGCCCGGGTCACCCCGGCACAGGCCCTCGCGCACCCCACTTGGAACATGGGCCTTGTGGTGACCACCAACTCGGCCACCCTCGTCAACAAGGGCCTCGAAATCATCGAGGCGCACCTGCTGTTCGACGTGGAATATGACCGCATCGACGCCGTCGTGCACCCGCAATCCGTGGTGCACTCCATGGTGGAATTCGTCGACGGATCAACGATTGCGCAGGCAAGCCCGCCGGACATGCGCCTGCCGATCTCGCTCGGGCTGGACTGGCCGAACCGGGTCGCCGCTGTCGGCACCCCGATCGACTGGACCGTGCCGCACAGCTGGACCTTTGAGCCGCTCGACGACGCGGCATTCCCCGCGGTCGAACTGGCCAAGAAGGTCGGCCGTAAGGGCGGCACCTATCCCGCGGTGTTCAACGCGGCCAACGAGCAGGCCGTTGCGGCTTTCCACGCCGGGCACGTCGGGTTTCTGGATATCGTGGACACGGTGCTGCGTGTGGTCGAATCCCACGAACAGGGCCAGGAACTCACCAGGGAGTCGCTCGTCGACGCCGAACGGTGGGCGCGTGCCGCGGCCGACAAACTCATCGCGGCGCGCTAGACGCTCTCGCCTCACTCCCGCACTGGCTGGCCTGGCGCACTAATCGCACTCGCCGGCCTTGACCTTGTCATTGTTCTCCCTGCAATCTTCCCGGGCTTGCTTGGCGTCTTCGGCAGCGTCCTTCGCGGCTTCCCTGGCCTGTTCCGCGTCTTCTTGAGCCTGCTCAGCGTTCTTCTGGGCGTCTTCGTCGTGCTGCTTCTCAGCGAGGGCCGCTGCCGCCGCCGCTGCCTGGGCTGCGGCTTCGGCGGCAACAACGGCGGCATCGATTTCAACGGTCAGGTCGTCGCGCACCAGGTTGATCGCGGCCTGAATGGCGGCGGATCGTTCGGTACTGACCTCGCCCGCCGCTGCGGCCGTGCGCAGATTTGCCTGCATGGCCTCGAGCCGCGACTGGGCGGTCGTGAAGTCTGCGGCGGCTGCCGCCTCAGTGATCTGCAGAATTTCACCCTGCAGGTTCTCGGCCGTGGCGGCCTGCAGGTCGACGGGGTTGGCCGTGCAGCCGGCCAGAGTCAACAGGAACCCGACGGCCACAGCAGCCAGGGTCAGGCGGTGGCGTCGAATCATGGGTTCACGCTTTCTTGAAGCTCTTGAAGGTGGACGCCGAGCGTGCCGTCGACGGCCGGATAGCTCGGGGGCGGCACGGCCGGCGCTTCGGCCGGCTTGATCAGGAGCGCAGCGGCGATGGCGAGTGCGATCAGAGTGACGCCGCTGGCGATTAGGACGGGCACCCGCCGGCTTGCGGGCCGGCGCGGCTTGACCGGGACCGCGGTCCCGGTACCTGCAGCAGGGGCGTGAGCGGGAGCATCCGTTTTCAGGACCTCGGTCGGAGCGGCCTCGGCCGCAGCCAGCAGCAGGGTGGGCGCCGGGGCCAAGTCGGGCATCAGTAGGGTGGGCGCCGGCGTCAGGTCTGGCAGCAGGCGGGTGGCCGCAGTGGCGCTCTCCGTGGCCGTCGCCGGGGCGCTCTCCGTGGCGAGGGCTCGCAACGACCCGGCGGCCTCAGCCGCGGTGGGTCGGTCGGCAGCCTCACGGGCGGTCATCGACGCGAGCAGCTCTGACCAGTCCCTGCCCAGAGTATTCGGGATCTCCGGCTGGCGTTGTAGTCGGGCCATCGCCGACTCCACCGCGGTGCCGGGGTACGCCCGCTGCCCGGTCAGGCATTCGAGCAGGACCAGGCCGAGGGAGTAGACATCCGTTGGCGCACCGATAGCGGCGCCGAGGGCCTGTTCGGGGCTGAGATAGCTCGCGGTGCCCAGCAGCGACCCCGTCGCGGTAAGCCGCGTCTCATCGAGCAGCCGGGCTATGCCGAAGTCGGCAAGTTTGGCGTGCATGCCGCGGCCGGGAAACCCGGACGGTGCGAGCAACACATTGGCCGGCTTGACGTCCCGGTGGATGATGCCGCGTTCGTGCACGTAGTGCAACGCTTCGGCGAGGTCGGCGCCCATCCCGGCGACGTCGACGCTCGGCACGGGGCCGTCGTTGATGCGGGTGCGCAGGTCGGGGCCGTCGACGAGTTCCATCACGATGAAGGTGCGTGGAACGCCCTCGACGGTTGTGGTGCCGGCGTCGAACAGGGTGACGAGGGCGAAATGGTTCAGGCTCGCGAGCAGGGCGATCTCCCCGCTTTGCCGTTCGGGCTCTGAGGCGCCGCCATCGGCCCGAAAGAGTTTGACGGCCACGGTGCGGCCGAGCGCGGTGTCGGTCGCCCGATAAACGGATGCCATCCCGCCGGTGCCGATGAGACCCCCGAGCAGGAAACGGTCGGCGAGCAGGCTGCCGACCGGGCCGAGCGGTGGTGGCACTGGCAGCTGTTGGGTGGGAACGGGTTCGTAAGACAAGGGGACCTCCTGGTGCGTCCGCCTTCTAGCAAACCACATGCGCCCCTTAATCGGGAGGTCTGCCCGCACAGCCAGCCGCTTTGCAGCTTGGTGCGGATACTCTACGACAGTGGAAACCGTACTGCTGTTCATACTGGGCGTCGCCATTGTCGTCGTGGGTCTTGCCGTGTCGATCGGCCTGCATGAAATCGGCCACCTGGTGCCGGCGAAGCTGTTCGGCGTCAAGGTCACCCAGTACATGATCGGCTTCGGCCCGACGCTCTGGTCGCGCACCAAGGGTGAGACGGAGTACGGTGTCAAGGCCATTCCCATGGGCGGTTATATCGCCATGATCGGCATGTTTCCTCCCTCCAAAAAGGGCGGAGCCCCGCGCAGCACCACAACCGGCTTCTTCGATCAGATGGTGCAGGAGGGTGCCCCGGAGAAGAAGTCGAGCGCCCTGTCGACCCTGGTCGATGATGCCCGTCAGGCCAGCGCCGAGACCATCGGCGACGGTGAAGACCACCGCGCGTTCTATCAGTTACCCGTCTACAAACGCGTGATCATCATGCTCGGCGGACCGACCATGAACCTGCTCATCGCGATTGTGATGTTCGCAATCCTGCTCATGGGATTCGGCACCCCGCAGATCAGCACGACCGTTGGCAGCGTGAGTAAGTGCGTGTTGCCCGCATCGAGCGACCGGCAGACCTGTGAGACCACCGACGAAGCCTCGCCAGGTGCTGCCGCCGGTTTGCAGCCGGGTGACCGCCTGGTCAGCATCGGCGGAACGGTCATCACCAGCTGGGAGGAGTCGACCGATGTCATCCGTTCGGCCCCGGGGCGCACCCTCGCCGTGGTCGTCGAACGCGACGGTGCCAACATGGATCTCTCGCTCACCCCTAAACTCACCGAGCGTTACATCTACACCGCCGCGGAAAAGATCAAGACGGATGCTTCCGGCACGTTGCTGACCGAAGAGGTCGGTTTTGTCGGCATCGGAGCGGCGAGTGAACTCGTGCCCCAGCCGGCCACCGCCGTGCTGCCCGCTGTCGGCGACAACATCGGCGGGGTCGCGCATATGATCCTCAACCTGCCCGACCGGCTGGTGGCCGTCGCGAATGCCGCCTTCGGGCCCGGCGAGCGGGACCTGAACGGGCCGATCAGCGTGGTCGGTGTCGGCCGGGTGGCGGGTGAGATCGCGAGCATCGACACGATCCCGGTCGCGACCAAGGTGGCGAGCATGTTCCAGTTGCTCGGATCGCTCAATATCGCCCTGTTCGTGTTCAACCTGGTGCCCCTGCTGCCGCTCGACGGCGGCCACGTCGCCGGTGCGCTTTGGGAAGGCATCCGTCGCTTCTTTGCGAAGCTGTTCAAACGGCCCGACCCCGGCCCGGTCGATATGGCCAAGCTCATGCCGCTGACGCTCGCGGTCGTCATTCTGCTCGGTGGGATGAGTCTGCTGCTCATCTACGCCGACATCGTCAAGCCGATCAACCTGTTCGGCTAGAAGCTACCGGGACAGCAGCAGCGCCTCGCCCTGGCCGCCGCCGCCACACAGGGCGACGGCGGCTTTGCCGGAGCCGCGCCGAGCCAGTTCGAGCGCGGCGTGCAGGGCGACGCGCCCGCCGCTGGATCCGATCGGGTGCCCGATCGCGATGCCTCCGCCGTGAATGTTCACGACGTCGGCGGAAACTCCGAGCACCTTCGACGACTGGGCCACGACCGAGGCGAACGCCTCGTTGATCTCGACCAGGTCGAGGTCGGCCGCAGTCCACCCCTGCCGGCTGAGGGCGTGCTGGATGGCATTGGCCGGCTGGGAGTGCAGCGAGTTGTCCGGGCCGGCGACCTGGCCGCTCGCTTCGATCACGGCGAGCCAGGGCAGGTTGTGCTTCTCGGCCCAGGCGCGGCTGGTCACGACTACGGCGCTCGCGCCGTCGCTCAGGGGGGCGGCGTTGCCGGCGGTAATGCTGCCCGCCGGGTCGAAGGCCGGGCGTAACCGGCCGAGCGTCTCGGTCGTGCTCTCGGCGCGTACGCCCTCATCGGTGCTGATCAGGAGCGGCTCGCCCCTGCGCTGGGGCACACTGATCGGGGTGATCTCGTCGCTGAACAGGTCGTTCGCGGCGGCAGCGGCGGCCCGTTGATGTGAAGCGGCGGCGATCTCGTCCTGCTCGAGCCGAGTCTGGCCGAGCTCTGCGTTGGCGCGCTCGGTGGAGAGCCCCATCGAGAGGCCGTCGAACGCGTCGGTGAGGCCGTCGTGGGCGGCATGGTCGATGGCGGACACTGTTCCGTACGCCCAGCCCTGGCGGGAGCCCGGTAGCAGGTGGGGAGCGCGCGACATGGATTCCTGGCCACCGGCCACCACCACGTTTGCCTCGCCGAGCCGCACCAGGCGGGCGGCATCGATGACCGCCGCCAGGCCGGACAGGCACACTTTGTTGAGCGTCATCGCCGGCACATTCCACGGGATGCCGGCAGCCACGCTGGACTGCCGGGCCGGGTTCTGCCCGCAGCCGGCTTGCAGGACCTGCCCCATGAGCACGAAATCGACCTGCTCCGGAGCCACTCCGGCGCGGGCGAGGGCACCGGCAATGGCGGCGGCGCCGAGGTCAACGGCAGTGAGGGACGAGAGCTGCCCGTTCACGCGACCCTGCGGGGTGCGCGATCCGGCCAGGATAACGACGTCGTTCATCGGGACTCCTTTGTCAATGAGGTGAGGTATCCAGCATATTGGCCACGTCTGGGCATCGGTTTACACCTGCCTCTTGACACTAGCGTCGATCGCCCCTAGATTCCTGATACCTGAACCACCTGTCATGTTTGGGTCGTTTTCGTGGCAGTCCCTCACACAGCACCTCCTGGCACCACCCCAACCCACCAGCACGCCACTAACAAGAACAGAGGCTAATTTCATGCGGGTAACAAAGATGTTCCTGGCCCCGGCGATCATCGCCGTCACCGCGCTCGCGCTGGTCGGCTGCGCTCCCACGGCAACGACCGGCGGTACGGCAGCCTCCGATTCCACCGACAAGGCCGCCGTGCAGGTGGGTATGATCACCTCCGCGACCGGCCCCCTCGCCGCCTACGGCGCCGCGTACACCGCCGGCTTCGAGGCCGGCCTCGACTATGCGACCGACGGCACCGGAACTGTCAATGGCCGTGAGCTCGACATCACCTGGAAGGATGACCAGGGCAACCCGGACACCGCCGTCTCGGTCGCGAAGGACCTGATCGGGCAGGGCTATCAGATTTTGGCCGGCACCGTCGCTTCGGGTATCGCCGTCACGCTGGCCGAGCAGGCCGCGCAAAACAAGATTCTGTACATCTCCGGCCCGGCCGCTGCCGACGCCATCACCGGCATCAACGACTACACCTTCCGTTCCGGACGTCAGACCTACGAAGACGTCGCGACCGCCGGAACGTTCATCGGCGACCCGAGCGGCAAGAAGATCGTCGTCTTCGCCCAGGACAACGCCTTCGGTCAGGGCAACCTCGCCGGCGTCCAGGCCGTGCTCGGCGCCAAGGGGGCGAGCGTTGATGGCATACTTGTCGCCGAGGATGCGACCGAGTTCACGCCGTTCGCGCAGCAGTTGCTGGCCGCCTCACCCGACCTCATCTTCGTCGCCTGGGCCGGAGCAAGCACCGGCGCGATGTGGACTGCGCTGCAGCAGCAGGGCGTCTTCGACGCTGTTCCCGTGGTCACCGGCCTTGGTGACGTCTCGACCTACGGTGCCTACGGTGAGGCGAGCGGCAAGATCAGTTTTCTCTCGCACTACTTCGCGTCGGCCACCGACAACAAACAGAGCAAGGCCATGATCAGCTACCTCGAGGCCAACGACGCGCAAGCGGATCTGTTCTCGCCCGACGGCTTCGTCGCCGCGCAGCTGCTCGTGCAGGCCGTGCGTGAGGGCGGCGGCGACAACGTCGACGACATGATCGCCTCACTCGAGGGCTACACCTTCGAATCGGTCAAGGGTTCGCTCACCATTCGTGCCGAAGACCATGCCGTGCTGCAGCCAATGTTCCAGGCGACGCTCAAGGAAGGCGCCGACGGCACCTGGTCACCGGAACTGATCGAGACCGTTGACGCGAAGACCGTCGCCCCGCCGGTCACCGCAGCAAAGTAACCCGATGCCCGACCAGCCCGTGCTCAGCATGGATGTGCTCACGTTAGAGCGTGCCGGACTGCAGATCGGCGGTGCACGCATCCTCAACGATGTGTCACTGTCGATCCCGCGGGGCGAGATGCTCGGTGTGATCGGCCCCAACGGGGCCGGCAAGACAACCCTGTTCAACCTGATTTCCGGCGTACTGTTCGCCACGGAGGGTGTGGTTCGCCTCAACGGCCGCGACATGACCCGGGAACCGATCCACGTCAGGGCACGGGCCGGTCTCGGTCGCACGTTCCAAACTTCCAGCCTGTTCAACGGTCTCAGCGCCACCGAAAACGTTCGTCTGGCCGCGCAGGCCAAGGCCGGCGGAGGCAGCCTGGTCACCCGCTTTCCCCGGGTAACGGATGCCGCCACCCGGCTGGCCACAGCCCAACTCGATGAGGTCGGCCTCGCCGACCACGCCCAAGCCAAAGCCGGCGGTCTCTCGCACGGTGACAAACGCAAGCTGGAGATCGCGATGCTGCTGGCCATGGATCCGAGTGTCATCCTACTCGACGAGCCGATGGCCGGCGTGGGCTCTGGCGACGTTCCCGGCCTGATGGAAGTCATTCGTGGCCTGCACCACGGTGGCCGAACCGTGCTCATGGTCGAACATCACATGGAGGTCGTGCTCGGCCTGGTCGACCGCGTTGCGGTCATGCACCACGGCGAGCTGCTCGCCTGCGACACCCCCGATGCCGTGATGAAGAATCCCACGGTGCAGTCCGCCTATCTCGGAGACCCGGTATGAGCGCCAACTTGAGCACCACCAACATCCTCACAGTGCGCAACCTGTACGGCCGCATCGAGGGGCAACAGGTCATTGAAGACGTCTCGTTCGACGTGCCGAACACCGGAGTCACCGCCCTGCTCGGCCGCAACGGCGTCGGCAAGACCAGCACGATCAAGTCGATCCTCGGCCTGATCGACCGCAGCGGCGAGGTCACCCTGGACGGACGCCGGGTGGACCGGCTGCCGACCCACAAGGTCGTGCAGCTCGGCGTTGGCTACGTGCCGGAGGATCGCGAGGTCTTCGGTAAGCTCACCGTCGCCGAGAATCTGAAACTGGCCGAACGCTCCATTCACCCCAACCGGGCCCTGGTCGAGGAACTTTTTCCCGACCTGGTGCACCGCCAGGCCCAGCTGGCCGGCACGCTCTCCGGCGGACAGCAGCAGATGGTGTCGCTGGCCCGTGCCCTGCTGAACCAGAATCGGCTGCTGCTCGTCGACGAACCCACCAAGGGACTCTCCCCGAAGATCGTCGGCGAGGTCGCCCAGGCGCTGCTCGCCGCCGCGAAAACGGTGCCGATCCTGCTGGTGGAACAGAACCTGCAGGTGATCAGGCAGCTCGCCGACCGGGTGGTCATACTGTCCGGTGGTCGCGTCGTCTTCACCGGCGAAGCCACGGAACTCCTCGACGATCCCGAACGCATCCAGCGCTACCTGGGGGTCCACAGCGGTTCGGAGCACAGCGGCACCGAACAAACGGATGCGACGGTGCCGGCATGAGTACCATCGTGCTGCTGCTCATCACGGGATTCGGCCTGGGCGCCCTCTACTTTTTGGTCGCCTCCGGCCTCTCGCTCATCTATGGCCTCATGGGCGTGCTCAACTTCGCGCACGGCTCGTTCCTGACCATCGGCGCTTTCATCGGCTGGGAGGTCGCCCGCCGGCTGAGCGACGGATCCTGGTGGGCCCTGGCCGCCGCCATGCTGACCGGCGCCGTGGTAGGTGCGATCGTCGCCGCCGCGACCGAATTCTTTCTCATTCGTCGGCTCTACAACCGACACATCGAACAGGTGCTCGTGACGGTCGGCCTCGCCCTGGCTTCCGTGGCGCTGTTCGAAGGAATCTGGGGCACCGACCCGACCTATGTCACGAGCCCGTCCTGGCTCGGGCAGACCAGCGAGATTCTCGGCGCTCGCATTCCGAACAACCGGTTCATGCTCATCGTCGTGGCGATGCTCGTACTCGTAGCGATCGTGCTGTTCCTCAAGTTCACCCGCTATGGCCTGATCATTCGGGCCGGCGTCGAGAATCGGCTCATGGTCACCGCGCTCGGCATCGACGTGCGCCGTGCCTTCACCCTGGTCTTCGCGATCGGCGGCGCCGCCGCCGGCCTCGGCGGGGTGCTTGCCTCGATCTACTACGGCTACGTTTCGGCGCACATCGGCGGATCCCTGCTGATCTTCGCCTTCATCGTGACCGTCATCGGCGGCCTGGGGTCGCTGGCCGGGGCGGCCATCGCATCCGTTCTGGTGGCGGTGCTGCAGCAGTTCGCGAACTTCTATCTCGGCGGTACCGGCGATCTCGCCGTGGTGCTCGCCCTCGCCGCAGTGCTGCTGCTGCGCCCGCGCGGACTGTTGGGAGCCAAGGCATGAGATCCCGCACGGTTATCACGATCACGGCGAGCGCAGCCCTGGTGCTGCTCATGGTGCTGCTGCCGCTGCTGAATATCAGCATTCCCGGCGTCTTTCCTGGCCCGACCTACACACCGGGCACCCTGCAACTGCTCGCCTACGCCATGCTGATCGCGGCCCTCGCGCTCAGCTACCACCTGTTGTTCGGGCTGGCCGGCATGCTCTCCTTCGGCCATGCGCTGTTCTTCGCGGCCGGCGCTTACGGTCTCGGCATCGTGTTGCGCAACTTCTCACCGAGCTGGTTGCCGGCCGGCGCAACGTTCGTGGTGGCGATCCTGATAACCGTGCTGATCGGCTTCGTGCTGGCCACGCTGGTCGGCTCGGTGAGCCTGCGCGTCACCGGTATCTCCTTCGCCATGGTCACCCTCGCCTTCGCGCAGGCCGGCTCGGTCGTGGTGCGCCGTAATCCGGGCGGGCAGACCGGCGGTGAGGAGGGACTCACCCTCGACGTCTCGCACGTGCCCGACGCCCTCGTCGGGGTTCTCAACACCCGCAACCTGTACTGGCTCGCGCTCGCGGTGCTCGTCACGGTCTACCTCGTGGTGTTGTGGGTGGAGAAATCGCGCGCCGGACACGTCGTGGCCGCGACGCGCGAAAACGAACTCCGGGTCCGGGTCATCGGCATCCGTCCCTATTTCGTGCGGCTGCTCATCTTCGGCATCGCCGGTGCGCTCGCCGCCCTGGCCGGCGCCGCATTTCTGCTGCTGCAGAGCGGGGTGTCACCCCGAGTCGCGACACCGGACTTCACGCTGACGCTGCTGGTGATCGTCGTGCTCGGCGGCGTCGGGCTGCGTTGGGGCGCTGTGCTCGGCGCGATCGTCTACACGCTGCTTGACCAGCGGCTGACCGCCCTCGCCGGGTCGCAGTTCATCGCCGGACTGCCCGACCTGCTGCGAATTCCGCTGTCGCAGCCGTTGTTCATTCTCGGCACCCTGTTTATCCTCGTGGTGTTGTTCCTTCCGGGCGGGCTTGCCGGTCTGACCAAGCGCACCGGACGGCCGCATCGGCCGTCACGACGCGGCAGGGAGCGCATGCTTGAGGTGGAGGAGCTATGACCGACGACCTGCACACCCTCGGCCGGTGGACCCGAGACCGGGCCCGTGCCACCCCCGAACGCGTCGCCGTCGATGACCGCGGCGTCACGCTGCGCTACCGCGACCTCGATGACCGGGCCGCCGACCTCGCGAGCGCGTTTCGCGCCGCCGGATTCGGCGTCGGCGACCGGGTCGCGACTATCACGGGCAACAGCTCGGATCAGGTCGTGCTGTTCTTCGCCTGCGCGCAGGCCGGGCTCGTGCTCGTGCCGCTCTCCTGGCGGCTCGCACCTCGGGAGCTTGCCGCACAACTTCAGCTCTCCGATCCGGCCCTGTTGCTGGTCGAAGACGAGTTCCAGACCCTGGCAACGGATGCCCAGAGTCGACTTGCCGAGCCCCTCCCGTTTACCCTGCTCGGCGTTCGCGGTGTGGAAACCCTCGTGCCGTCCCCGCGCCGCAGCCCGGACGAACCGTTGGTGACCCGGTCGGTGCGCGATGACGACCCCCTGCTGATCGTGTTCACCTCCGGCACCCTCGGCCCGGCCAAGGGCGTCGTGCTGACCCACGCGAACTGCTTCTGGACCAACCTGTCGCTGTCTCGGATCACGGAGATCACCAGCAAAGACGTCGTGCTCTCGGTCATGCCGCAGTATCACGTGGGCGGCTGGAACATCCAGCCGCTGTTGGCCTGGTGGATGGGCGCAACCGTCGTGCTCGAGCGCACCTTCGACCCCGGTCGGGTGCTGCACCTGATCAAGAACCGCCGAATCACGACGATGATGGGTGTGCCGGCGAACTACCTGTTCCTCGCGCAGCACCCGGATTTCGCCGCGACCGACCTGTCGAGCCTGAACCATGCCGTCGTTGGCGGGGCTCCGATGCCGGCACCGTTGCTGCGCACCTGGCACGCGCGCGGTGTGGCTCTCACCCAGGGGTACGGGCTCACCGAGGCGTCCCCGAACGTGTTGTGCCTGCCCGACGACGAGGCACGCAGCATGGTCGGCTATGCCGGCAAGCCGTACCCCCACGTGGAGGTTGCTGTGGCCGATCCGGTCACCGGTGATCTGCTCGGCGGTGCCGCGACGGGCGAACTGCTCGTGCGCGGTCCCGGCGTATTTTCCGGGTATTTTCGCGACCCGGAGGAGACCGCTCGAACCCTGCGCGGCGGCTGGCTGCACACCGGCGATCTTGTGCATCGTGACGGGCACGGCTACTTCGCCGTGATCGACCGGCTCACCGACATTTACATCTCGGGCGGTGAAAGCGTCGCTCCGGCCGAGGTGGAAACCGTGTTGGTCGAGCACGCCGCGGTCTCCGAGGTCGCCGTCATCGGGGTGCCGCACGAGCGCTGGGGTGAGGTCGGCGTCGCCTTCATCGTGCTGGCGCCCGGATTCTCACCCGATGAGGCCGACGTTCTGACCTACGCCCGCACCCAGCTGGCCGCCTTCAAGGTGCCGGCGTTCGTGCGCTTCGTGCCGGAGATTCCACGATCCCTCGGCAGCAAGGTACTACGGCGTCAGCTGCTCGAGCACTGGCACCACGGTCTTGATTTTCAGACGATAGGACACGAACAATGAGCGCCGGACTGCCCCGCACCGCCCGAGGCGAAGAAACGAAACGCAAACTCATCGAGGCCGCCGAGCAGGTGTTCTCACGGTTCGGCTACGCCGACGCGTCGATCTCACGAATAACGGATGCCGCCGGCATCGGCCAGGGCACGTTCTACCTGTATTTCGACTCGAAACTACAGATCTTCAACGAACTGGTCGAGGACCTCAACCACCGTGTGCGGTTGGCGATGAGTGCGGCATCCGCTGCCACCGAAAATCGCATCGACTCGGAGCGCGCTGGGTTTCGGGCGTTCTTTCAATTCACCGCCGATCACCCCGCCCTGTATCGGGTGATTCGCGAGGCGGAATTCGTCTCGCCCGGCGCCCTCCGACTGCACTACACCCGCATCGTCGAAGGCTATATCGCCGGGCTGCGCGCGGCCGGCGCGGCCGGGGAGATCAGTGATATCGATCCGACCGTGGCAGCCTGGGCGCTCATGGGCATCGGCGAGATGATCGGCATGCGCTGGGTGTTGTGGGGGGATCAGGTTAGCGGGGACGATGAAGCCGTGGAGGGTTCAGGGGCAGACCCGTTCGCGAGCGGAACCAGGGCCGTGCCCGAGCACGTCTTCGAGCAGATGATGCGATTCATCGAGGGTGCGCTCGGTGCCACTCGCCATGCTGAAGTGAGGAACCCGTGAGCGAGGACTATCAGCCGTTCCGTGCCCCGGTGGCCGGGGGAGACCTGTTCGGCGGCCAGTGGCGCGCCGAACCGGGCGAGAACGCCGCAACGGTGCTCGCCGTCCACGGCATCACCGCCTCTCACCTCACCTGGCCGTGGTTGGCCGACCGTCTGCCCGACCAAAGAGTGATTGCACCCGACCTGCGTGGTCGCGCTCGCAGCAACGCGCTGCCCGCACCGTACGGGCTTCGTCGGCACGCCGACGACCTGGCCCGACTGCTCGATTTTCTGGAGGTGGAGCGGGCAGTCGTGGTCGGTCATTCGATGGGCGCCTTTGTCGCGGTCTGGCTCGCGCACCGCTACCCCGACCGGGTCGACTCGCTCGTGCTGGTCGACGGTGGCCTGCCGATCCCTCGTGACGTCGGAATCGACCCGCTGCTCATGCTCGGTCCGGCCGCCGAACGGCTGTCGCAGACCTTTGAAACGGAGGACGCGTACCTCGACTTCTGGCGCCGTCACCCCGCATTCGCGTCTGATTGGACGCCCCGGGTCGCCAACTTCGCCCGGTACGACCTCGATGGCGCAGCGCCACGGCTGCACCCCTCGGCGCGGCTGGCGGCCGTGGCCGAAAACGTGATGGAACTCAACGGTTCCGACGGGTTCACCGAGGCCCTGACCGGCCTGACCGTGCCCATCGACTTTCTGCGGGCGCCGCGCGGGTTGCAAAACGAACGGACCGCCCTCTACGACCCCACGGCTGTCGCCGGCTGGTCGGCTTCACTGCCGAACCTGACCGCGCACGAGGTCGACGACGTCAATCACTACACAGTCGTTATGAGCAACCGTGGCGCCGACCGGGTGGCGCGGGCCGTGCACGAGCAAATCCTGGAGTCAGAGAGGACCCCGACATGACCATTTTCGACGGAATCACCGCCCGCAGCGTTCTCACCCCGCGGCTGCGTGCCGGGGTGCTCGAACGGTCGGCCACAGCCTCGCCGACAGTGACCGTAGTCTTCGTGCACGGCAATGTGTCGTCGTCACTGTTCTGGCAGCCGCTCATGCTGGCCCTGCCAGAGTGCGTGCGTGCGCTCGCGATCGACCTGCGCGGCTTCGGCAGCAGTGCCACCCTGCCCGTCGATGCCACGCGGGGTCTGGCTGACTACTCCGACGATGTTACCGCGGTGCTCGTCGAGCTCGGCGTGGACCGGGCGCACCTCGTGGGCTGGAGCATGGGCGGCGGCGTGACCATGCAGCTGCTGCTTGACCACCCGACCCTGGTGCAGACCCTCACCCTCGTCGCGTCGGTCTCACCGTACGGCTTCGGCGGCACCGGGGGAGCGGATGGCCATCGGCTCAGCAGCGACGACGCCGGCACGGGCGGTGGCGGGGCCAACCCCGACTTCGTCGCCCGGCTGCAGAGCGGTGATCGCGGTTGCGACCCAACCAGCCCCCGCACCGTCTACCAGACCACCTACGTCAAACCGCCGTTCAGTTCGGAGCACGACGACATCTGGGTGGAGTCGATGCTCAGCACGGCGACGGGCATCGCAAACTATCCGGGGGACTCGACGCTGTCCGAGAATTGGCCCGGCTTCGCTCCCGGCGGCAGCGGCGTGCTCAACACCATGACGCCCGGCCACTTCAACACGACCGGTATCGTCGACCTCGCTCTGAAACCAGCCATCCTCTGGATCCACGGCACCGACGACGTCATCGTGTCGGACACCTCGTTCTTCGACCTCAACTATCTCGGCCAACTCGGCGTGATTCCGGGCTGGCCGGGCATCGACGTGGCGCCGCCGCAGCCGATGATCCAGCAGACCCGTGCGGTGCTCGGCGCGTACCGCGACGCCGGTGGTGAGGTGACCGAACTGGAACTGGCCCACTGCGGGCACTCGCCGCACCTCGAACACCCGGCGGCGTTCCTTGCGGCGCTGCTGGAGCAGCTCGAGCGCTGAACCGGGGCGGCTCTCAGCTTGCCTCACAGCTTGGCTCACACCACGGCAACTAAGCTAGGCAAGTGGCTGCAATCAACTTGGGGATGCCCAAAGTACCTGAGGTACTCGCTCCCAGACGTAAATCCCGTCAGATCAAGGTCGGAAAGGTCCTGGTCGGTGGCAATGCTCAAGTGAGCGTGCAATCGATGACGACCACCCCGACCACGAACATCAACGCGACGCTTCAGCAGATCGCCGAACTCACGGCGAGCGGATGCGACATCGTGCGCATCGCGGTCCCCACCCGCGATGACGCCGAGGTGCTGTCGATCATCGCGAAGAAGAGCCAGATTCCGGTCATCGCGGACATCCACTTTCAGCCGAATTACGTCTTCGCCGCCATCGATGCCGGCTGCGCTGCCGTGCGGGTGAACCCCGGCAATATTCGCAAGTTCGACGACCAGGTCGGCAAGATCGCCGCTGCCGCCAAGGCGGCCGGCGTGAGCCTGCGCATCGGCGTCAACGCCGGATCGCTCGAGCCGAGCCTCATGCAGAAGTACGGCAAGGCCACCCCGGAGGCGCTCGTGGAGAGCGCAGTGTGGGAGGCGAGCCTGTTCGAGGAGCATGACTTTCACGACTTCAAGATCTCGGTCAAGCACAACGACCCGGTGATCATGGTCAAGGCCTACCGGCTGCTCGCCGAGCGCGGTGACTGGCCCCTGCACCTCGGCGTCACCGAGGCCGGCCCGAGCTTTCAGGGAACGATCAAGAGCGCCACGGCCTTCGGCCTCCTGCTCGGCGAGGGGATCGGGGACACCATTCGGGTGTCCCTGAGCGCCCCGCCGGTCGAGGAGATCAAGGTGGGCCTGCAGATTCTGCAGTCCCTCAACCTGCGCGAACGCAAACTCGAGATCGTCTCCTGCCCCAGCTGCGGCCGGGCCCAGGTGGATGTCTACAAGCTCGCCAACGACGTCACCGACGGGCTCGAGGGCATGACCGTGCCGCTGCGGGTCGCGGTCATGGGGTGCGTCGTCAACGGACCGGGCGAGGCCCGCGAGGCCGACCTTGGCGTCGCGAGCGGCAACGGCAAGGGCCAGATCTTCGTGCGCGGCGAGGTCATCAAGACCGTGCCGGAGTCCGAGATTGTCGCGACGCTCATCGAAGAAGCCAACCGTCTCGCCGCTGAGATGCCCGCCGCCGAACTGGGCAGTCCCACGGTGTCCGTCGGCTCGAAGTAGGTCAGTAGCACCGCTGCTGTGGCGTTGGCGCGGTGACGCCGCCGCATCCGCTCGATGCGCGCTCAATTGTTTCATGAGCTGCCACGAGCTGCTGGCGCGGTTGGCCTGCCCGCCGCGCGAGCAAAAAGCGGCCGCGCGACGCAGAAATCGTCGCTGCACAGGCGTAGATACTGGCACTCGCGAGCTGTTACATGTAACATAGCGGCATGGCTGTTCGAGACCGGGTAAGCGCTCATCGAGAGCGGATGCGTGACCAAGGCTTTCGCCTCGTGCAGGTCTGGGTGCCTGACGTGCGCGGAGAGCGATTCGCCGCCGAGGCGCACCGCCAATCGGAGATGGTCGCGGCCGCTGACCGGCAGTCAGACGACCAGGAGTTTATCGAAGCGGTGTCGGTGAGCTGGGACGAGTGATTCGAGGCGAGCTGTGGCTGGTCGCTGGCGGCGTCTACGCGTCCAAGCCTCGACCGGCGGTGATCCTGCAGGACGATCGCTTTGACGCGACAGATTCGGTCACGGTGGTGCCACTGACAACGACCGATTTGTCGGCACCGCTCCTGCGAGTCAGCATTGCAGCGAACGAGCACAATGGTCTGGACCTGGACAGTTTTGTCATGATCGACAAGCTCACAACCGTTCGCCGGGCGCAGGTGACGACTCGGGTTGGGCGGCTCTCCACCGAACAAGTGGTCGACGTCGAGCGTTTGATCATGGTCTTTCTTGGTCTGGCTGACTGACAGCATTCGCTCTGAGGCGCAGAAATTTTGGCGTGAACTCTTGCATTTCTTGCGGGTGTAACAATATACTGACGCCTGTCAGGAGGCGTTGTTAGGAACATGGAACAGCTCAGCGCCACTCTCGCGGCGATCGCCAGCCCGCAGCGGATGCTGATCCTCGCCGAGTTGCAGGGCGGGCGCGTGCACGTGAGCGAGTTGGCGCGACGTGTTGGGATGTCTCGTGCGCTGCTCTATATGCATCTCGCCAAGCTGGAAGCGAGCGGATTCATCACGACGTCACTGGAACTCTCCCCGGAGGGAACCGCACTCAAGCACGTGGCTCTGGCACCCTTTTCACTCACCGTCACCATCGACACCATCGCCGAAGCAGTGGCACACGCCACGGTCGCCAACCAGCAGGGGGAAACACCATGAACTTCGACTTCGCGTATCTCATTCCGATAATTGCGATCATCGGCGGAATCACCTACGGGATCTTTAGCATGTATTTCAAGTCGCGTCGCCAGGTGGCCGCTTCCGACGGTTCGCCCGCCCTGCGGGAAGCGCTCGCGACGAGTAACGCGACCAACGTCGCCCTGCTGGAAAAACTGACCGCAATGGATGCGCGTCTGGTCGCGATCGAGCGTACCCTGAGCGAGGTCGGCTGACGCCGGCCGAAGGTTGTCGATTACGGGTCGAGCGATGTTTATACCCCATGGGGTATAGTCGAGGTGATGCCGCGGGCATCCGGACGACCAGACGAGGGGTTCATGCCTACATCGATCACGCTCCTGCTCGCTGATCTGCGTACCTGGCCGCGGCGACGTCAACTCATTGCGCTCGGGGTCGCCACAGCGGTCGTGGTCGGCATTCTGGCGACCACCGGACTTCTGTCGGGCCCCGCTGTCTCCCTCTGGTGGACCATTCCGACCGTTGTGGTCGGTTCAATGCTGATCGGCCTCATCGTTTCGAGCTACCTCGGCACGCCCATCGGTGCCGACGCCACCCTGTGCGACACCCGGTGGCCCATTCTGGGGGTCATTGCCCTCTATCTCACGACCGAAATCCACTCGTTCCAGCCGATCTTCAGTGCGCCGGTGCGTCCGGTCGTCGCTGCTGCGGCCGTCGCCCTGCTGGTCTGGGCGCTGCACGAGCGTCTCGAGAGCGAGCGCAAGGCCACGCGCGCGGCCGAGACCGGCAGCCCCGACGGCGAGGTCTGCACCACCTGCCGCCCGCTGTTTCCCCGCCCGGCCCCGAAACCCAGTGGGGGAGCGGATGTCGACGCGCGCGTAAGGTAGACGGGTGCCTACACGTCTCTCCAACTACTTCCTCCGTACACTCCGCGAAGACCCCTCCGACGCCGAGGTGACCAGCCACCGCCTGCTCGTGCGGGCCGGCTACATCCGTCGCCAGGCCCCGGGTATCTTCGCCTGGCTGCCGCTCGGCCTGCGGGTGAAGGCAAAAGTGGAGCGCATCATCCGTGAAGAAATGCAGGCTGCCGGCGCGCACGAGGTGCACTTTCCGGCCCTGCTGCCTCGCGAGCCGTATGAACTGACCGGCCGCTGGGACGAATACGGTGAGGGACTGTTTCGGCTGAAAGACCGCAAGGGCTCCGACATGCTGCTCGCGCCGACGCACGAAGAGGTCTTTGCGCTGCTCGTGAAAGACCTGTACAGCAGCTACAAAGACCTGCCGCTGGCGATTTATCAGATTCAGGACAAATACCGCGATGAGGCGCGTTCGCGCGGTGGCCTGCTGCGCGGCCGCGAGTTCACCATGAAGGATGCGTACTCCTTCGACTACACCGACGCCGGCCTCGACGCGAGCTACCAACAGCAGCGCGACGCCTACGAGCGCATCTTCACCCGCTTCGGCCTCGAGTACGCGATCGTGCAAGCGGATGCGGGCGCGATGGGCGGCTCCAAGAGCGAAGAGTTTTTGCACCCGACCCCGGTTGGTGAGGACACCTTTGTGCGCAGCCCCGGGGGCTACGCGGCCAACATCGAGGCGTTCCGCACCCTCGTTCCGGCCGACAAGGATTTCAGTGCGTTGCCCGCCGCGCAGATCTTCGACACTCCGAACACGCCGACCATCCAGACTCTCGTGGACAAGGCAAACGCCGAGCACCCCCGCCTGGACGGTCGGGAGTGGACGGCCGCCGACACGCTCAAAAACGTCGTGCTCGCTCTGACCAGCCTTGACGGTACCCGTGAACTCGTGGCGATCGGCGTTCCCGGCGACCGCGAGGTCGACCTCAAGCGCGTCGAGGTGGCTTTCGCTCCCGCCGAGGTCGAGGCCGCCAACGAGGGCGACTTCGCCAGGAACCCCGGCCTGGTCAAAGGCTATATCGGCCCGTGGGGCGCGACCGAAGCCGTTCTCGGTATCAAATCGACCACCGGCATCCGCTTTCTGGTCGACCCGCGCGTTGTCGCCGGCACCGAGTGGATCACCGGCGCCAATGAAGACAACCGTCACGTGTTCGGCCTCGTCGCCGGTCGCGACTTCGCCATCGATGACACGATCGAAGCCTCCGATGTGCGCGCCGGCGACCCGGCCCCCGACGGCTCCGGCCCGGTCGAACTCATTCGCGGCATGGAAATCGGGCACGTCTTCCAGCTCGGTCGCAAGTACGCCGAGGTGCTCGGCCTCAAGGTTCTCGACGAGAACGGCAAGCTGGTCACCGTCACGATGGGCTCATACGGCATCGGCGTCACGCGCATCCTCGCGGTCATCGCCGAACTCAACAACGATGCAAAGGGCCTGATCTGGCCCGAATCAGTTACCCCGTTCGACGTGCACGTGATCGCCACCGGCCGTGACGAGATCGTCTTCGACACCTCGGAGGCCGTCGTCGCCGCAATCGAGGCCACCGGCCGCGAGGTGCTCTACGACGATCGTCGCAAGGTCTCGCCCGGCGTCAAGTTCGGCGATGCTGAGCTCATCGGAGTGCCGTGGATCGTCATCGTGGGCCGCGGCGCCGCCGACGGCATCGTCGAACTGTGGAACCGCCGCACCGGCGAGCGCGAGCAGGTCGACGTCGCCGACATCGCCAAGCACTTCGCCTAATACTCAACGCTGCGCTGTCGAGAGCGGATGCTGCCGGCTGGCCCAGCCCGCCGCATCCGCTCTGCAGCGAACCCGCTGACCCCACCCCGGCGGGAGTAAGTGGGTGACGAGGCCTCGCAGATTCGGGTACCGTAGTATCCAGCCCGCTGCGCGGTTTCGCGGCGGCAAGATCTGAATAGAGGAGGCCGGCCATGGACATCGACCTCAGTGTTTTGCGGCTACTGGAGCGCGAAAAAGAGATTCCCTTCGAGGAACTCGTGCAAATCATCGAACAGGCGATTCTGACCGCCTATGTCAAGCACATTCAGCAGGACATCACGAAGTTTGAAGCTTCGAAAATTGCTGAAGCCAAGCATGATATTCAGGAAGTCCCCGAAGCGCGCGTCGTTCTCGACCGCAAGACCGGGCACGTGGATATCTTCATCCCCGAGCACGACGATGAGGGCAACGTCATCGGCGAAGCCGTTGACAACCCCACCGACTTCGGTCGCATCGCCGCCTTCGCCGCGAAGCAGGTCATCAACCAGCGCCTGCGCGACCTCGCCGACGACGCGGTGCTCGGCGAGTTCAAGGGCCGCGAGGGTGACATCGTCGCCGGAATCATCCAGCAGGGTCCGAACCCACGCATGATTCACGTGGACCTCGGTACCATCGAAGCGATCATGCCCCCCGAGGAGCAGGTTCCCACCGAGAGCTACGTGCACGGTGCGCGCATTCGCGTGTTCGTGACGGCCGTCGGTCGCGGACTCAAGGGCCCGCAGATCACCGTGTCGCGCACCCACCCCTCGCTCGTGCGCAAATTGTTCGCCCTCGAGGTACCCGAGATCGCCAGCGGAGTCGTCGAGATCGTCTCGCTCGCCCGCGAAGCCGGCCACCGCACCAAGATCGCCGTGCGCGCGACCGAGCCCGGCGTCAACGCCAAGGGCGCCTGCATCGGCGAACTCGGCCAGCGCGTGCGCGCCGTGACCGTTGAGTTGAACAACGAGAAGATCGACATTGTCGACTTCTCGCCCGACCTGGCGACCTTCGTCGCAAGCGCTCTGTCTCCGGCCAAGGTGACGAGCGCCTATGTGATCGATGAGTCGATCAAGGCTGTTCGGGCCCTCGTGCCCGATTACCAGCTCTCGCTCGCGATCGGTAAAGAGGGCCAGAATGCCCGCCTCGCGGCCAAGCTCACCGGCGCGAAAATCGACATTCAGCCGGACAGCATTCTGGAGGACGCCGAATAGGGGGTACGATGGAGTCCGTAAGAACGTGTATTGGCTGCCGTTCGCGCGCCCCTCGATCCTCACTTTTGCGGATCGTTGCTGGGAAATCAGAAATTGTGGTGGATGAAACCGCCACAATCCCCGGTAGAGGTGCGTGGCTGCACGCCCGTGAATCGTGCTTTCAGGATGCCGTAAGGCGACACGCTTTCGGGCGTGCCTTTCGTGTGACCAGGTCGCTGGACGCGAAACAACTAGAGAACAGGCTGAATTGGCTTATGGATAACTAATGAGCGGCTCGAAATGAGACCCGTCCGTTACTAACGGTCTGCCCCTTTCCGGGTGCAGACCCGGAACAGGAGAATTGTGGCTGCGAAACCACGCGTACACGAGATCGCTACCGAGCTCGGAGTCGACAGCAAGGTAGCCCTTGCTAAATTGAAAGAAATGGGCGAGTTCGTCAAGGGACCGTCCTCCAGCGTTGAACCGCCAGTAGCGCGCCGCCTTCGCGCCGCTCTCGAGGCGGAAAGTGCCGCCGCCAAGGCTGCGTCACCCGCGCCTGCCGCTGGCGCAGCCGCTGCTGCCACCACGAAGGCAACGCCGGCTCGTCCGAGCCACGGCGCCAAGCCGGGTGCTCGTCCCGGCCCCAAGCCGGTCGCCGAGCCGGTTGCACCGGTTGTTGCCGAAACTGCTCCTTCTGCGGATGCTGCACCTCTTCCGGCCGCGCCGCTCACCGTTGCCGAGCGCCAGACTCAGGCCGCTGAGAAGGCTGCCGCTGCCGAGAAGGCTGCTGCCGCCGACAAGGCCGCCGCCGCTGAGGCCGCTGCGAAGCCGAGCACCGACACCCCGGCCGCGAAGGCCACGGAAGGATCGGCTACGCCGGTCAAGCCGGGCATGCCTCGCCCCGGAGCGGCACGACCGGGTAACAACCCGTTCGCCAGCAACCAGGGCATGGGCCAGCGTCCCGCTCAGCCGCCGCGCCCGGGCAACAACCCGTTCGCGAGCGCGCAGGGCATGGGCCAGCGCCCGGCAACCCCCACCCCGAGCAATATTCCCCGCCCTCCGGCACCTCGCCCCGGCGCCCCGCGCCCCGGCGGACCCGGCCAGGCTGCACGCCCGACCGGTTTCGGTCAGCGTCCAGGCGCCTTCCAGCGCCCCGGCGGCGCCCCGGGTGGAGCCGGCGGCGCACGCCCCGGATTCACTCGTCCCGGCGCTCC